>JANNDW010000093.1:0-22182 GCA_031378125.1 Methylibium sp. | reverse complement strand
TGGTGGTAGCTCTGCAGCATGCACACCTTGGACACGTCGGGGAAGCCGAGCAGGCGGTCGGAGGTGGCGTTGTTGAACTCGGCCCCGTCGAGCAGGCCGCGGTCCATCGCCGGCACGATCTCGCCGCCCGGCAGCGCGTTCACGGCCGCCCCCATCGCGGTGAACAGGTCGATGGCCAGGCCATTGGTGCGGAACTTGAGGCCCTTGAAGTCCTCGGTCTTGGTGATGGGCTTCTTGAACCAGCCCAGCGGCTGCGTCGCCATCGGGCCGTACAGGAACGACACCACGTTGCCACCGATGGAGGCGTAGAGCTTGTCGAGCAACTCCTTGCCGCCACCGTACTTGTGCCACGACAGCAGCATGTTGGCGTCCATGCCGAAGGCCGGGCCGGAATTCCACAACGCCAGCGCATTCTGCTTGCCGTAGTTGTAGCCCAGCACGCCGTGCCCGCCGTCCAGCGTGCCCTTGGAGACCGCGTCCAGCAGGCCGAAGGCCGGCACCACCGAACCCGCGGGCAGCACCTCGATCTTGAGGTCACCACCGGTCATGTCGTTGACCTTCTTGGCGAAGTCGAGTGCGTACTCGTGGAAGATGTCCTTCGATGGCCAGGTGCTCTGGAAGCGCAGGCTGGTGGCGCCCTGGGCGCTGGAAATCATCGGCGCGGCCAGCGCGCCGGTGGCGGCCACGCCGGTGACGGCTTGCCTGAGGAACTTGCGACGCTGGGCGGGTTTTGCTTGGGTCATGAAATCTCCTTGGGAGGGTGTCGAAATGCAGCGGTGGCGCCGACAACCGGAACGGCTCACGCACGCTTGGACTTTGGTCTTCAGAACCACCATCGACAACTGGGTAAAACCCGTCAGGAAGGCTCGCCGGCAACCCGAGCCGATCGCCGAAGAATATCGATCCCGCCGGGCGTCAGCGGACGCTTGCCCGAGCCCGGCGCGGCGCGGCGCGGCGCAGACAGACACTCATGTTCAAAGAGTTTTGACCTGGGTGAATGAATGGCGCTGGGTGTTCGAACCCGGCGACCGAGCGCTGTGACGAGGCATCGCGCAGCCCCAAAGCGCCGTCATCGCGGCCCGCTCCCTACTGCCGCACGCCCTCCACCTGAATCAGCAGGCGAACCCGGTCGGCCACGAACGGCAGGCTGTGGTTGATGCCGAAGCTGCTGCGTTTGAGTTCGGCTTCGAAGTCTCCGCCGCAGACCTCGCGCTGCAGGCTTGGGTGCTGATAGCAGTTGAATGCGGTGGCGCGCAGCTGCAAGGGCTGGCTGATGCCACGCAGCGTGAATTCACCCCGCACCGAGGCCGGCTGGTCCGCCTCGAAGCTCATTTGCCGCGCCACGAAATAGGCCTTCGGGTGGTCTTGCGAACTCAGCATCTGCGAGCCGCGCAGCAGCCCGTCCAGCGGCGCGACGCCGGAGCTGACGGAGGCGGTGTCCAAGGTGATCGAGAGATCCCCCTTGCGCGCCGCACGGTCCAGCGTCACATGGCCTTCGACGCGATTGAAGCGCCCGCGCATCGTCGACGTGCCCAGGTGCACCACCTCCCAGGTGACCTGGGTGTGGCTGGGGTCGAGCACGTAGGTCACGGCCTCGGCACGGACGGCGGCACTGGCGCCGGCCGCGATGACAAGGGCAATCCGGGCGACGGGAGAGCGGAACACTGCGTGCGTCATGGGGGCAGGCATGGGGACAGCGATGGTTGGCGATTCTGGACCGAACACGCCACAGCGGACACGCCATGTCGGACACGCCATGGTTTCAGGACCGCCGCCAGTCGCGTACCTGCCCGGCAACCCAGGGGCCATCGTCCAGCGCCAGGTCGTGCCCGGCACGCGGGTGCACCGCGATCGCGGTCGACCATTGCAGCGCCAGCCGATGTGAGCAGCGTGTGTCCACCAGCGCGTCTTGCGCCCCGGTCAGCACCAGCATGGGCGCCGCCGGCTTCGTTGCGGGTGCACGGAAACGCGCGGCCGCGAGCAGCTGCCGCAAGGCGTTTTGGCCGGAGACGGGGCACTCGCGCCGATACCGCACCCACTCGTCCAGCACCGAAGCAGCGTGGTCGACGCGGCGGCTTGTCAGCGCCAGCACGCGCGCCTCGCGCGCCCGCTCGTCGCGGTTCGGCAGCATCCATCCCAGCAGGGCCGCATAGCTGTGCGGCCGCAGGCGCTGGTAGAACGGGCTGAATGGCCGCAGGCTGGTGTTGATGAGCACGCAGCCGGTGATCTCGGCCGGGTGCGCCTGCATCCAGGCCAGCGCGACCATTGCGCCCATCGACATCGCCAGCAGATGAAAGGGCGGCCGCTCGCCTTGCGCCAGCAGCCTTGCGCGGCAGTCCGCCGCCATGCCCTCCACGGTCGACGGGCTTTGCAGTTCGTGCAGGCGGCCGTTGCCAGCCAGGTCCGGCGTCAAGATGCGCGCGCCGGGAAACTGCCCGGCAAAGATTTGCGGGAACGCCCCCCAATGACGGCTCTCGCGCGTCAACCCGCGCAGCAAGACCCAGCGGGTCATCGGGCAAGCTTCGTGCTGCGCACTGCGGCATTCGCCTTCGGGCTGAGGCCGGACACAAACAGTCCCTGCGCGCTCATTCGACGCTCTGCCCGTACCAATCCGCGAGCGCCTGCGTCCGGTGCCGGTCACGCTGTGCCCCGGTCGGGATCCAGCGCTCATGGCTGCACGCGGCGCGGGTGACGAAGTCCAGCCAGCCGATGTGCTGGCGCAGCACGCGCTGCTGGCGGTGCTCGATCAGCGGGTTGAAGATGCCGTGGCGCGAGAACAGCTGGCGCGGGTTTTTCTTGATCCACAGCCAGGAGCCCATCTCCAGGGTCAACGGCAAAAAAGTGTGGCCAGGCTTGGCACGCGAGCGCAGGTACAGGTGGTCCCACAGGTCGCCATGCGCCAGGTACTGGCGGCTTTGCGGCTCGAAGACATAGCGGTGCTGGCCGTGAGTCTGGTCGAAGATGGCCTTCAGCGCATGGACCTCGGGCAAGTGCTCGATGGGCTTGGCGGTGTGCGCAAACGGGAACCAGATGCGGTCGCGCACGCCAAAGCCCGAATGGCAGTCCACCGCCAGGCTGAACCGGCGCGCCAGCAACTCCTGTTCGACGACCTCGCAGACGGCCCGGCTCTCGGTTTCCATCGCCCCGTTGGCGGCGCCGCGGTACCAGGGCAGTGCCGCGCTGATGCGCTGCCCGCCGATCAGAAACGGCACGCTCTCGGCCGCGTCCACCGGCGCATTGCGCATCAGGTCCACGCCATGGGCGTTGGCGCGCGTGCCACGCCAGAGGCCCACCGGGTTGATCACCGGCATGAACACCAGGCGCACCGACTCCAGTTGCCGGTGCAGCATGCTGTCCCATTGCAGCCGCACCACCAAACTGCGCAGATAGGCCAGCACCACCTCGGCGCCAATCCGCTCCAGGCCATGAACCCCGCCGAAAAATCCCACCGCGGGCACCTCGGGGCTGGGGTTGCCCATCGCGACGGCATGGACGCAGAAGCTTTGCTGACCCGAACCCACCTCGCAGACGATGCGCGATTCGACATGAGCGCCCCCCTGTTCGATGAGGCGCTGGAGTTCGAGCAGCTCGGTCAGTTCGGGTTGGCGCACGCGTGGCGTTGAATGCGGTGGAAACGCTCAAGCGTAGCGCGCGAAGTCCCGGCCGGATGGGCTGCGCACAATCAAAGTTTGAGTGCCCGTCACCGAACTGAAATCAACCGGTCACATTCGGCGGCTACGGTTCATCGGCGGCGGGCGGATTGCGAGCACCGAAGCGTTCCAGGACCGAAGGGATGAGCATGAACAGCGGCTGTCGAAAACGGTTCTCGGTTTCCGTGCTGGCGCTGTGCGGCGCGGTGCTGTGGGGGCTGGTCGAGACCCTGGCGCTGTTTCGGTCGCGCTGGGCCGCGCGAGGCAAGCCCAGCGTTTGAGGCTCGGAGCTTATTGCTTGGCCGCTTCGATCTGCACCAGCAGCCGAATGCTGTCGGGCAAGCCGGCCTTCAGGCCGAAGTCCATGCCCCACTGGCTGCGTTGAATGGTGGTCTCGAAATCGCCGCCGCACACCTCACGCTTGAGCATCGGGTGGTCGTAGCAATTGAAGTTGGTGGCGTTCAGCGTGACCGGCTGGGTCTTTCCCAGCATGGTCAGCGTTCCGGCCACGGACGCGACCTTGGTGCCGTCGAAGGTGAACTTGTCGCCAACGAACTTGGCGGTCGGGTTCTCGGCGGCGTTGAAGAAGTCCTTGCTCTTCAGGTGGCTGTCGAGCGGGCCCACGCCGGTGCTGATCGAGCCGACGTCCATGGTGATGTCGGCCTTGCCGGACTTGGCGGCGCGGTCGATGGTGACCGAGCCTTCCTTCTTGTCGAAGCGGCCGCGCAAGGTCGAGGTGCCGAAATGTTTGGCCTCGAAGGTGACGAAGGTGTGCGTCGGGTCGATGCCGTAGGTGGCGCTCTGGGCTTGCGCCAGCGTTGCAGCGGCCAGCAGGGCGGCGGTGAGCAGGGTTTTCTTCATCGGTCGGTTCCTTGGAGTGAGGTTGAGAACAGAAAAACAAGAGCTCGGGAAAATGATCACAAGGCGCCCACGCCGGTCAGCGCGAGCTTGAATTTCACTTGCACGTCATTGGCCACCACCCCGGTGTCGGACCAGTCGCCTTCGCCAATCTTGAAATCCAGCCGCTTGATGACGAACCCGCCGGCGGCCAGCGTCGTGCCGGCCGCTTGGGTCAGGGTGACCGGCACCACCACATCACGCACATTGCCCTTGATGTTGAGCTTGCCGGTGATGTCGAACTTGCCCGGCCCGGCGGCCTTGACGCTGGCCGATTGAAACGTGGCCTGCGGCACGCGCTTGCTGTCGAACCAGGCCGCCTTGGCCAGCTCGGCCAGCGTGTCGGCGTCGCCGATCTGCGCGCTGGCCAGGTCGATGCTGAAAGCGATGTTGGCGGCGTCAAGCTTGGTGGGGTCGAACGTGATCTGGGCGTCGAATTTCTTGAACTTGCCGTCGACCGGCGCGCCCATCTGTTTGCTGGTGAAAGAGATTTCACTTTGCGCGGGCAGCAGCTTTTGTTGCGCGCAGGCAGCGCCCGCAAAGGAGGCGAACAGCGCAAGCGCGGAAATGGCGAGGGTGGTCTTCATGCAAAAGCCTTTCAGGTGCGGGCCGGCCACATGCGTGACAGCAGGCCATCGCGGTCGAGGAACTGGTGTTTGAGAGCGGCGCCAACATGCGCCAGCGCCAGCGCGGCCATTCCGAAAGCAAGGTACTTGTGAAACGGCTTGATCAGCTTGGCCAGGTCTTTGTCCACCGGCACGAAGTCGGGCAACGGCAGCACGCCGAACACGACGACGGGAAAGCCTGCCGCCGAACTGTAGGCCCAGCCCACCAGGGGCACGGCAAAGAACAGCGCGTACAACAGGCCGTGCGTGGCGTGCGCGGCGCGCTGCTGCCAGGCCGGCATGGGCAAGTCAACGGGCGGCCGGTGCGTCAGGCGCCACAACAGCCGCAGGGCCGACAAGGCCAGGATGCAGGCGCCGGCCCACTTGTGCCAGTTGTAGAGCTTGAGCCGCTGCGGCGAGACCGGCAGGTCGGTCATGTACAGGCCAAAGCTGAACGAGCCGACGATGGCCACGGCCAGCACCCAGTGCAAGGTGATGGCGGTGGCGCTGTAACGCGGTGACGAGGCGGTGTTCATCGGCAAGCGGGCGGGTGGGTACGAGGCAACGGCGCGTCTGCGCCCCGGTTCAGAGCCCGAACTGTAGGTGCGGCGGCCAACCCCGCCCTTCACCGGTCTTGACGCGACGGTTCAAAAATGATGCAGGGCGCGTGCCGGGCGAGGCTGCTGGACTCGAAAGCCTGGGCTGAGTTCCGTCGTGTGCGCTCGCGCGACGCCACGTGGGTGTGGGCCATCCTCGCGCTGCTGATCATGCGGGGTGGCGCGGACCTTCAATCATCTATACGATATATACTATTTATATCAATGACCTGAAGGAAATTCGCGATGCCGTCCACCCGAGCCCCCGCGCCCGCCAAGACAAACAAGGCGGCAGCGACGCGCGCAGCCGCTGTGGCCCGCAAAGCCGCAGCCAAACCCCCCCCATCCAAGGCCGGCTCAGCGCCGCCGGGTGCGGTTGTTGCGGCGCCTGCCAAGCCGCCAAAGCAGAAGCTGGTGCGTGACAGCTTTGCGATGCCGGGGGCCGACTTCGAGCTGATTCATCTTTTGAAGGAACGCGCCCTGAGCTTTCGGCGGCCGGCCAAGAAGAGCGAGTTGCTGCGCGCCGGCCTGCATGCCCTGGCGGCGCTGTCTGGCGCCCAATTGCGGCTCGCGTTGGACAGCCTGGCCCCATTGAAACCAGGCCGTCCCAAGAATGCGGGTTGACATCATGGATGCGGTGCGCAACATCCGCGACTTCAATGCGGGCCGCGACCCCGAGCGGCTGCAAATGAAATACAAGGCGATGCGCGCCGACCCGTTTGTCTTTCTGCGCGGAACCTGCCACCTGTTCTACGACCGCTTGCCGCAACTGGCGCGCCTCGATACCGAGCCGCTGGCCTGGGTGTGTGGCGACCTGCACCTGGAGAATTTCGGCAGCTTCAAGGGGGACAACCGGCTCGTCTACTTCGACATCAACGACTTCGACGAAGCCGCATTGGCGCCGGCCAGTTGGGACCTGGTGCGCTTTCTCACCAGCCTGCTGGTCGGGGCGGACAGCCTGTCCGCCAGCCGCGACGACGCCTTGAGCCTGTGCCAGGGCTTTGTGGATGCCTATGCCGCGGTGCTCACGCGCGGCAAGGCGCGCTGGGCCGAGCGCGACACCACGCAAGGCCTGGTTCGAGACCTGTTCGACAGCCTTCAGGGCCGCCAGCGCGGCGACTTTCTCGACAAGCGCACCGAACGCAATGGCAAACAACGCGTGCTGCGGGTGGACGGGGAAAAAGCCTTGCCGGTGTCCGACAAGCAGCGCGCCAAGGTCACCGAGTTCATGCAGGCATTTGCCCACAAGCAGCCCGACCCGGACTTCTACAAGCCGCTGGACGTTGCGCGCCGCATTGCCGGCACCGGCAGCCTGGGGATGGAGCGGTATGTGATTCTGGTCAAGGGCAAAGGGTCGCCCGACGGCAACTGCCTGCTTGACCTGAAGCGCGCACCCCGGTCGTCGCTGGTCCCGCACCTCTTGGTGGCGCAGCCCCTGTGGAAGACCGATGCCCACCGCGTGGTGGAGTTGCAGCAACGTCTGCAGGCCGTGCCCATGGCCTTCCTGCACCCGGTGATGCTGGGCAAACACGCCGGCGTGCTGCGCGAGCTGCAGCCCAGCGAAGACCGGGTGTCGCTGGGCCGGTCGCGCCAGACCTTGGGCGATCTGCAAAAGCTCGTCGCCGCAATGGGCACCCTCGTCGCTTCGGCGCAGTTGCGCGGTTCTGGCCGGCAAGGCTCGGCCATTGCCGATGAGCTCATCGCGTTCGGGCAGCGCAACAAATGGAAGAGGACGCTGCTGGACGCCGCGCGGGACAGCGAAACCCAGCTGCGCCGCGACTGGAAGGCCTACTGCAAGGGGTTCGATGACAACGCGTTCAAACCCAAGCCGGCGCCACTTTCCCATTGACGACTGATCCGGGAATCCGCCCAAGCGTCAAAGCGTTTTCATGCCAGAAGTCGAGCTCAAGTTCCAGGTTCCCGCGCACCAGCGTGCTGCCGTGGACAAGGCCGTGGCGGGCCGCGCGCAGACGCGCCGGGTTCGATTGCGCGCGTCTTACTGGGACACGCCCGAGCGTGCCCTGGCCAAGGCCGGGCTGGCGTTGCGCGTGCGGCGCGAGGGCAGGGTCTGGGTGCAAACGCTCAAGGGCGCGGGGCGCGACGGCATGACACGGCTGGAACACAACGTAGCGCTGCCGTTCCCAGCGTCCTTTGATCCGGCCGCCGACCCCGCACTGCACACCGGAACACCCGCCGGTGAGCGCTTGCTGGCGCTGCTTTCGCAGCCGCCGGAGGCCGCGCTGCAGCCGCACTACCGCACCGACATCCTGCGCCGCGTGCGCCGCCTGAAGACCCCTCTGGGCAGCGTTGAACTGGCCTTCGACGAAGGCGGCATCGAGGCCGGCGAACGCAGGCTGGCGGTGCACGAGCTGGAAATCGAACTGCTGGGCGGCTCGCCGGTCGCGGTGCTGGCCGAAGCGCGCCGCTGGGTGGCGCGCTTCGGCCTGTGGCTCGACACACGCAGCAAGGCCGAACGCGGTGACTTGTTGTCGCGGGGAGAAACCGTCGCGCCGGCCGGGCTCGGGCAGCCGGTCCAACTGAAACGCAAGATGACGCTGCGAGACGCGCGTCTTGCGGTGCTGCGTTGCTGCGCGGACCAGGTGCTCGTCAACGCCAGCCAGGTCGCCGCTGGCACGCACTCGGACGAGCATGTGCATCAATTGCGGGTCGGTTTGCGCCGGCTGCGTTGCGCTCTGGCGCTGTTCCGCACCGATGGCCCCGACAAGGCCCTGGCCGACGCCGCGGCATCGATGTTCCGGCGCCTCGGAACGGCGCGCGACCAGGCGGTTTTGCAGGGTGAGCTCCGCCGCGACCTGGAGGCGGCGTTGCGCAGCGCAGGCGTTGAAGGCAACGCGCCGGTGCCTGCCACGGCGCCCGACAGCGAGTCCGCCCAGGACGTGGCGCGCAGCCAACCGGTGCAAGCGCTGCTGCTGGATCTGCTGGGCGCGACGGTCGAGATGGCGCGCCACGACCCGCTCGACCCGCCCGCGCAAGACCTCGCGCCGCAGCCATTCTTCAGGCGCCGACTGAACCGCTGGTACCGGCGCGCAGCGACCGACGCGTTGCGCTACGCCGAACTCGATGACGCAGGCCGGCACAGCCTGCGCAAACAGATCAAGCGCCTGCGCTATGCGGTGGAGTTTGCCGGCGGCCTGTTCGAGGCGCGCGCGGTGCGCCGGTTCTTGAAGCCCCTGCGTGTGCTGCAAGACAAACTGGGCGCGCTGAACGATGTGGCGATGGCGATGACTGCCCATCGAAACACCCTGGCCACCGACCCTCGCAGCGGGTTCGCGCTGGGTTGGCTGGCCGCGCGGCGTGACGCCTTGATGGGTCAGTCAAACGCGGAACTGAAAGCTTTTGCGGGCGCGAAGCGGTTCTGGAAGAAGGGCTGAGCCCGCGCGCGCACTGCTGCGGCCACCCCATCGATGGCCGCCCGGGGCCGACGCTGAGCTTGAGCCGCGGCTTGAGGCGCTGAACTTCAGTGCCGTGCCTGCTCGCTTTGGGCCCTGCGCGGTCACTCCCACCAATGAGCTGCGGCTTCGATTGAGCCGGCTTTGTGTAGTCACCTTCGCGGAGGCGTAGGATTTCGCCCACCCGCAACCCAGGAGACACCATGAGCATCCCTTCCAGACACCTCATCGCCACGTCGATCGCTGCGCTGTTCCTTGCGGCGGCCGCAACGGCGCCCGTTCGCGCCGACGAGACCTGCAACTCGCCCTACATGGCGCGCCTGATCAAGGGGCAGGAGCATTTTCTGCATGTGTGGACGCTCGGCGTCAAAGGGCTGGGCGACGGCTTCGACAAGCTGGTCACCATAGACGCCGACCCGGCCAGCAAAACCTACGGCAAGGTGATTCATTCGGTGTCGGTGACCGGGCGCGGCGAGGCCCACCACATGGGCTTCACCGACGACCGCAAGCACCTGTGGGCCGGCCGCCTGGACGACAACCAGATCTTCGTCTTCGACGTCGGCACCAACCCCGCCAAGCCGAGGCTGGTCAACAAGATCAAGGACTTCGAGTCCAGGTCCGGCTTCGTCGGCCCGCACACCTTTTACGCGTTGCCGGGCCGCATGCTGGTGCAAGGCCTGTCGAACGCCAAGGACCATGGCGGCGCCACCGGCATGGCGCTGTACAACAACAAGGGCAAGTTCGTCTCCGGCACCAGCATGCCCAAGGGCGTGAAGGAGATCGGCGGCGGTGATGGCTACGGTTACGACATCGGCATCAACCCGCAGAAAAACGCGATGCTCACGTCCAGCTTCACCGGCTGGACCAACTACATGATGGACCTGGGCGCCTTGATCAAGGATGCCAATGCGATGAAGAACTTCGGCGGCTCGATGGCGCTGTGGGACCTGAAGGCCATGAAGCCCACCAAGGTGTTTGAGGTGCCGGGTGCGCCGCTGGAGATCCGCTGGTCGCTGGCCGGCAGCGACAACTGGGCCATCACGGCCACCGCGCTGACCTCCAAGCTGTGGCTGGTCAAGCAAGACGCCGGCGGCCAGTGGCAGGCCAAGGACGTGGCCACCATCGGCGACCCGGCGAAGATTCCGCTGCCGGTGGACATCTCCATCAATGCCGACGGCAAGGGCCTGTGGGTCAACACCTTCATGGACGGCAAGACCCGCTACTTCGACCTGAGCAACCCCGAAGCGCCCAAGCAGACTTACGAGAAGGTCACCGGCAAGCAGGTCAACATGGTCTCGCAAAGCTGGGACGGCAAGCGGGTGTACATCACCTCGTCGCTGCTGGCCAACTGGGACAAGAAGGGCGATGACAACGAGCAGTTCCTGCGCGCCTTCAACTGGGACGGCAAGGAGCTCAAGCCGGCGTTCGAGGTCGACTTCAACAAGCTCAAACTGGGCCGCGCCCACCACATGAAGTTCAGTGCCCGGGCCGGCGCCAGCGCGTCGCTGGGCGCTGCGGAGCGGGTCGCGGCGGCGCCGCGTTGATTTTGTTGCGCGGCGCGCCGGCCGCTGCATACGCCGGCCTGCGCTGCGGCGTCGTGGCTTGCGCGTGGGCGCTGGTCTCGGGCGGGCCGGCCGCGCGGGCGCAGACGCCGCCGCGCCCTCCCGTGCAGGGCTTTGTCGCACCCGCGGCGGGCAGTTATGCCCTGCCCGTGATCCAGGACGCCGCCAACGGCTGGGTGCTGGAACGCAACTGGGCGCCGCGCCGGCTGTCGAACTACACGCATGGCGCGTTGACCTTGCTGTCGTTCGTCTACACCTACTGCTCCGACCCGATCGGCTGCCCGCTGGCGTATGAAACCTTCGACACGGTCAAAAAGAGGGTGCTGGCCGAACCCGCGCTGCGCGGGCAGGTGCGGCTGGTGAGCCTGTCGTTCGACCCCACCCACGACGACCCCAAGGCCATGCAGGCCTACGGCGGCGACAACGCGCGCGCCAAGGACGTGCGATGGTTTTTCCTGACCACCTATTCGACCCGCTTCCTGCTGCCGATCCTGGCCGACTTCGGCCAGGACGTCGATGTCGAACTCGACGCCCGCGGTGCCCCGGCCCGCACGCGCACGCACATGCTGAAGGTGTTTTTGCTGGACCGGCGCGGGCAGGTGCGCGAGATTTACAGCGCGGCGTTTTTGCATCCGGAGGTGATCGTCAACGACCTCAAGACGCTGGCGTTGGAGCATGCGGGGCAAGCCCTGGCCAAGGGCCCGCCGACGCTGAAATGAAGGCATGAACGCGAACTGGGGTGGATGGGGCGTGGCCGGTGCGCTGGTGCTGGCCGCCGGCGGGCCGGCACCGCGCGCCGATGCGCCGCAGCGGCCCGGCGGCACCACTGAATCGGCCGCCGAAGCGGCCACCGCGGCGGCCACCGCATCGTTCGGCCTGCCGCCGCTGCCGCTGCTACCACTGCCTGCCAATGCGCGGCTCGACGCGCCGCGCATCGCGCTGGGCCGCAAGCTGTTCTTCGACCGTCGCCTGTCTTTCAACGGCACCATGTCGTGCGCGATGTGCCATGTGCCCGAGCAGGGCTTCACCTCGCACGATTCACAGACCGGCATCGGCATCGAAGGCAAGAGCCTCAGGCGCAACGCCCCCAGCCTGCTGAACGTGGCCTGGCAGGCCCGCCTGTTTCACGATGGGCGCGAGTCTTCGCTGGTCACGCAGGCCTGGTTGCCGCTGCTGCACCCGGACGAGATGGCCAACCCGTCGATCGGCCACGTGCTGGACCGCCTGCGCGCGCTGCCGGACTACAAGGGCCTGTTCGAGCGCGCGTTTGAGGGCGCCGGGCCTGCGATGCAAACCGTGGCCGAGGCCGTGGCCGCGTTTGAAGCGACTCTGGTGGCGGCCAATTCGCGTTTCGATCGCTGGCGTTATGGCGCTGAGACCACGGCCCTGTCTGAGCTGGAACAAGAAGGCTTTCGGCTCTTCTCGGGCAAGGCCGGTTGTACCCAGTGCCATGGGGTGGGCCTCACGCACGCCTTGCTGGCCGACGCTGGCTTTCACGCCACCGGAGCGGGGCAGGCATTGGCGTCGGCCCGAAGCTTCGTGGTGCCACTCGCCCCAGGCGTGCAGACGGTTGTGAGCAACGCCGACCTCGGCGCATTTGCGTCCGAGTGGCGGCCCGATCTGGGCCGCTTCGAGATCACGCTGGACCCGGCCGACCGCTTCGCCTTCAAGACACCGAGCTTGCGCAACGTGGCCCAAACGGCGCCCTACATGCACGACGGATCGCTGCCCACGCTGGAGGCGGTGGTGGACTTCTACGACCGCGGCGGCGGCGAGTTGGCGTCCAAGAGCAAGCGCCTGCGCCCCTTGGGTTTGGAGGCCGGTGAGAAGCAGGCGCTGGTGGCTTTCTTGCGCGCGTTGGACGGCAGCGGCCTGGCCGGCCTGGTGGCGCGCAGCCGCCCGGCGACGGGCCCCTGACCGCCCCTGACCAACGATCGGTGCCGGCAAACGTGCTCGATACAATCCCGACCCTCGCACCCCCCAGGTCAACGCCAACGTGTCGGATCGTCTTGCCGTGCTACCGCAGTACCTGATGCCGAAGCAGGCCATGACGGCCTTCGGCGGACGAATCGCCTCGGCGCGGGCCGGGGCGCTGACCACGCGGCTGATCCGCTGGTTCGTCGGCCGTTATGGCGTCAACATGGCGGAGGCAGCCGACCCCGACATCGCCCACTACGCCAGCTTCAACGAGTTCTTCACTCGCGCGCTGAAACCCGGCGCGCGCCCGCTGGCGGCGGCCGATTGGGCCTGCCCGGTCGACGGCGCGATCAGCCAGTTCGGCGCCATCCTGCGCGACCAGATCTTCCAGGCCAAGGGACACCATTACTCGACCACGGCACTGCTCGGCGGTGATGCAAAACTGGCCGGCCGGTTTCAGGACGGCCACTTCGCCACGCTGTACCTGAGCCCGAAGGACTACCACCGCATCCACATGCCTTGCGACGGGCGGCTGACGCGCATGCTCCACGTGCCCGGCGCGCTGTTCTCCGTCAACCCCACTACCGCGCGCGGTGTGCCGGGCCTGTTTGCGCGCAACGAACGGGTGGTCTGCATTTTCGAGTCGACGCGCGGCCCGTTGGCGTTGGTGCTGGTGGGCGCAACCATCGTCGGCAGCATGGCCACGGTGTGGCATGGCGTGATCAACCCGCCACGCACCGGCACGCTGCGCGAATGGCACTACCCCGGCGATCGCGGCGAGCCCGTGCAACTGAAACAGGGCGGCGAGATGGGCCGCTTTTTGCTCGGCTCGACGGTGGTGTTGCTGTTTCCCGCCGGCGCGCTGCAATTCAATGCCGCCTGGGCGCCCGGGCGCGCCGTTCGCATGGGCGAAGCCATGGCGATACAAACTGGCCCCACTCTCCTCACTCCCCTCACCCACCCTGCACAGCGCAGCGGCGGCTGACACGGCGAATAGCACGACGCGACGCATCGCTGTTCGTCATCAATATTCACGCTTCGCGGCGCAGCACCGGTGGCATGATTCACGGTGGCCCGGTGTCTTGCCGCTGCCCAGCGCAAGAACAACGGAGAAGCCGCATGAGTCTGCCTGCCGCGAACGACCGCAGCGCCGAACCCGACGAGTTTCAACTGCCCGTGCTGGGGCTTTACGCTGATCTGGAAATGGGGCGCGGCTCGGTGCTGTTGCCGGACGAGTTCTTGCACTGTTCGAGTGCGGTGCAACTGGAGATCATCGGCAGTTGGCAGCGTTCGCTGGCGCGCTATCAGCACGACGCTGTGTGTCGATTGCACCGGGAACTCGCGGCCCGGCAACCGATACCGATACCGATACCGCAACGGATACTCGCTGAACCCACCGCCCTGTTTGATTCGACCTGCGAATCGTTGGGCATCGATGTCCCGGCCGATGTCAGCGCCGCGGCGGCCAAGCCTTGAGCCATCGCCGAGCCGCCTCCATGCAGCCGCACAGCGAAGGCGACCCCCCCGGCTGGCGGGCCAGGATGGGCAAGCGCTTGCGAGTGACCATCGACCCCGCGCTGCGCGGCAGCGTGGCGGACGAGCAATTGAACATGGTGCTGGGGCACACCCGCCTGGGCACGCTGGTGGCCACGGCATTTGCCGTCTTTCTGGCGCTTCAACTGCGCGGCCTTGTGTTGCAGACCTCGGTGGTCGACGCCTGGGTGCTGGTCAAGGTGGCGGTGGCGGGCTACCGAATTTTCGACGGCCTGCGCTACCAACGCCTGGGCCGCCCGGGCGGTGCGGGCTGGCACAACGCCACCGACCTGTGGCTGGTGATTGACGGCCTGGTCTGGGGCGCGGCCGGCTTCGTGCTGATGTCAGCGCCGATCCCGCTGGCGTCCCTGGTCGGCGCGGTGATGGCCTGCGTGTCGTGTGCCGCCACCTTCGGGCTGCAATTCAGCAAGCGCTCGACGGCCGCTTATGTGGTGCCGATCCTCGCGCCGACCGCGCTGGGCCTGTTGCTGCGGGCCGACGACTTCGGCTGGATCGGCGGCACCGGCCTGTTGATGTTGCTGGCCCTGCAGCTCGCCACGGCGCTGGGTTCCGAGCAGCGGCTGGTCGACGGCTTGCTGCTGCGCCTGCGCGCGCAGGCGCTGGTCGTTGAGAAAGACGAAGCACTGAAGTTGGCGTTGCGCCAGAGCGCGGTCAAGACCCAGTTCCTGGGCAACATCAGCCACGAGCTGCGCACGCCGCTGCACGGCATCCTGGGCGTGGCGCGCTTGCTTCACCTGGAGGCGCACGACAGCGCGGTGGCGCGCCGGGTCGAGCTGATCGAGTCCTCGGGCACGCATTTGCTGGGGCTGATCAACGACCTGCTTGACATCTCGCGCCTGGAGGCGGGCCAGTTCGCGATGCGCAGCGAGCGCTTCGAGCTGGTCGCGCAAATCGAGACCCTGGCCGGTGTTTATTTGGTGCGCGCCGAGGACAAAGGCTTGAGGTTTGAGTCGACCGTTCCGATCGAGCCGCCCTGCTGGGTGCTCGGCGACCCGGCGCGCTTGCGGCAGGTGCTGCACAACCTGCTGGGCAACGCCGTCAAGTTCACGCAGCAAGGATCGATCACGCTGACGCTGAGCCGCGACGCGGCCAGCGGGCTCGTCAGCGCCGAAGTCACGGACACCGGTCCGGGCATCCCGCAGGAAGACCTGGCGCACATCTTCGAGGCCTTTCGGCAGGCCGGCGGCGCCACCGCGCGGCCCTTCGAAGGAGCCGGCCTGGGCCTGACCATCGCGCGCGACATTGCCCAGGCGATGGGCGGTGACATCACGCTCAGCAGCACCGTGGGCGTGGGCACCCGCGTGCTGTTCTCGGCGCACCTGCCCGCCGCACCCCACGCCGAGCCTGCCGGCATCGAGACCGCCCCCCACCCCGCGGCGTCCGCGCACAAGCCGCGCCAGGTGCTGATTGCCGAGGACGACGATGTCAATGCCCTGATCGCGATGGCCTACCTCGAACACTTCGGCATGCAGGCCGAGCGCGTGCATGACGGCCGGCAAGCGGTGCGGCACGCCTTGCGTGAAGTGAACCGCCCGGACCTGGTGCTGATGGATTGCCGCATGCCGGCGATGGACGGCCTGGCGGCCACCCGCGAGATCCGCGCCCAGGAGCTCACGCTGGGGCTGCCGCGGGTGCCGGTGATCGCGCTCACCGCCACCGCGTCCGACACCGACCGCCAACAATGCCTGGACGCCGGCATGGACGACTTTCTGTCCAAGCCCTACACGCGTGAAGCGCTCGGCGAGGTGCTCAGCCGCTGGGCCCACCGGAGCACACCGGCACTTGCGCCGGTGGGTTGACCGGCTTCGCGCCAGCGGCTCAAGCCACCGCTGCCAAGCGCCGAAATTGGGCTTGCGACTGGGGCTGATGCAGGCGCACCGGGCGGTGGGGCTGGAACAGTTGCAGATCCTCGTGCAAGGTTTCCACCATGAACGTGTAGAGCGGGTGTTTGGCCGCGGCCCAGGCGCGTTCGGCGGCGACCACATCAAACGCCAGCATGCGGTGCGGCAGGCCGCCGGCATGGGCCAGCGGCACGCGGTCCTCAGGCCCAAGCACATCCCTGAAGCCCAGCCGCCGGTAGTTGCGGATCAGCGCATCGTTGCGTGCGCCGATGACCATCCAGCGCAGCTGGCTGGCCAGGCAGAACAGGTAGCTGGCTTTCATCAGGCACAGCTTGGTCAGCGGGTCGGCACCGGCCAGCACCGACAGCCGGGTGATCTCGGCACGCGGCATGCCGGCCAGCCAGCTCGGCAGGATCAGGCTGTTCTCCAGCAGCAAGGGGCCGAACGCGCTGACCTGGATGCGCAAGGTGCCGGTGCCGCGGCCGGTGGCTTTGTCGCGGCACAGAAACACCGCCGTGCCGTGGGCCCGGTCCAGCCCGTCGGGCTCGGCAAACCGGTCTCCCAGCTCCGGCACGTGGTGCCCATAGGCTTGCGAGCGCACCGCGCAGGCTTCGTGCAAGTCGTCGCTCGAAGTCGCCTGCCGGAGCGTGAAACCCAATGTGCAAGTGGCCATGGTCGTGAATCCTTGTCTTTGAAAATTGAACGGGCCTGCTTGGCCAGGGTGCGATGGCACGGCCGCCCACAGCGCTAAGTTACGAGCAAGGCGAGCACGGGATTGGCCGAAACAGCAGGGCCTTCGCCGCCCAGTGTTGGCGCTGGGTTCGCCGGCTGACCACGCGCCGTGGCATCGGTCACGCCGCCAACCGAGGCGGACCTGGGTCAAGGCCCCCGGGCCGGCAACCCTGCACTGAGACTATGGACCGTTTTCTCGCCATCGACGGGTTCGTTCGGGTTGCCGAGTCGCAGAGCTTTGCGCAAGCCGCGCGGCAGATGCGCGTGTCGCGTTCGGTCGTCACCGCGCGCATGCAGCCGCTCGAAGAATTTGTCGGTGCGCCGCTGTTCCACCGCAACACGCGCAGCGTGCGGCTGTCCGAGCTGGGCCGGGCTTTTCTGCGCGATTGCAGTGAGCTGGTGCCGCACGAATGAAGTGGTCGATCAGAGGCGCGAGGCCACCACCTCGCCGGTGGGCCGCTTGCGGGTGCATGCCTTGCCGGGTTTTGTGCTCGGCCACCTGGCGCGCCTGCTGCAGAAGTTCCAGGCGCGCTGCCCGCAGATCGTACTGGACCTGATCGTCGACGACGCGGTGATCGACCCGGTGAAGGAAGGCTTCGACTGCGCACTGCAGATTATTCCGCCGCGCTCCGAAGAACTGATCTCGCGCAAGCTGTTCCCGGTGCGGCGGGTGTTCTGCGCCTCGCCCGAATACGTCAAGCGCTTTGGCACGCCGCGCCACCCGCGCGACCTGGTGGGCCACCGCATCGGCGGGTGCTGCCGGACTACCCGCTGAGTTCGTTCTGGCTGTCGGTGTTTTACCCCGCCACGCTACGCAGCTCGCTCAAGCTCAAACTGTTTCTCGACGTGCTGATGGCAGACTTCTCGGGCTGAAGCCCGGCGAGATCTACATCGCCACCGGGGCCCTGCTGTTCGGCGACCGCGAAGGCGTGCTGGTGATCCTGCGCGAGGCCGAAGTCGAAGCCATCCGCCGCGCGCGCGAGACGTGCGGCACCGAAGGCGCGGTGGCCATCGCCATCCAGGGCGGCATGAGCGCTTGCGAGGGGTTGGCGAAGTTCGGGGTGATGTGATTGAGAGCGCCCCCAGGCCGACGACATACGTCGTCCGCCCCCCGAGGGGGTGAGAAACACTTGGGGCGGCCCGGCGCTTGCTTCTCATGAGGCCCGGTGCCGTCAGTTGCCGACGGTGACGATGTGCGCCTGAATCTTTCCGTCCACCGCACCCGGGCCGAAGCGCTGGGCGATTGCAGCGGTGCACACCGCGGTGGCGTCGACCGCAGTTGCACCCGCGCGCGCCTCGATTTCGTTGCGCAAGGGCGTGCCCTGGCAGTAGGCGATGGCCGGCACGCGGGCTGATGTCGCCTGGCTGCGCGCCGCCACGCCGCAGCACCCGCCGTGCTTCGGCAAACGCGCGTGCCTTGTCGGGGAAGAACATCACCCCGAACTGGCAGACCACGATGTCGAAGCTCGCATCGTCGAAAGGCAGCCGCGCCGCGTCTGCCTGCTGCCACTGCACCGGCCGGTCGGTGCCCACCGTCGCGGCGCGGTCCAGCATGGGCTGGTTCAGGTCGGTCGCAACAAGCTCAACGTGCGTGGGCAATGCACGCGCCATCGCGCGGGTGGCAACGCCCGTACCGGCGGCAGTCTCAAGCACCCGCGCGGGATGGAGCGCCGCCACACGGCGCGCCAGGTCGGCCGCGTAGGGCTCGAAGATCAGTGGAACGAGGTGGCGCTCGTAGACCTCGGGAATGGAGCCGGCGAAGGCGATGTCGGAACCGGGGTTGTTTACGGGCGCGCTCCATCCGTTGCACAGCCGCTCGATCTTAGGCGCTGCGGGCCACCGGTACGACTGGGGCCCCGGGCCCGCACGCCACCCGCAACACTCACTGCGGCAGCCGCAGCGGCCTCATCGCTTCGCATCCCCCGGCTTGGTGATCACGAGTTCGAGGTGCTCGCCAGGCACCACCAGCGAGGCCGTGCCCGCGGTGTTCACCTGTTCGAGCAGCACGGTGATGTCACGCTCCAGCGCTTGCTGCCCCGATGAATCCAGGGCCGCAAAGGCCTTGTGCGTGGGGCCGTAGAAGTCGCGGAACACCTGCACCCAGTGCGCGGCCGAGCGGTAGCGGAAGTTGAAGAACCGCCGCTCGCAATGCGCGGTTGCCGCCTGCGCGCCGAACAGTTCGGCGATGTGCGCCTCGGTGCCCCACAGCGCCGGCGACTTCAGGCCCGCCGCCGGCGGCACATGCGCGCCGATGACCTTGAACAGCCGGCCGATGAAGCCCTCGGGCGTCCAGTTGGCCAGGCCGATGCGGCCCCCCGGGCGCAGCACGCGCAGCATCTCCCGCGCCGCGCGCGGGTGTTCGGGCGTGAACATCACGCCAAGGTCGACAGCACCAGGTCGAAGCTGCCGTCGGCGAAGGGCAGCGCCTCGGCGTCGGCCACCTGAAAGTGCACCGGCAGGCCTTCGGCTTGCGCGCGCTCGCGGCCTTTGTTCAGCAAGGCGGGCACATAGTCGGTCGAGGTCACGTCGGCAAAACGGCGCGCCGCGGCCAAGGTGGCGTTGCCGTTGCCGGCCGCCACGTCGAGCACACGCTCGCCGGCGCGCACATCGGCGGCTTCGGCAAGTTGTTCGCCGACGATCGCAGGGTGGTGCCGATCACGGCGAAGACGCCACTCGCCCAGGTGGCCTGCTGGCGCTGCTTGATGGCGGCAAAATCGGGGGTCCCCGCACGGGGGGTGAGAGTTTCAACAACGATGCTCATTGCGGGTGCTTGAGGCGAATCCTGATGAAACTCTCCAATCGGCGTGAACGAGCGGTGCGCCACCGGTGAGGCATGCCGTGATGGCTGAAACGCGTCGAGGTGCGCGAGGATCAGCGCGTTGACCTGCTCACGGTGGGTCAATGGCGCCATGTTGCCCGCGCCGTGGATCGTTCGGGTGCTGACGTCCGACAACACAGCGGCAAGCCGTTCGCAGAGGCGCCGCGCCGGCAGCGCCGTGCGGCTTCCCCGCGCGCCCATCAACCCGGCGCGGCCACCGAACCGGCGTAGAACACCTCGCACTGCCCGCCCAGCAGGATGTCGGCGCCCTTCTTCAGCAAGCCGAGCGCAGGGCCGGCCAGGGACGCCAGCAAGTTCGGCTTTTCCACCACCGGTTTCTGGAAGCTGCCACGAATCTTCTGCTGCACCTTGACGCAGCCCTTCGCATCGACCAGCGCCATGCTCACGTCATCGAACTGCTCGTTGACCAAGTCGAGCCCGCCCTGCAGCGCGATTCGATTCGCCTTGGTGGCCATCGCCACGTCTTGCGCGCGCGCCACGCCGCGCTCGACCTTCCAGTCGGAGACGAGCGACTGGATGTGGCTGCTGCCCCCCGTTGCCTGGTAGATGTTGGCGAAGTCGTACCCCTTGGTGAGCACCAGGCCGAGCGGCCCGACGATGAAGAAGGCGCCCGCATCCGCCAGGCTGAAGGCCTGGCTGGCTTCGAACCGCGAGAACGCCTGGTCCAGGTCGCTGCCGCTCAGCGTGACGTTTTTGCCGCGCAGCGAAATGCGGCCCGCCATGGTTTGTCGCAGTGCTTTCTCGGTCTTGCCCTGCAGCGACAGCGTCGCCGAAAAATCAACCTGGCCGGCCGCCGTCTGCTTCAGTGCCAGGGCCCGGAAAAATTCCTGGATCGGGACCTGCAAGAACGAGGCTTCGAGCTGGTAGTGCGGCACCGCGCCCGAAAAGTCGGCCCGAAGATGCCCCGACCCCTTGGCGGCCAAGGCGCGCATCGTGACCGGCTTGAGTTGCAGGACCCCGTTCTTCGCATCGGCGGCGAACTTCAGATCGGACAGCTTGCGCGCGCCGTTGCGCAGCTCCCCGCAAGCGACTTCCGCGGTGAACGAAACGTCCTTCATCAGCGTCGAGTGGCTGCCACCCGGAAGGCGCAGACCCTGCATGTCCACGCGGCAATCGACCGCTTCGATGCTGTGCGCCATCCGTTTGTCCGCATAGACGAGCGTGGCGTCGGACAGGGACACGCTGGGCCAGTCCAGTGCGGGCAACCCGCCTGGGGTCGCCGACGATTGCGGCTGCGTTGGTGATTGGGTTGGTGATGGCGGCTCGAAGTTGAACCGGCCCTCACGATCCCGTTCGATGGAGATCATGGCGTGGCTCAGCGCCAACGATGTGATCCGAACTTCACCCGTCAGCAGCGGGACGATCTCGACGCCGAGCCTGGCCTGCTTGGCGGACACGACGTCGATGCCGCGGTTGCGAACCTGCACGTCGGCCAGCGTGACGAGCAGGCCCGAAGAGAAGGCGATGCCCATGGTGCCGGCGACCTTGAGCTCCATCCCCAAGGCTTGCGACACGGCCGCCTCCACGCGAGCCTTGTGGGCGTTGGCGTCCCACAGGAAAAGCATGCCGGCCGTGAGCACGGCGGCAAGGCCCATCAGCCCGATGGCGGCGAAGAAAATGATTCGGGGCGTTCTTGACATGGGGTTGGCGCGTGACGACACGCGCCAGGGTGAGTATCGATTGCACCTGGCGGCCACGGACACCAGGGGATCGTGAGAACAGCCCCCGCCGTTTCCCGACGTACCGATACTGCAGAAGATCAGTCAAAATGTCAAGTTATATGCAGTGCAATACCGCATTGGTAAGCGCTATGATCTTGTCATCCCAGTTTTTGGAATGTTCAATGTCTACCTTGGTGCCCAAACTGCGTCTCGTCAGACCTGCGCCCGATCTGTTCGGTCTGTACGTGCGCGCCGGCAGCATCGGAACGGAAGACCTGCGGAACTTCACACAGTCAATCAACCCCTGAGGCACATCATGAGCAGCAATGCAATCGCACGCCGTCTGGAATCGATCCAGACGAAGGGAGCGATGCGCTCCGCGGACGTCGCCAATGTCCTGAACGTCCGGCCGGAGACCGTCTCCCGATGGAACAACGGCAAGGCGCTTCCGCACGCGAGCACTGAGCGACAGTTGCTGGAACTGGAGTTCATCGTCGATAAGTTGGCCGATCTCTACGAGCCGCACGATGCGCGGCTGTGGCTGTTCTCGCGTCAGCGGCTGCTGCAAGACCGGACGCCTGCCGACCTGATCCAGCAAGGACAGGTCGATGAGGTGCTGGCCGCTGTCAACCAGTTGCTCGACGGCGTGCATCTTTGATCGGAGCGCCTGCCGGTGATCCACGATCCCGCCCTTCTCGATCGGCTGGATGCGCTGCCCAAGGAAGCCTTTGACGGCCGGGTTTATCGCGCAGCCCGATTGAGTCTTGACCCACTGGCTGGGTCATACAACGGCGGGCGGTGGATGGCCCGCGACGTCGCGGCCATCCTGTACACGAGCCTGGAGCGTGAAGGTGCGCTGGCGGAAATCGCGTTTCATTGGTCGCAACTCAATCCGCGGCCAACGAAACCGGTGCTCGT
>JANNDW010000485.1:0-3705 GCA_031378125.1 Methylibium sp. | reverse complement strand
GGCCATCGGCACCGTCCCCATCTATCAGGCGCTCGAAAAGGTCGGCGGTGTCGCCGAGGACCTGACCTGGGTTATCTTCCGCGACACCCTCATCGAACAGGCCGAACAGGGCGTCGATTATTTCGCCATCCACGCGGGCGTCCGCCTGCCGTACGTTCCGCTCGCCGCAAAGCGGGTCACGGGCATCGTGTCGCGCGGCGGCAGCATCATGGCGAAATGGTGCCTCGCGCACCATAAGGAGAGCTTCCTTTACGAACGCTTCGACGAGATCACCGAGATCATGAAGGCCTACGACGTCGCCTATTCATTGGGGGACGGCCTCCGCCCCGGCAGCATCGCCGACGCCAATGACGAAGCGCAGTTCGCCGAACTCTATACGCTGGGCGAACTCACCAAGCGCGCCTGGGCGCAGGACGTGCAGGTGATGATCGAAGGACCGGGGCATGTCCCGATGCACAAGATCAAGGCCAATATGGACAAGCAGCTGGAGGCCTGCGGCGAGGCCCCGTTCTACACGCTCGGGCCGCTCGTCACCGACATCGCGCCGGGCTATGACCACATCACCAGCGGCATCGGCGCGGCGATGATCGGCTGGTTCGGCACGGCGATGCTGTGTTACGTCACGCCGAAGGAACACCTCGGCCTGCCGGATCGCGACGATGTGAAGGTCGGTGTGGTCACCTACAAGCTCGCCGCGCATGCGGCCGATCTCGCCAAGGGCCATCCCGCCGCCAAGGTGCGCGACGATGCGCTGAGCCGGGCAAGATTCGAATTCCGCTGGCGTGATCAGTTCAACCTGTCGCTCGACCCGGATACGGCAGAGGAGTTCCACGACCAGACCCTGCCAGCGGAAGGCGCGAAAACGGCGCATTTCTGTTCGATGTGCGGGCCAAAGTTCTGCTCGATGAAGATCACCCAGGAAGTGCGCGATTTTGCCGCGAAGCAGAACGCGGGCGTGGACAGCTTCATCGCAGCCATCCCTCTCCGCAACGGAGAGGGGGACCATCCGCAGGATGATGGAGAGGCACAGGCCACACTCACCGAGGCCGAGGCCGGGATGGCCGAAATGTCCGAGGTGTTCAAGGAGAAGGGCGGGGAGATTTATCTTCCGGCGGCCGAATGAAACCGCTCGCACCGCTTGGCGCTGCGCTGCTGACGCTGGCCTTGCTCGCTGCCTGTCAACAGGGCGGCAAGGGGGAGGCGGGTGCCAGCGAAAGTCGCGTTGCAGCGCCCAGCAATGGCGAATCTGCGGTTACGGTCACTGACCACGCCACGAACGAGACTTTGCACTTCACCGGCACCGAGCCGTTCTGGGGCGGCAGCGTCACCGGCGACAGCCTGACTTACACCACGCCCGAAAACCAGGCCGGCGTGACCGTACCCATAAGCCGCTTCTCCGGCAATCTGGGTGTCGGATTCAGCGGCACGATCGACGGCAAGACCTTTGACCTGGCCGTCACCGAGGAGACCTGCAGCGACGGCATGTCGGACCGGACCTATCCCTTGTCGGTCAAGCTGGCGCTGGGCGAAGAACTCCGCAGTGGCTGCGCCTGGTCGGCGAGCAAGCCGTTTGCGGGACCGAAGGCACCCTAGGCGGGACTGTCGATGCCGAGGCCGGGATGGCGGCGGTGAGTGAGGTGTTCAAGGTGTAGGGCGGGGAGATTTATTTACCTGCGGGGTGAATTTTGGCGTCTCGCTTAGTCATCAAGTCCTTGTCTCGCTGACGTGCGCCACCGTGTATTGACTTGCGTTTGATGTGCGGTCCATAAGAACGTAAAGAGAACGCATATGCTGGATGTGTTTGAGAAAGCGCTTCGCAATCTACATCGTGCTGGACTGAGAAAGTTTGGCGACGAATGGCGTGTCCGGCTGGCAAAGCGACGGAAAAACTCAAACAAGAATATGCTTCGTTTGACGAATCTGATCGCGATCCCATCCAATATGCGTCTTTGAGTGCGAGGACCGCCTATGTCTTCGCCTATGCACCAACTCGAGCGGAATACACTCGTGAATTTCTCCTGCGACACCGGATCGCGATGGGGAAGCAACTGTTTGGTGAAGGCAACATTCGCGTAGTAAGTTTTGGTGGTGGGCCAGCGAGTGAGCTGGTTGGCCTCATTAGGTATCTCGAGGACCCGGCCTCAGAGGAGGCTGTTAAGGCTGTTCACTATGTTGTATATGACAAGGACGGAGACTGGGAGGCGGTTGCTGCGGATGTTGTTTCGTCAATCGCGACAAAGATAAAATTGGAAACTGAGTACCGCAATGCTGATGCAGCAGACGAAACCAAGATGGATAAGATCGACCTTTCGGAAGTCGATCTCGTCATTTTCAGCTATATCATGTCCGATCTTGCAAAGCTTGAGGTGAGAGAAAAAAATGGCCCGTGGACGCTGGACCTGGCTTTCACACCGGACGAGCACCGCACCAAGGCCTGGCTCGTGTAGGCGGCAGCGCGAGCGACAGGAATCAAAACGGGGCCAGTCAGCAAAGTTGACTGGCCCGTTGCGTTCTGGAAGCGGACTAACGGGTGAGGCCGAGCGTGGTGGCGAGCGTGCGCAGCTCGGCCGTGCCCAGTTCGCGCCACGCGCCGGGGGCCAGGTCGCCCAGGCTGAGCGGGCCGATGGCCGTGCGCACCAGCCGCAGCGTAGGCAGGCCGACGGCGGCCGTCATGCGGCGCAGTTGGCGCTTCTTGCCTTCACGCAGCACCACGCGCAGCCAGGCGGTGGGGTGATAGCCGCGCACCGGCGCGGAACGCGGGGGCAGGCCGGGGTCGGGCACCACTTCAGCTTCGGCCGGGCGCAGGCGCTCACCGCGCAGCACCACGCCCTCATGCAGTTGGTCAAGCGCGGCGGGGGGGATGGTCCCCTTGGTCAACTCGACCTGCACATAGTAGGTCTTGGGGTGCTCGTAGCGCGGGTCGGTCATGCGGTAGCTGAGCGGGCCGTCGTCGGTCAGCAGCAGCAGGCCCTCGCTGTCATAGTCGAGGCGGCCGGCAGCGTACACGGCCGGCACCGGCACGTAGTCCTTGAGCGTGGCGCGGCCGCCCTCATCGACGAAGTTGGAGAGCACGTTGAAAGGCTTGTTGACCAACACATAGCGCGACATGCCGCCATTGTAGTACGATGTGGCGGCTTTGGGGGTTTGGCGGCGGAGAGCAGGAGGCGGCGTGCGCGCGAACGTGTACCGCGTGGCGGACCCAACCAGTGACACCCTCACCAGCCTGGGCTATGTGAACGAGGCCGGTGACGTTCACAACGCTTTGAGTCTAGTCGGGCGCGTGACGGCGGCCGGGGTGGTGCTGGGGGCCGACGACGCGCCGGTGGGCTATGTGACCGAAGCGGGCGCAGTGTATCGCGGCGCGGCGGGCGCACCCGAGGCCATGCTGGTGGGCCACGCCGCGCGGGAAGGGTCGGTGTATCGCGGGGCGGCGCTCATCCCGCAGGCGGTGGTGGGCTACGTGGACCCGCGCGCCACCCGGCCGCAGATGGGCGGGGCAGCGCTGCTGCTGGGGCTATTCGATTAGGCCACGGCAAGGGACTGAGACGCAACGGGCCGGTCAGCAGTGCTGACCGGCCCGTTTTTATGTCTGGCAGAAGTGCAGCGGCCTACATGCAGGGGAACATGGAGCAGGTCTGGCACTTGCGCTCGGAGGCGACCAGGCGCGTCATCAGATCGTCAATCGGCAGGTCCGGCTGGCCGAGG
>JANNDW010000460.1:0-3662 GCA_031378125.1 Methylibium sp. | reverse complement strand
TTTGATGATGGTGCCGACCGGCATGCGCAACTCGATGTCCGGCCCTGCCGCGCCGAACTGGTCCGAGCCGCGACCACCCTCGCCGTTCTTGGCGTCGTGGCGGCGCGCGTAACGGTAGTCGATCAGCGTATTGATGTTGCGGTCGGCCAGCGCGAACACGCTGCCGCCGCGGCCACCGTCGCCGCCGTTGGGGCCGCCGAAGGGGATGAACTTCTCGCGGCGAAAGCTCACGCAGCCGGCGCCGCCGTTGCCAGCGGCGATGTCGATCGTGGCTTCGTCGACGAATTTCATGGTGGCGGGATGGTACCGAGAGGAATGAAAAAAGCCCCGCTGAAGCGAGGCCCGGTTCGGTGTGAGCGGCCTTCAGGCCGGCGTCACGAACACCGTCTGGCGCTTTTGCGCGCCCTTGATCTCGAACGACACCGCGCCGTCGACCAGGGCGAACAGCGTGTGGTCCTTGCCCAGACCGACGTTGGTGCCGGGGTGGAACTTGGTGCCGCGCTGGCGCACGATGATCGCGCCAGCCGTGATGGCTTGGCCGCCGAACACCTTCACGCCGAGCATCTTCGGCTGCGAATCGCGGCCGTTGCGCGTGGAGCCGCCGCCCTTTTTCTGTGCCATGGCTCAGTGCTCCCTATGCAACCACCGAGCCGATTTCGAGCTCGGTGAAGTTTTGACGATGCCCGCCGTGCTTCTGATAGTGCTTGCGGCGGCGCATCTTGAAGATGCGCACCTTGTCGTGCCGGCCATGCGCCACAACCGTGGCCTTGACGCTGGCACCCGCGACCCAGGGGGCCCCGATCTTCAGGTCCGCGCCGCTACCGACGGCCAGCACCTGCTCGATCACGATCTCCTGGCCCACGTCCGCAGCTATCTGTTCTACCTTGATCTTTTCGCCGGCAGCAACCTTGTATTGCTTGCCACCGGTTTTTATGACCGCGTACATGTGTGACCTCTCGAAGAATCTGTCGCGCCGCCCTCGCAATCTGACATGAATGCGCGCGCCGGACAGCCTTTGAATATAGCACGGCACGCGGTCGCTTCGAAGCCGCGCTTGGGGTGCGCGCCCGGACGGCGCAGGTGGTTCGGCTCCGTTCCACTCGGGGAGGGCGGCATTTCTATAATCGGTCTCCAGTCCGTGCTGGCCCCGCCGTGCTCGACACTCCCCTCCCACCCACTGCTGCGACCGACCCCACCGACGCAGCGTTGCAGCAGGTGGACGCCGTCATCCGCGAGCGGCTGTCGTCGCGTGTGGCACTGATCGACCAGATCTCGCGCTATATCGTCTCGGCCGGTGGCAAGCGGATCCGGCCCCGGCTGGTGCTACTTTTTTCCGAGGCACTGGGCTTCGAGGGGCCGGAGCGCTACGAGCTCGCGGCGATCGTCGAATTCATCCACACCGCAACGCTGCTGCACGACGACGTCGTCGATGAGTCGTCGCTGCGCCGCGGCCGCGCTACCGCCAATGCGATGTTCGGCAACGCGGCCAGTGTTTTGGTCGGCGATTTCCTGTACTCGCGCGCCTTCCAGATGATGGTTTCGGTCAACCGCATGCGCGTGCTCGACGTGCTCGCCGACGCCACCAACGTGATTGCCGAAGGCGAGGTCTTGCAACTGATGAACATGCACGACCCTGACCTGGCGGTAGCCGACTATCTACAAGTCATCCGCTTCAAGACCGCCAAGCTTTTCGAGGCCAGCGCAAGGCTGGGCGCGGTGCTTGGCGGCGCCGACGCGGCGCTGGAGGAAGCGTGTGCCGCCTACGGCCGCTCGCTGGGCACGGCATTCCAGCTGGTCGATGACTTGCTCGATTACGAAGGAAACGCCAGCGAGCTCGGCAAGAACATCGGCGATGACTTGCGCGAGGGCAAGCCCACCCTGCCGCTGCTGCTGGCCATGGAACGGGCCACGCCTGCCGAACACGCGCTGTTGCGACAGGCCATCGAGCAGGGCGAACTGCAGCGGCTGCCCGACATCCTGACCATCGTGCGCCGCACGGGCGCGCTCGAGGGCACACGCGATGCCGCTCGGCGCGAGTCGGACCAGGCGCGTGCTGCGCTGTCCGCGTTGCCACCGTCGAGGGCCCGCGACGCACTGCTAGAATTGTCGGTTCGCGCAGTGCAGCGCTCGAACTGACCAGCAGGCCAGTCCGGGCGTCGCAACCGCCCATCGGGGTGTAGCTTAGCCTGGTAGAGCGCTACGTTCGGGACGTAGAGGCCGGAGGTTCGAATCCTCTCACCCCGACCAGGTTTTCATCGACATGGCGCCCGGCCTCAGCCTGGGCCGGCCGGCTGCAAAAGCCCGGCGGCAATGTTGATCGTCAGCGCCAGCAGCGTGGTGTTGAAAAAGAACGCCAGCACGCAATGCAGGGTGCCTACCGGGCGCAAGGCGCCGCCCTGAAATGCCACGTCGGCCGTCTGCCCCGAGGTGCCGATGACGCAGGCGAAGTACAGGAAGTCGCCGTACTCTGGATCCGGCGTGCCGGGAAACGCCAAGGGCTCAGGCCGCTTGCGGGCACGTGCCAGGTAGAAGTCGTGGGCATAGTGCAGCGCGAACAACACCTGCGTGAACAGCCAAGAGCTGAGCACAGTCAGCACGGCCAGCATGACGTGCCAAACGCGCGGCATGCCGACCATGCCCTTCAGTGCGGCAAGCTGTGACCCGACCGCCAGCAGTACCGCCCCTGCACCGAGCACCACCCCGGCCAGCACCACGAAGCGGCCCTCGTCCTCGCGCAGCGCGCGCCGGCGCATCGTCTCGGTGTCACTGGCGCGCATCAGGTGCATGACCAGCAACAGGTACAGCCAGGCCCCTGCGTTCCAGGCCAGCAGCAGGCAGGCTGAGGTCGACAGCGCCCATGGGCCGGGCAGCAGCGCGTAAACCGCAACGCCCACGGCCATCGCCACGATCAGCCGTGGTCGTGCGCTCACGCTGCGCCACAGGCTGGCGATGCTCAAGCGGCTGCGCGGTTCGGGTTTGTTCATGCTGGGGATCGGGACTGAACTGGACTCTCGGCAGAGGTTGCCAAGCAGCGCTGTAACCATTGGTGTGCCTCCGGCAGCCGCGGCTTTTGGACGTTTACACCCCCTGGCGGATCGGCGATCATCCCGCGATGCACCGCTCCCCCGCTGCCGTCGATGGCCACTGAAGTCCTGGCCGACCCGCCGCCTCAATCCTCGCTCACTGGCGTGGCCCGGGTGCTCGTCAATGCCGGCAAGCTCAGCGCCAAGACCGCCGAAGAACTGGTCAAGAACGCGCGCGAACGCAAGAGCAGTTTCGTCGCGGCCGCCGTCACTGGCAACGTCGTCAAGGCCGACGATCTGGCGCATGCGCTGTCGACCGCACTGGCCTTGCCGCTGCTCGACCTGAACGCCGTCGACCTGCAACGCCTGCCGAAAAACCTGGTCGACCAGAAGATCACCACGCAATACCAGTTGCTGCCGCTGGGCCGCCGCGGCAACCGCCTGTTCATCGGCGCGGCCGACCCCACCGACCAGGAAGCCACCGAGCGCATCAAGTTCGCGACCCAGCTCACGCCCGAGTGGGTGATCGTCGAGTACGACAAGCTGATGCGCCAGCTCGATGCGCAGACCACCACCGCCAACGAGGCGCTGGAGACGCTGACCAGCGGCGACTTCGAGTTCGACGTCACCGAAGAAGAC
>JANNDW010000452.1:0-1749 GCA_031378125.1 Methylibium sp. | reverse complement strand
CAAACAGTCCAGTGGATTGTTTGTGCCTGGCGCACGCCCGGGGCTCCGTCCCCGGGCATGAACGGAGCCGGTCACCCGGCGCCCTCGGCCCGCGCAACCGGAGCCGAACCGGTCAACCCGTTCAGCACGCCCCGCTGAACGAGCCGGCCAGCGTCACAACTTCACCGGCCCGGCGATTGCCGTCGACGCCCCCACCGCCGCCCTTGCCTGCTCCAGCCGCACGCGGTCCACGTACTGCTCGCTGCGCGCCAGCTGGTCTTTCATGATCGCGTTGTTCTGCCCCATCGCATCGATCGCCTTGGTGCGGAAGGTGTCCATCGCATCCATCGCCTTGAAGGTCTGGTCGAACATTTCCTTGATCTTGTCGATGCCGATCATCGGGTTGCTCGCAAACTGCGCGGTGGCGTCGACATGCTGGTTGAGCTGCTTGCCGCTTTCGGTGATGAGCTTGCCGATGGTCGCGTTCACACCCTGCAGCATTTCCATCACCTGGATCTGGTTGCCGGTGGCGCGCGCCACGGTTTGCGCCACGGCCAGCGCGCTCATGCCGGTGGTGGCCACGCGGGTGCAGCCGTTCATCATTTCGCGGCCGGTTTTTTTCAGCACATCGAGCGCCAGGTAGCCGTTCACGCACACGGCCTGCTGGGTGAGGATGTCGGTCAGGTTCTGGCGGGCGTAAAACAGCACTTCTTGCCTCAGCGCCTGGGCGCGTTGTGGGTCGGTGGGTTCCAGCTCGGCCACCTTGGCGGCGAGCTTGGCGTCCAGCGACTCGGCGAAGTGTGTCGCGGCGGCAAGCTTTTGCATCGCCTCCCACAGCTTGCCGCGGGTGGCTTCGATGTCGACCACGTCCTTTTGCACATCGTCGCGCGCTTTGTACAGCTGGCCCATTGAGGTCTTGAGCTGCTCGCCGGCACTCTCGAATTTTCGAAAGTAGGCTTGCAGCTTGTTGCCGAACGGGATGATGCCGAGCAGCTTTTTTGGCTCCAGCAGGTCGCCGTCATTGCCGGGGTTCAACTCGTCGAGTTGCACGCGGATGTCGCTGATCGCCTTGTAGGCCAGGCTGCTCTCGACGCCGGCAAAGTTGCGCTGCATGAAGCGGCCCTGCATCAGGCTGGCGGCGGTGGACACCTCTTCCTTGCCGAGCGCGAAGGCCGAGTCGAGCTTGGCCTTGAAGCTGTCGGTGTGGATGTCTTCCTTCAGCAGCGCATCGACGAAGCGCGCCACCTGGTCGTCGACCGCGGCTTTCACCTCGGGCTTGAGCGGCACGGCGCTGCGGCTGGCCTCGGCCGGCAACGGGGTGATGACCTCGGGCGCTTCGAGCTGGAACGTGGGCAGGTTCTGCGCCGTGGTGGTGTCATGGTTTGCCATCGTGGGTCTCCTGTGGAGCGGGGGTCAATGTGTTGGCCTGCGTCGGCGCACCGAGAGCCGGCGCGGCGCCGAACTTGTCTTGCAGAAAGCGCGAGTGCACCAGGAACGCATGCGCGTCCTGGCTGGCCAGGTCGTCGCCGAGTTGTTTGACTTTTGCTTCCAGCTCGGCCAGCGTGTCGCGGAACGTGTCTTGCGCGGTCTTGCCGTTGTCCAGCACGCGGCTGGCGGCGTATTGGGCGGGGATCGACAGGTAGGTTTTCAACGCATCGGGCAGGTACGAGATGGCGATGTGGCGCGCATGAAAACTCTCCTGCAGCGACAGCGAGCCTTTGCTGCGCTCCCATTGTGCGAGCAGCCCTTCGAGCGCGTTGCAGAGATCGG
>JANNDW010000412.1:0-7504 GCA_031378125.1 Methylibium sp. | reverse complement strand
GAGTGCAGGTACATCTTGCCGTCGATCACGAGGGGTGAGCCTTCGTGGCCGCGCAGCACGCCGGTGGAGAAGGTCCATGCGACCTGCATCTTGCCGACGTTCTTCGTGTTGATCTGGTTCAGCTTGCTGTAGCGCTGGTTGTACATGTCACCCGCTTGCATCGCCCAGTTCTTCGAGTTGGCGATGTTTTTTTCGACATCGGCGTTTGCCATCGCCACAGCCGGTAGAGCCAACAGCATTGCCCCCAACAGACGCGCGCTGCGTCGAATGGATGGTCCGGAATTTCTCATTCATGTCTCCTCAGTGATAGGGAAGTCGAGGCTTCGACGCCAAAAACAACTAAAGACTCTTTGCAGCCCACAGGGCAAGCCCTGTGTTCGCCCGTGTTACCCGACCATTCCGGGACGACACTGTGTCGTAGGCATCTTCATGCGTACCCCGCAATATTGATGAGGCGAAGGCTGGTTTGAAATTTAGGCGAAACCCTTGTTTTTGCGGCCTTCGTACCCGCAACTGTCTCACGCTGTCACACGTTCAAGCCTGGTGCACGCCAAGCCGGACCGCGGCGCCTTGCGGCACCCGCGGCACTTCGTCATGGGGTCACTACCGATGGCGTTTTCCCGGGTCGACTTGATTTGATTGTCTTGGCCGTCAGACCCGACCCGTCTGTTTGGCCGCCGGCTTCTTTCTGGCGGACCGAAGGTGCCTGCTCCGGTCCAGTTGCTTGTGGATTTGCGCCTGACCATGTGTGCCCAGGAACTCCTCGAACGCCGATGCCACCTGAGGCAGCTGCTTGGAGGCCAGGTGCATGACATGCCAGTCGCGTTCGATCGGGTTGCCTGCCAGCGGCAGAATCCGCAGCAAGCCTGCTTCCAGCTCCAGAACGCAGGTGTGCAAGGACAGAAAGGCCACCCCGAAGCCGGCCGCGCACATCTGCTTGATGGCTTCGTTGCTCGACAGTTCCGAGCCAATGCGCAGCGGCGTGCCGGCGTCCTTGAACAAGCGCTCGACCGTGGTGCGTGTGCCGGAGCCCCGTTCGCGCACCAGCAGGTTGGCTGCGGCCAGCGAGGCCAGTTCCAGGCGCGCGTCGCTCATCAGCGGGTGTGCCGGCGCGGCGATGAAGGCCATCGGGTGCTTGGCGAACGGGGCTGACACCGTCTTCAGCTCGGCAGGCGCACGCCCCATGATGGCCACGTCGACTTCGTGGCCGGCCAGCATGCGCACGATCTGGTCCCGGTTGCCGACCTGCAGCTTGACCTTGACCTTGGGGTGCTCGTTGACGAAGGCCACCAGCAGCGGCGGCAGCAGGTACTCGGCGGTGGTCACCGCGCCGACCCGCAAGGTGCCGGAAAACACCCCTCGGTGTGCCGCCATCTCGTCGCCCGCTTCGCGCCACAGGTCAAGAATGCGCCCCGCATAGCCGGCCAGCAGATCGCCCGCTTCGGTGAGGCGAATGCCACGGCCGACGCGGGCCAGCAAAGGCGTGCCGGCCGACTCTTCGAGCAGGCCGATCTGGATCGACACCGCGGGTTGGGTGAGGTGCATTTCTTCCGCGGCCTGCGAGACGCTGCGCAGCCGTGCGACGGTGTGGAAGGTGGCCAGCTGGCGAAAGCTGGCGTTTTTTGAGAGGGGCATGTCGAGAGGGGCATGTCGAATAAGGCAAAACAAATACGAAGTCTAAAACAATTAATTTTTATAAATCTATGGTTCTGCCTACATTTGCGTCGAGCCAAGCGACAAATCGATCTCAACCGCCAAGAGCAAGGAGCGACTCCGTGGGAAACATGAACGACCCGAAGCAGATCACCGATGCGAAGAAGCGCTATTCGGCCGGCGTGCTGAAGTACGTGCAAATGGGCTACTGGGATGGTGACTACGAACCCAAGACCACCGACGTGTTGGCGATGTTCCGCATCACGCCGCAAGAGGGTGTGGACGCCATCGAAGCCGCCGCCGCCGTGGCCGGTGAGTCGAGCACCGCCACCTGGACGGTGGTGTGGACCGACCGCCTGACCGCCTGCGATCTGTACCGCGCCAAGGCTTACCGGGTCGACGCCGTGCCCAACACCGGCCCGGGCACTGCCACCGAGCAGCAGTACTTCGCCTACATCGCTTACGACCTCGACCTGTTCGAGGGCGGTTCGATCGCCAACCTCACCGCGTCGATCATCGGCAACGTATTCGGGTTCAAGGCCGTCAAGGCACTGCGGCTGGAAGACATGCGCATTCCGGTGGCCTACCTGAAAACTTTTCAGGGCCCAGCCACCGGCGTGGTGGTCGAACGCGAGCGGCTGGACAAGTTCGGCCGGCCGCTGTTGGGCGCCACCACCAAGCCCAAGCTCGGCCTGTCGGGCCGCAACTACGGCCGCGTGGTGTACGAGGGCCTGAAGGGCGGCCTCGACTTCATGAAAGACGACGAGAACATCAACTCGCAGCCCTTCATGCACTGGCGCGACCGCTTTTTGTACTGCATGGAGGCGGTCAACAAGGCCAGCGCGGCCAGCGGCGAGGTGAAAGGCCACTACCTGAACGTGACCGCCGGCACCATGGAGGCGATGTACGAGCGGGCCGAGTTCGCCAAAAGCCTGGGCTCGGTGATCGTCATGATCGACCTGGTGATCGGCTACACCGCCATCCAGTCGATGGCCGCTTGGGCGCGCAAGAACGACATGATCCTGCACCTGCACCGCGCCGGCAACAGCACCTACTCGCGCCAAAAGAACCACGGCATGAACTTCCGGGTGATCTGCAAGTGGATGCGCATGGCCGGTGTCGACCACATCCACGCCGGCACCGTGGTGGGCAAGCTCGAGGGCGACCCGCAGATGATCCGCGGCTTCTACGACACGCTGCTCGACACCCACACGCCCATGCAACTGGAAAAGGGCTTGTTCTTCGAGCAGGACTGGGCCTCGCTGAACAAGGTGATGCCGGTGGCCTCGGGCGGTATCCACGCCGGCCAGATGCACCAGTTGCTCACCTACCTGGGCGACGACGTGGTGCTGCAGTTCGGCGGCGGCACCATCGGCCACCCGCAGGGCATCCAGGCCGGTGCGACGGCCAACCGCGTGGCGCTGGAAGCCATGGTGCTGGCGCGCAACGAAGGGCGCGATATCTGGAACGAGGGCCCGCAGATCCTGAAGGACGCCGCCAAGTGGTGCACGCCGCTCAAGGCCGCACTCGACACCTGGGGTGATGTGAGCTTCAATTACGAATCGACCGACACTGCGGACTTCGTCGCAACGCCAACCGCATCGGCCTGAATCGGCCTACATCGGCATAAAGGACAAACCATCATGATGACCAACCACGGCAACCGCGTGACCCAGGGCCAATTTTCTTACCTGCCCGACTTGACAGACGTGCAGATCAGCAAGCAGATCGAGTTTGCGCTGAAGAAAAACTTCTCGGTCGGCATCGAATACACCGACGACCCGCATCCGCGCAACACCTACTGGGAGATGTTCGGCAACCCGATGTTCGACATCAAGGACCCGGCCGGCATCCTGCTGGAAATCAACAACTGCCGCAAGACCTTCCCCAGCCACTACATCCGCGTCACGGCCTTCGATTCGACGCGTGGGGTGGAGTCGCCGACGATGTCGTTCATCGTCAACCGGCCGGCCAAGGAACCGGGCTTCGGCCTGGCCCGGCAAGAGACGGAAGGGCGCCAGGTGCGCTACCGCATCTCGTCCTACGCCACCGACAAGCCCGAAGGCGAGCGCTACTAGGCGCGGCGGCGGCGCGCCAGCAAGACAGCAGCAAGGTGAAAGCGATGACGCAAGCAGAGCAGGCCGTCGCCGTGGCACGCACCGTCAACGAAGTGCTGGCGCAAAGCCAGGTGCTGTCGGTGATGGACGATCTGGAGCGCGACCTCATCGGCCTGGCGCCGGTGAAGCAGCGCATCCGCGACATCGCCGCGCTGCTGGTCATCGACAAGCTGCGCGCCAACATGGGGCTCGCGGCTGCGTCGGGCGACGTTGCGCCCAGCCTGCACATGTGCTTCACCGGCAACCCGGGGACCGGCAAGACCACCGTGGCGATGCGCATGGCGCAAATCCTGCACCGCCTGGGCTACAGCCGCAAAGGGCACTTGGTGGCGGTGACCCGCGACGACCTGGTGGGCCAGTACATCGGCCACACCGCGCCCAAGACCAAAGAGGTGCTCAAGAAGGCCATGGGCGGCGTGCTTTTTATTGACGAAGCCTACTACCTGTACCGTCCCGAGAACGAGCGCGACTACGGGCAAGAGGCCATCGAGATCCTGCTCCAGGTGATGGAGAACCAGCGCGACGACCTGGTGGTGATCCTGGCGGGCTACAAGGACCGCATGGACACATTTTTCGGCAGCAACCCCGGCATGGCGTCGCGCGTGGCGCACCACATCGATTTTCCCGACTACAGCGAAGCCGAGCTGATGCAGATTGCGCAGTTGATGCTGGGCAGTCTGAACTACACGTTCGACACGGGGGCCCAAACCGCCTTTGCGCGCTACGTCGCGTTGCGCAAGCAGCAACCCCATTTTGCCAACGCACGGTCCATCCGCAACGCGCTGGACCGCATCCGCCTGCGCCACGCGACGCGCCTGTTTTCCGCCGCAGACACGTCTCTGACCCGCGAGCAACTTTGCACCCTTCAGGCCGAAGACATCCTTGCGAGCCGCGTCTTCGGCATGGTCGCCGCAGGCACGGCCACCACCGCTGGCGCTGGCGGCCCCAGCGGGTTGCCAAGGAGCATGACATGAGCATCGACGCGCTGATCTTCGATGTGGACGGCACGATGGCCGACACCGAGGAGGCCCACCGAACCGCCTTCAACCTGGCCTTCGAGCGCCACCGCCTGGGCTGGGTCTGGAGCCGCGCCGAGTACCGCGAACTGTTGAAGGTGACCGGCGGCAAGGAGCGTATCGGCCACTACATTCGCATGCTGCCGATCGCCGCGGCGGACAGCAAGCGCCTGCTCCAGCTGGTGCCTGACATTCACGCCGAGAAGACCAAGTTCTACAGCTCGGTCGTCAGCGACGGCGCCGTGCCGCTGCGCGCAGGCGTGGCGCGCCTGCTCGAAGAAGCACTCGATGCCGGCTGCAGGCTGGCCATTGCCAGCACCACCACCGCCGTGAATGTGGATGCGCTTCTGCAGGCCACGCTGGGCGGGCGCGGGCTGGAAATGTTCAGCGTGATTGCCTGCGGCGATCAGGTGCCGGCCAAGAAGCCCGCACCCGACATCTATCTGCTGGCCTTGCGGCACCTGGGCCTGCATGCCGACCAGGCGGTGGCGTTTGAAGACTCCTTCAACGGTTTGCGCGCCGCCACCGCGGCGGGCCTGTGGACCGTGGTCACACCGACCTTCTGGACCGAGGGCAGCGACTTCGGCGCCGCCTCTCTGGTGTTGCCCAGCCTGGGCGACCCCACCGACCCCGTGGCCGGCGAGCCCGGTGGCAGTCTGCGCTCCGCGGCCTGGCTCAGTTGCGAAGAATTGATGCGGCTGGCCACACCGCTGACCCCACCCAACGCCACCCGCGCGCTGTATGAAGGAACCCGTCGATGAACCCCGCCCTGCCGGACCCTGCCATGCCGCACTCTGCCATGAGAGTGGCCCCCAGCCTGCTGTCCGCCGACTTCGCCCGCCTGGGCGAAGAGGTCACGGCAATCATCAAGGCCGGCGCCGACCTGATCCACTTCGATGTGATGGACAACCATTACGTGCCCAACCTGACGGTCGGCCCGCTGGTCTGCCAGGCCATCAAGCCGTATGCCGTCTCGGGCGGCAAGCCGGTGCCGATCGACGTGCACCTGATGGTCAAGCCGGTCGATGCGCTGATCCCGATGTTCGCGCAGGCAGGTGCATCGATCATCTCGTTTCACCCCGAGGCCAGCGAGCACATTCACCGCACGATTCAACTGATCCGCGCCAGCGGCTGCAAGGCCGGCCTGGTCTTCAACCCGGCCACGCCGCTGAGCTGCCTGGACCATGTGCTGGACCAGTTGGACCTGGTGCTGCTGATGTCGGTCAACCCCGGCTTCGGCGGGCAGAGTTTCATCGAAGCCACCTTGCCCAAGATCGAGGCGGTGCGCAAGCGCATCGATGCCAGCGGGCGCGACATCTGGCTCGAGGTTGATGGCGGGGTCAAGGCCGACAACGCCAGGCGTGTCGGCAACGCCGGGGCCGACACCTTGGTGGCGGGCTCCGCGGTGTTCACCGGCGGCAAGTACGCCGAAGCGATCGCTGCCATCCGCTCCCAGGCGCTGCTGGGACGGCAGGCCCGGGCTCACGCCTGAAGCGCAGGCCAGATGCACGCGCAGCACGCCATCGCCGCGGTTGCCCTCGACCTCGACGGCACGCTGGTCGACAGCGCCCCCGACATCAGCCACGCGCTGAATTCGGCGCTGGCGCAAGAGGGATTGCGCCGCTTCGACCTGGCCACCGTGCGTGCCTGGATCGGCGATGGGCCCGACCTGCTGATCAGCCGCGCACTGGCCGAACAGGGCTTCGATCCGGACGATGTTAGCCAGCGAGACACGGCCCTGCGCATCCGCCTGCGCCGCGGCTTCGACATGGCCACCTTGGCCGCACCCATGGTCGACGGCAAGGTGTACAGCGGCATCATCGAACTGGTCACCGGCTTGCACCGGGTGCTGCCGATGGTGGTCGTCACCAACAAGCCCACGCCGCTGGCGCGTGCCGTGCTCGATGCCGCCGACCTCCTGCCGTATCTCGCGGGTGTGCGGGGTGCCGACACCGCGGCCCAGCGCAAACCGGCGCCGGCGTTGCTGCTGGCCTCGGCTTCCAGCCTGGGTGTGCTGCCGGAGCGCATGCTGATGGTGGGCGACAGCTTGGCCGACCTGCTTGCCGCGCAGGCCGCGGGCTGCCCGGCCGCGCTGGTGGCCTGGGGCTACGGCGGCCACGCGGTGCCGGAGCATCTGAACCCCAGACACATCGCAACACCGCAGCAGCTGCTCCAAGAGTTGCTGCGCGGCCGCGAATCGATCGTCAACGCTTAGGGAGCCGAAGATGCCCACCGGAGGAAAGTCCACCCTCACCCAGTTCCTCATCGAGGAACGCCGCCGCGCGCCGCAGGCCACCGGTGACTTGAACGCGCTGATCACCGACGTGTCGCTGGCCTGCAAGGCCATCTCGCGCAAGGTGGCTTACGGCGGCCTGGCCGGTGTGCTCGGGAATGCCGCCAACGCGGCCGGCACCGGCAGCGTCAACGTGCAAGGCGAAGAACAGAAAACGCTCGACATCCTGAGCAACCAGATGTTCCTGCGCGCCAACGAATGGGGCGGGCATGTGGCGGGAATGGTGTCGGAAGAACTCGAGGACATCTACACGCTGCCGGCGCAATATCCGCGCGGCAAATACTTGCTGGCCTTCGACCCGCTGGACGGCTCCTCCAACATCGACGTGAACGTGGCGGTGGGCAGCATCTTCTCGGTCACGCGCGCCCTCACGCCCGAGCAGGACCCGGCGCCGCAAGACTTTTTGCAGCCCGGCACACAGCAGG
>JANNDW010000406.1:0-31919 GCA_031378125.1 Methylibium sp. | reverse complement strand
TTCGAGGAACAACAACTGCGCCACCACCACGTTGGCGGACTGGTCGGTGACGGGCCCGACCATGAAGACGATGCGCTCGCGAAGCAGGCGGCTGTAGATGTCGTAGGCGCGCTCGCCGCGCCCCGAGGTTTCGATGACGATAGGCACCATGCCCAGGTTTTGTGTGTCCAGCGCGCTCATGGCGAAGTCCTTCAAGTGATGAACCGCGAATATCGGGACTGATTATGTCGCTACAAGTCCAGGCCTTCAGAATGAACGAAGGCGCCGGCCTTGCGGCGCGGCGCCTTCAATACCCACACCGAAAAGTCAACCAGTCATCAGTTCATCGAAAGGCACCGCCTTGTCGGAGACCTTGGCCTTGCCGATGACAAACTCGGCCACGTTGTTTTCGACCACCACCGCTTCGACCTCGGCCATGCGTTGGCGGTCGCCCAGGTACCAGCGAACCACTTCGGCGGGCTTCTCGTAGCTCTGCGCCATTTCTTCGATGTGCGCCTGCAACTGGTCCGGCTTGGCTTGAAGATTGTTGGCCCGCACCAGTTCACCCACCACCAGCCCCAGCCGGACGCGGCGTTCGGCCTGCGGCTGAAACACGTCGGCAGGAATCGGCGCCGTCTCGGCATCCTTGACACCGCGTTTTTTGAGGTCGGCACGCGCCGATTCGGTCATGCGCTCGACTTCGGCGCTGACCAGCGCAAGCGGCACGTCCAGCTCGGCCGCGGACACCAGCGCATCCATGACGCTGGCCTTGTTGCGGGCCAGCACGCGGAATTTCACCTCACGCTCCAGGTTGCGTTTGACGTCGGCACGCAGGCTTTCGACGCTGGCTTCCTTGATGCCCAGCGATTTGGCAAAGGCTTCGTTGACTTCGGGCAGGTGCTGCGCCTCGATCTTCTTCAAGGTGACCATGAAGTCGGCCTCCTTGCCGGCCACGTTCTTGCCTTGATACTCAGCCGGGAACTGGAGCGCAAAGGTCTTGGACTCGCCGGCCTTCATGCCACGTACGGCCAGGTCGAACTGCTCCAGCATCTGGCCTTCGCCGATCAGGAACTGAAAGCCGTCGGCCTTGCCGCCGTCGAAGGGCACAGCGTCGATCTTGCCTTCGAAGTCGATCGTCACGCGGTCACCCACGGCGGCGGGCTCCGTGGCCGCGCGTTGCGCGAAGGTGCGGCGTTGCTTGCGCAAGATGTCCAGCGTCTTGTCGATGGCGGCATCCGTCACTTCGGTGGAGACACGCTCGACCGCCGTCTGGCTCAGGTCGCCCAGCTTGACTTCCGGGTAGACCTCGAATGTGGCGTCAAACGCCACCTGGCCTTCGGGCGCGCCTTCCTTTTCGGTGATGCGCGGCGGGCCCGCCACACGCAGCTTGGCCTCGTTGACAGCCTCGGAAAACACCTGACCCACCTTGTCGTTCATCACCTCGTAGTGCACCGAGTAGCCGTAGCGCTGCGTCACCACGCTCATCGGCACCTTGCCGGGCCTGAAACCGTCGGCCTTGACGGTGCGCGACAGGCGCTTGAGCCGGGAAGTGACTTCGCTGGCGATGCTGGACGCGGGCAGGGTCAGCGTGATGCGGCGCTCGAGCTTCTCTAAGGTTTCAACTTGAACGGACATGATGATTGCAGGGCTCTCTGGTTTGATTGCTGGTGCGCGGGGGGGGACTCGAACCCCCACACCATCGCTGGCGTCAGGACCTAAACCTGGTGCGTCTACCAATTTCGCCACCCGCGCCGGGCCTTGCACTCACTGGGAGGGAGCCGGGGCTCTCTCGTCAGGCGATTCGGTAAACCAGTGATTTTAGCTTGCCTTCAACGCAGCTTCCCGCTCCGCCGGTTTGACGCGGAACCAGGCCGCATACATGGCCGGCAAGGCCAGCAGCGTGAGCACCGTGGCAACGATCAGGCCGCCCATGATGGCCACCGCCATCGGCCCCCAGAACACACTGCGCGACAGCGGGATCATCGCCAGCACCGCCGCCGCGGCGGTCAGGATGATGGGCCGGCAACGCCGCACCGCGGCTTCGACGATGGCCGTCCAGGTTGGCACGCCGCGCTCGCGGTCCTGCTCGATCTGGTCGATCAAGATCACCGAGTTGCGCATGATCATGCCCATCAGCGCAATCACGCCCAGCAGCGCAACAAAACCGAACGGCCGGTTCAACAGCAACAGCGCGCCCGCCACCCCGGCGATGCCCATCGGAGCGGTCAGGAACACCAGCACCGAGCGGCTGAAGCTGTGCAGTTGCAGCATCAGCAGCGTGAACATGATGAACAACATCAGCGGCGCACCGGCGGCGATCGAACCTTGTCCTTTGGAGCTTTCTTCGACAGCGCCGGCCACCTCGATGCGATAGCCCGGCAGCATGCGTGCGCGGATCGGTACGAACAGCGGGTCGAGCTGTGCCGTCACGGTGGCGCCTTGCAGCCCCTCGATGATGTCGCCTTGCACCGTGGCCGCATAGTCGCGCCCCTCGCGCCACAGCACACCGGGCTCCCACACGAAGTTCGCCTTCGCGATCTGACCGAGCGGAATGCTGCGCCCGGTCGTCGTCGGCACATAAGCGTTGGCCAGGCCGGTGAGCGCATTGCGCTCTTCCAGCGGCTGGCGCAGCACCATGTCGATGAGCTGGTCGCCATCGCGATACTGGCCGACGGTGCTGCCGCTGTTGATCGTGCGCGCCGCCTGCGCGATGACCTGGCTGGACACGCCCAGGGAACGTGCCTTGTCCTGGTCCACGTCCAGCCGCAACACCTTCACCGACTCGTTCCAGTTGTCGTTGATGCCGCGCAGGTTGGTATTGGTGCGCATGATGGCCTTCACCTCGTCGGCGTAGGTGCGCACCTTGGCCGGGTCGGGCCCGACCACGCGAAACTGCACCGGGTAAGGCACCGGCGGGCCATTGGGCAGCAGCTTGGCGCGGCCGCGCACTTCCGGGAACTCGGTGGCCAGCAGCTCGGGCAACATCTTGCGCAAGCGCTCGCGTGCGGCCATGTCTTTGGGCAAGACGATCAACTGGCTGGCGTTGGTTTGCGGGAATATCTGGTCCAGCACCAGTGCAAATCGTTCAGCGCCGCTGCCGATCCAGGTCGTCACGTGGTCCACGCCTTCGAGCTTCATGACCCGCGCCTCGACGCGGCGAGCCGTTTGTTCATTCGCCTCGAACGACGTTCCCTCCGGCGACCACAGGTCGACCAGGATCTCCAGTCGACTTGAATCAGGGAAGAACTGGTTCTGCACCTTGCCCATGCCCACCAGGCCGAGCACCAAGGTGCCGATGGTCAGCGCTATCGTGATCCAGCGGTGCTTCACGCACCCGTTCACCAACGCCCGAAAGCGCGCATAGAACGGCGTGTCGAACAGCTCGTGCGGCTCGCCATTGCCGTTGGCATGCGGCTTGGTTTTCAGCAGCAGGGTGCCGAGGTAAGGCACGAAATACACCGACACCAGCCAGGAGATCAGCAGCGCCGCAGCCGTCACCGCGAAGATGGCGAAGGTGTATTCGCCGACGGTGGACCGGGCCAGGCCGATCGGCAGAAAGCCCACCGCGGTGATCAGCGTGCCGGTGAGCATGGGCATCGCGGTGGCCTCGTACGCAAAGGTCGCGGCGCGCGCCTTGTCGTAGCCCTCCTCCAGCTTGCGCACCATCATTTCGACCGCGATGATGGCATCGTCCACCAGTAAACCCAGCGCGATGATCAGCGAGCCGAGCGAGATCTTGTGCAGCCCCACGCCCCAGTAGTACATGGTCACGAAGGTGATGGCCAGCACCAGCGGGATCGTGATGCCCACCACCAGACCCGGCCGCCAGTCGATCGTGAACCGCCAGGAGCCAGGCTTGAAGTGAAGACCCAGGCTGATGAAACTGACCGCCAGCACGATCAGCACCGCCTCGATCAGCACGCCGACGAACTCGTTCACCGAGCGCGACACCACCTTGGACTGGTTCTGGAACTGGTGCATCTCGATGCCCACAGGCAAGTCGGCCTGGATCGCCGCGCTCGCCGTGGTGAGCAGCTTGCCCATCTCGATGATGTCGCCGCCCCTGGCCATGGAGATGCCCAGCGCGATGACCTCCTTGCCCTGGTGGCGCACCTTCACCTGCGGCGGGTCGACATAAGCGCGCTTGATCTCGGCAATGTCGCCGAGCTTGAAGCTGTTGCCGCCGGCCCGGATCGGAAACCGCTTGAGTTCTTCGAGCGAGTTGAACTGGCCGCCCACGCGCACCTGCACGAAGTCGGTGGGCGAATTGATGACACCGGCGGATTCGACCGCGTTCTGCTGGCCGATCTGCGCCAGTACCGTGTTGAAGTCCAGGCCCAGCTGGGCCAGGCGCTTCTGCGAGATTTCGATGAAGACCTTTTCGTCCTGCGCGCCGAAGATCGCCACCTTGTTGACATTGGGCACCTTGAGCAGGCGCTGACGCACCCGGTCGGCCTGGTCCTTCAACTCCTGGTAGGTGAAGCCGTCGGCCGACAGTGCGTAGATGGAGCCGTAGACGTCGCCGAACTCATCGTTGAAAAATGGCCCGACCACACCGGCCGGCAGCGTGGCGCGAATGTCGCCGATCTTCTTGCGTACGGTGTACCAGATCTGCTGCATCTCCCTCGGCGGCGACGAGTCCTTGACCTGAAAGATGATCAGCGCCTCGCCCGGCTTGGAGTAGCTGCGAATCTTGTCCGAGAACGGCACTTCTTGAAGCGTCTTTTCGAGCTTGTCGGTCACCTGCTCGGCGACTTGTTGCGCAGTGGCCCCCGGCCAGAACACCCGCAAGGCCATGGCCCTGAACGTGAACGGCGGGTCTTCGTCCTGTCCGAGCTGAAAGTAGGCCGCCGTGCCCAGCAGCAGCAGCACGACGAGCAAGTAACGCGTCAGCGCGGGGTGGTCCAGCGCCCAGCGCGAAATATTGAAGCGCGAGACTTTTTGGCCAGCGGGCGCCGGCAACCCGGGAGCGTGAGCAGAGTTCAAGGCCGCCCCCTCACTTGATGGCCACAGCGGAGCCGGCCGGCGCGGACGCGGCCGATGCGGGCGGCGCGCCCGGGTCGACATAGAACTTGACCTTCTGGCCGGGGTTCAGAACGTGCACGCCGGCGGTCACCACCACCTGGCCGGGCGCGATACCGGCGCTGACAACCGCCTCGTTGCCATCGGCGCCGGCCACTTGAACCGGCTGCAACTTCACCGTCATGCTGGCACGATCCACCACCCACACCAGGGTGCGGCCCTGCTCTTCCTTCAGCGCCGACAAGGGCAGCTTGGTCACGCCGGCGAGCTTCGGCATTTCGGCGAACACCGTGACCGTCTGCCCCAAGCGCACCGCGTCGGCGCGACCAATATCGGCCTTGATCAGGAAGGTGCGGGTCACCGGGTCCGCCGAAGCACCGATCTCGCGAATGCTGGCCGCCATCGGCTCGCCGCGGTCGCCCCACAGCCGGACCTTGAACGCGCCGGGTTGTGCCGACAAGGTTTTGATCAGGCCGACCTTGTCTTCGGGCACCGAAAACACCACGTCGCGCGCGCCATCGTGGGCCAAGCGCAGCACCGGCGAACCCGCCGCCACCACCATGCCGGGCTCGGCATCGACCCCGGTGATCACACCGCTGGCATCGGCCACCAGGGTGGCGTAGCCGGCCTGGTTGCCTTGCACGCTGGCCTGCGCCCTGGCCTGGTCGAGTTGCGCGCGCGCCGCTTTCAGCGTGGTGTCGCGGCGTTCCAGTTCGGCCGAGCTGATGAAGCCCTTGTCCAGCAGTTCCTTGAAGCGCTGGTGGTCGGCCGCCGCCTGATCGAGGTTCGCCTGGGCGGCCACCAGGGCGGCGCGGGCGCCGTCCTGGCCCAGCCTGAGGTCTTGCGAGTCGAGTTGCGCCAGCACTTGGCCGGCCTTCACCGCGCTGCCCAGTTCGGCGTTGCGGCGCACGATCTTGCCGCCCACGCGAAAGCCCAGCCGGCTTTCGGTGCGCGAACGCACTTCGCCGGCGTACTCCGCCGACCCTCCGGCGGTTTGGGCCACCACGGTCATGGTTCTGACGGCACGCACCGGATCGGGCGCGGTTTCGGCCTTCGAGCAGGCTGCCAGAAATACGGTGCTGGCCAGAGCGACGAGCAGCATGTTTCGCATGAAAATCCTTGACGAAAGGTGGGTCTGAGGGAAATCGGGCGGCTTCATCAAGCTGCGTTCAACGTTGCAACTGACTGACTGGTCAGTAATATATTCGCTGTCCGGGCCCGAGTCAAACGTGATCGACACAACGTGATCGACACAGCGGGCTTTGAAAATGGCGCGATGCCAGAACCGGGCAGCACACCATGGACAATCCGGACCGTGAGCGTTGAACACTACGAAAACTTTCCTGTCGCGTCGGTGTTGTGCCCGGCGGCATTGCGCCCTGCCGTGACCGCCATCTATTGGTTTGCGCGAACCGCGGACGACCTAGCCGACGAGGGCGACGCCACGGCCGAAAGCAGGCTGGGCGACCTGCAAGCGTATGAGGCGGACTTGCTGGCCGCGGCCGGTGAAGGGCCGCCATCGCAGCGTTGGCCTGGCGTCTTCGAGGGCCTGCGGCCCGTGCTGGCGCAATTCAAGCTCCCCTTGAACCTGCTGACCGACCTGCTCAGTGCTTTCCGGCAAGACGTCGTTAAACACCGCTACGCTGATCGCGCCGAGCTGATTGATTACTGCCGGCGTTCGGCCAACCCGATCGGGCGCCTGCTGCTGCACTTGTACGGCGTGGACGCAAGCGCCGCATTGCGTCAGTCCGATGACATCTGCACGGCACTGCAACTGGCCAACTTCTGGCAGGACATCAGCGTGGACACCGGGCGCGGGCGCGTGTACGTTCCAGAAGCCGACGGCCGGCGCCATGGCCTGTGCTCCGAGGCTTGGTGGCGCGGGCCCGGGAGCCCAGCAAAGCGCGCGCTGGTGACCGACCTCGTCAGCTGGGCCCGCGACCTGATGCTGAACGGCGCACCGCTGGTCCACGCCGTGCCGGGCCGCGCGGGCTGGGAGCTGCGGCTGGTGGTGCAAGGCGGGTTGCGCATCCTGGAGAAGACTGATGCGCGCAACAGCAGCCCGTTTGCGCAGCGCCCCGCCATGAGATGGACCGACATGCCGCTGTTGCTTTGGCGGGCGCTGTGGATGCGCGCGCCCCGACCCCTGCCCGCGAGCGAGACCCCATGACCCCTGAACAGTACGTGCAGGACAAGGCTGCCAAGAGCGGCTCCAGCTTCTACTACGCCTTCCTGTTCCTGCCACCGCCGCGGCGCGCCGCGATCACCGCGTTCTACGCCTTCTGCCGCGAGGTGGACGATGTGGTCGACGAAGTGTCCGACCCGGGCATTGCCGCGACCAAGCTGGCCTGGTGGCGCAAAGAGGTTGCAACCAGCTTCGGCGCGAGCCCCAGCCACCCTGTCATGAAAGCGCTGATGCCGCACACGCGTGACCATGGCATCGAAGCGGCGCATTTGCTGGCGGTGATCGATGGCTGCCAGATGGATCTGGAGCAGTCTCGTTATCTCGACTTCGCCGGCCTGGCACGCTATTGCCACCTGGTGGCCGGCGTGGTGGGTGAGGTGGCGGCCAACATCTTCGGGCGCGCCGATGCGGCGACCGTGGCCTACGCCCACCGGCTGGGCCTGGCGATGCAGCTCACCAACATCATCCGCGACGTTGGCGACGACGCCCGCCGCGGCCGCATCTACCTGCCGGTGTCGGAGCTGAAACAGTTCGATGTCAAGGCCCAGGAAGTGCTCAACCGCGGCTACAGCGACCGCTTCACCGCGCTGATGAAATTCCAGGCCGAGCGGACCCACCGCATCTATGACGAAGCCTTTGCCGCACTGCCCGCGGCCGACCGTTCGGCGCAGAGGCCGGGGCTGATGATGGCCAACATCTACCGAACCCTGCTGCGCGAGATCGAAGCCGCGAACTTCCAGGTGCTGCACCAGCGCACATCGCTCACGCCATTGCGCAAGCTGTGGATCGCGATGCGCACCAACTGGCGAGAAGGCTAGGTGAGCCTCCCAGTCGCGGCACTCCTGCCCCGCAGGGGCTCGTCCGGTTTGGGGCGGCCGGGCGCCGGCCCGGCGCCGCCGGTTCCCAAGGTGGCCGTCATCGGCGGGGGCTGGGCGGGCCTGGCCGCGGCGATCGAGGCCACGCAATCAGGTCAGGCCGTGACGCTGTTCGAGATGGCGGCACAGCTCGGCGGCCGATCGCGTGGCGTGGCGATCGACGGGCTGACGCTGGACAACGGCCAGCACATCCTGATCGGCGCCTACACCGAAACGCTGCGGCTGATGCGGATCGTGGGGGCGAGAGTCGACGATGTGTTCCTGCGCACGCCCTTGCGATTCACCGATCCGCAAGGTCAAGGGCTGCAGTTGAAGCCCGGTTCGCCCGTGCTTGCGTTTGCATCCGCGGTGCTGCGACATGGCGGCTGGCCGTGGCGGGACAAGGCGGCGTTGCTCGCGGCGGCGACAGGATGGTTCTTGACCGGCTTTCGCTGTGAACCGACGCTCAGCGTGGCGGGCCTGACGGCGGGGCTGCCGCTCGCGGTGCGCGAAAGCCTGGTCGAGCCGCTGTGCGTTGCGGCCCTCAACACTCCGGCCGCCGAAGCGAGCGGCACGGTGTTCCTGCGCGTCCTCAAGGACGCCCTGTTCTCAGGGCCCGGCTCCGCCGACCTTTTGCTGCCGCGGGTCAGCCTCAGCGAGGTGCTGCCTGTTCCGGCCGCCCACTGGCTGCGGCGTTCGGGTGCGACGATCCGGCTGTCCCACCGTGTCGACCGCTTCGAGCCGCAAGGCCCTTCGTGGCGGGTCGACGGCGAGCTGTTCGACCATGTGGTGTTGGCCACCACGCCGGTCGAAGCGGCGCGCCTGGCGCAAGCGCTGGCACCCGACTGGTCGCGCACCGCGGCATCGCTTCGGTATGAACCCATCGTGACGGTCTACATGCGCAGCGCAGGCACCCGTCTTCCCGAGCCGATGCTGGCGCTGCGGGCCGATGTGAAATCACCCGCGCAGTTCGTTTTTGACCGCGGCCAACTCGGTGGACCCGCGGGCTTGTTGGCCTTCGTCATCAGCGGCGCGCAAGCCTGGGTCGACCTTGGCGTGGAGGCAACCCAGCAGGCCGTCATGCACCAAGCCAACACGGCACTCGCGCAGCACCTGCGCAGCCCCGTGCTGACGGTCAGAACGCTCATTGAAAAGCGCGCCACCTTTCGCTGCACTCCCGGACTGCAGCGCCCGGCCTTGCGAATTGCGCCCGGCCTGCACGCTGCCGGTGACCATGTCGAAGGCCCCTATCCGGCGACGCTGGAGGGCGCGGTACGTTGTGGCGTTGCGGCGGTGCGAAGCTTTGCCTGACCCGATTCCCGGAATGCACGTCTCGTTTTCGCGATGCAAAAACGGTAGCGAGTTAAGCGAGAATCGGCGCCATGGCGAAGAACCCGGCAAAGTCTCCCACCATCCAGGTCCTCGGGCGCAGCTTTGCCTTGCTGGATTTGCTGGCGTCCTACCAGGACCCGGTTTCGCTGAAGGTGATCAGCGAGCAAACCGGTCTGCATCCGTCCACCGCCCATCGGATCCTGAACGACCTGACCATCGGGCGCTACGTCGACCGGCCCGAGGCCGGCAGCTACCGGCTCGGGATGCGTTTGCTGGAACTCGGCAACCTCGTCAAAGCGCGGCTCGATGTGCGCGACGCCGCACTGGCGCCGATGCGCGAGTTGCACAAGCTCACCCACCAGCCCGTCAACTTGTCGATGCGCCAGGGCGACGAAATCGTTTACATCGAGCGGACCTACAGCGAGCGTTCGGGCATGCAGGTGGTGCGCGCAATCGGCGGCCGGGCGCCGCTGCATTTGACCTCAGTCGGCAAACTCTTCCTGGCCCACGACGATTCGGCGCGGGTGCGCGCCTACGCCACGCGCACCGGCCTTGCCGGACACACGCGCAACAGCATCACCGACCTGGCGACGCTGGAGCGCGAACTGGCGCGCGTGAACCAGAGTGGCACGGCGCGCGACGATGAAGAACTGGAGTTGGGCGTGCGCTGCATGGCGGCCGGCATTCTGGACGACCACGGCAAGCTGATCGCCGGCTTGTCGATCTCGGCTCCCGCGGATCGGCTTGAAGAAGGCTGGCTCGAACGCCTGAAGGCCACGGCCGCACAAATCTCGCAGTCGCTGGGCCACCGCGGCGCGTGAGATTTCGGAAAAGCCAGATCAGGAAGCGAGCTTGGACACTTCGGTGGCTTCAGCGGCTTCAGCGGCTCCGTCGACGGGCGCGGGCACGGGCACGGGCTTTGAGCTCTCCTGAATCCAGCGCCGCACACGTTCGGCATCGCCGATGCGCGAATATTTTCCCGCTGAATCGAGGAAGACCATGATCAGGTGGCGCCCCGCCATCTTTGTCTGCAGCACCAGGCAGCGGCCCGCTTCGGTGATGTAGCCCGTCTTTTGCAAACCGATTTCCCAATCGGGGTTGCGCAGCAGGCGGTTGGTATTGACGAACTGCATCTGACGGTTGCCCATTTCGATCTGGTGGCTCGGCGACGTGGACATCTCTCTGATGATCGGGTGTTGATGCGCAGCCTTCACCAGCGTGGCCAGGTCCCTCGCACTGGAGCGGTTGTCACTGGACAAACCGGTCGGCTCGGCAAAGCGCGTTGCCCCCATGCCCAGCGCCAGAGCCTTGCCGTTCATGGCCTTGACGAACGCCTCGATACCGCCCGGATACTGGCGGCCGAGTGCGTGCGCGGCGCGATTCTCGGAAGACATCAACGCCAGGTGGAGCATTTCCTCGCGGGTCAACTGGGTCCCCACCTTCAGGCGCGAGCGGCTGCCCTTTTCGGTGTCGACATCGTCCTGGGTCACGCTGAGAACTTCATCCAGCGGCTGCGCGGCCTCGGCCACCACGATGGCGGTCATCAGCTTGGTGAGCGAAGCGATGGGCAGCACGACCTGCGGGTTCTTGCTGAACAACACCTCGTCGGTGTCTTGGTCGAGAACCAGCGCAACACTGGACTTGAGGTCCAGCAAATCGGCGATGTTGTGCAGCCCCGTCATCTGGCCGATCGAAGGCTTCGCCGGCTCGAAGCGAACCGTGGACAGCGCATGCCGGACCACGACGTTCCTGCCGTTTCGGATGACGACACGAGGCTGGGCGCGCGCCGAAACGGTCACCTTGCTGGCCGCATGCGCCCTCTTCTTGACCGTAACGTGCGTTGCCGCGCTTGCAACGGATGGCAACGCCAATGAAAACGCGACCAACAATGAAACCAGGCCGCCGGACAGCAACTTGCGCATCGACACCACCGAAACTCCCAACCATCGAGTCCGGGAAGTGTACTTGAAGGAAAAAAGTCTGCAAGATCAAAAACTTGCGCACTATTCCTCAAGTCAGTTCTTTATGGTGATGCAATCTGGTGCAACTCAACCCTGGGCGGGCACACGCTCCACCTTGCTGTGCAGCTTGTTGAGCGCGCTGAGGTAGGCCTTGGCGGAGGCAACAACGATGTCCGGGTCGGCGCCGACGCCGTTGACCACCCGGCCACCGTGCTGCAGACGCACCGTGACCTCGCCCTGCGACTCAGTGCTGCCCGATGTGATGGCGTTGACCGAATACAGCAACATCTCCGCGCCACTCTGTACCTTGGACTCGATTGCCTTCAGGCTGGCATCCACCGGCCCGTTGCCATCGCTTTCCACGTGGTGCTCGGCATCTCCAGCCGCAAACGCAACCTTCGCATGCGGGCGCTCGCCCGTCTCCGATCGCTGCGAAAGGGCCAGCAGCCGGTAGTGCTCGTGCACGCTCGTCACCGACTCGTCCATTACCAGCGCCAGAATGTCTTCATCGAAGATGTCGCTCTTGCGATCGGCCAGCTCCTTGAATTTGGCGAAGGCCGAGTTGAGCTCGGTTTCAGACTCCAGCTGGATGCCCAGTTCCTGCAGGCGTTGCTTGAAGGCGTTGCGGCCAGACAGCTTGCCCAGCACGATTTTGTTGGTCGCCCAGCCGACGTCTTCGGCACGCATGATTTCGTAGGTGTCGCGGGCCTTGAGCACGCCATCCTGGTGAATGCCGGAGGCGTGCGCAAACGCATTCGCGCCGACCACCGCCTTGTTCGGCTGGACCACGAAGCCGGTGGTCTGCGACACCAGACGAGACGCCGGCACGATTTGCGTGGTGTCGATGTTCAGCGCCAGGTCGAAGTAGTCCTTGCGGGTCTTGACCGCCATCACCACTTCTTCCAGCGAGCAGTTGCCGGCCCGCTCGCCCAGGCCGTTGATCGTGCACTCGATCTGACGCGCGCCGCCGATCTTCACACCGGCCAGCGAATTCGCCACCGCCATGCCGAGATCGTTGTGGCAGTGAACCGACCAGACCGCCTTGTCCGAGTTCGGAATTCGCGTGCGCAGGTCGAGGATGAAGTTACCGTACAGCTCAGGCACGGCGTAGCCCACGGTGTCGGGGATGTTGATGGTGGTCGCGCCTTCGTTGATCACCGCCTCAAGCACGCGGCACAAAAAGTCCGGGTCGGAGCGGTAACCATCCTCCGGAGAGAACTCCACGTTGCCGGACAGGTTGCGGGCGAATCGCGTCGACAGCCTGGCCTGCTCGAACACCTGGTCGGGCGTCATGCGCAGCTTCTTTTCCATGTGCAACGCGCTGGTGGCTAAAAACAGGTGGATGCGCGTGGAGTTGCCACCCGCCAAGGCGTCGGCGGCGCGTGAAATATCACGGTCGTTGGCGCGTGCCAGCGAGCACACCGTGCTGTCCTTGATGGCGTGGGCAATTGCCCTCACCGCCTCGAAGTCGCCATTGGAAGACGCCGCGAAGCCAGCCTCGATGACATCGACCTTCAACCGCTCCAGCTGGCGGGCGATGCGCAGCTTTTCGTCCTTCGTCATGGAGGCGCCGGGCGACTGCTCGCCATCGCGCAAGGTGGTGTCGAAAATGATCAGCTTGTCAGCCATGGGGTGCTCCTGTTGAATGGGTTGAATCTTAGGCGGGCACTGCGGCGCGCTGGCGGGGGTTCTTGGCTCCCAGCGCGCGGCGCCAGCCGCAGACGATGGCTTTGAGCGACGCCGAGACGATGCTGGTGTCCATGCCGACGCCGAACAGCGTCGCCGCGTCGCCGACGCGCAGTTCGAGATAGGCCGCCGCGCGTGCATCCGCGCCGCTGCCGATGGCATGTTCGTGGTAGTCCAGCACGCGAATGCCGGCAGCCAGTTGCTGATTCAAGCCGTTCACGAACGCGTCGATCGGCCCGTCGCCGCGGCCCTCCACACGCACCGTGCGACCGTCAAGTTCAAGGTCGGTGAGTACGGTGAAAACACCATCGTCGCGCTGCGCGATCGACGGGTTTGAAAGATGCACCGCGGACGCCTCGTTCAGCGCGTACTCGGACTCGAAAATGTGCCAGATCTGCGCCGCCGACAGTTCCTTGCCGGTGTCGTCCATCACCGCTTGAACGACCTGGCTGAACTCGATCTGCAGCCGGCGTGGCAGCTCCAGCCCGTACTCGGCCTCCAGCAGGTAGGCGATACCGCCCTTGCCAGACTGGCTGTTGACGCGGATGACAGCGTCGTAGCTGCGCCCCAAGTCCATCGGATCGATCGGCAGGTAAGGCATGTCCCAGGGTTGCGCGTCCGTTCGGTGCGCGAACGCCTTCTTGATGGCGTCCTGGTGCGAACCGGAAAACGAGGTGTAGACCAGGTCTCCCGCATAGGGGTGGCGCGGGTGCACGGGCAACTGGTTGCAGTGCTCGACGCAGCGGCGCACCTCGTCGATGTCCGCGAAATCCAACCCGGGCGACACTCCCTGCGTGTACAGGTTCAACGCGATGTTGACCAGGTCGACATTGCCGGTGCGTTCGCCATTGCCAAACAGGCAACCCTCGATGCGATCGGCGCCGGCCATCAACGCGAACTCGCCCGCGGCGGTGCCGGTGCCGCGATCGTTGTGCGGATGCACCGACAAGACGATGGCGTCGCGGCGGGCGATATGGCGATGCATCCACTCGATCATGTCGGCAAAGATGTTGGGCGTGGAATGCTCGACCGTCGAAGGCAGGTTGATGATGCACTTGCGCTGCGGCGTGGGTTCCCATACTGCGGTCACCGCGTCCACCACGCGTTTGGAAAACGCGAGTTCGGTGCCGGAGAACATCTCGGGCGAATACTGGAACGTGAAGTCGGTGTCCGCTTGTGCCTCGGCCAGGGTGCGCACCAGCCGGGCATGCGAGGCGGCCAACTCGACTGTCTGATCCTCGGTCAGGCTCAGCACCACCCGCCGCATCACCGGCGAGGTTGCGTTGTACAGGTGGACCACTGCACGCCGTGCGCCGGCAAGCGCCTCGAAGGTTCGGCGCACCAGTGGCTCGCGGGCGGGCGTGAGGACCTGGATCGTCACATCGTCCGGCACCCTTTGCTCCTCGATCAGCGTGCGGACGAAGTCAAAGTCGGTTTGCGAGGCCGAAGGAAAACCCACCTCGATTTCTTTGAAACCGATCCGCAACAACATCTCGAACATGCGCAGTTTGCGGCCGCTGTCCATCGGCTCGATCAGCGCCTGGTTGCCATCGCGCAGGTCGACGCTGCACCACAGCGGCGCACGGGTCAGCACGGCGTCGGGCCAGCGGCGGTCGGCCAGTGCGATGGGCGCAAAAGCCCGGTACTTTTCCTGCGGTCGGTTCAGCATGGCAATTCCCTGTATGTGGTGAACGCAACCCGCAAACCCAAAAACAAAACGGCCCGCTGCAGGTTGCAAACGGGCCGTTGAGGTCAAATCGAATGGACGTGATCGATCAGCGAGCCCGTGGTTCTCCTAGGGCTAGCACTGGCAACGTGGCGATCGAGAACGTCATGGACGCAAATATAGCATGGCGCATCGCCCGCACCGCAGGCTGCGCCGGGCCGCGGGGATCAGCGATGCAAGCCCTGTTCATCGGGCTCGTCGGTGGAGATGGCGATCACGCTGACCGGCCGGCCCTTCTTGCGCTTCCAGGCATAGACGCCATAGCCCGACAAACCGTAGCCACAAAACAGCGCGAACAGCACGATCGGCGGGTGGATGTTGATCACGGCAATGCCCAACGCAATCGCGACGATCACGATGAAGGGCACCGAGCGCTTGAGGCTCAAGTCCTTGAAACTGTAGAAAGGCACGTTGGTCACCATCGTGAGCCCCGCGTAGAGCGTGACCGCAAAGGCCGCCCACCCAAGCCAAGGGCCTTCCTTGAAACCCTTGAAACCGGCGTCGTCCATGACCCAGATGAAACCCATCACCACCGCCGCGGCGGCCGGGCTGGGCAGGCCCTGGAAAAATCGCTTGTCGACGACCGCCAGGTTTGTGTTGAAGCGAGCCAGCCGCAACGCTGCCGAAGCGCAATACACAAAGGCTGCCACCCAACCCAGCTTGCCCATGTCCCTGAGTGCCCATTCGTAGACGACCAGGGCCGGTGCCGCGCCGAACGACACCATGTCCGACAGGCTGTCCATCTGCTCGCCGAACGTGCTTTGGGTGTTGGTCATGCGTGCCACGCGGCCGTCCAAGCTGTCGAGCACCATGGCAACGAAGATGGCGTAAACCGACTGCTCGAAGCGGCCGTTCATCGCCATCACAATGGCGTAGAAGCCGCCGAACAGATTTGCCAGCGTGATCAAGTTGGGCAGCACATAAATGCCCTTCCGGCGCGCCCTTGGCGGCGGCTCAGGGACTTCGTCTTCGTGCTGGGACGGGGTTTCGCTCATGCCGCGCAGGATAACCCACGCGCAAACGCATCCGTCCAAGAGACAGCGGCCGCAAGCGTGCGCTCACGGCCCGTGTAATGAAGGCCTGTTGGATCAGTTCTTCGATTGATCGACCAACCGGTTTTTCTTGATCCACGGCATCATCGCGCGCAGCTGCTCACCGACCACCTCGATCGGGTGCTCGGCCATCAGGCGGCGGCGCGACAGCAGCGTCGGCGCCCCGGCGCGGTTTTCGGTGATGAAGCTCTTGGCATATTCGCCCGTCTGGATGTCCTTGAGCACCTGGCGCATCACGTTCTTGGTGTCTTCGTTGACGATCTTCGGGCCGGTGACGTACTCACCGTATTCGGCGTTGTTCGAGATCGAGTAGTTCATGTTTGCGATGCCGCCTTCGTAGATCAGGTCAACGATCAGCTTGAGCTCATGCAGGCATTCAAAGTAGGCCATCTCGGGCGCGTAGCCGGCTTCGGTCAGCGTCTCGAAACCGGCCTTGATCAGCTCGACCGCGCCACCGCACAGCACGGCCTGCTCGCCGAACAGGTCGGTCTCGGTTTCTTCGCGGAAGTTGGTTTCGATCACACCGGCCTTGCCGCCGCCATTGGCCGCGGCATAGCTCAGCGCCAGGTCGCGCGCCTTGCCGGTCCGGTCGGCATGCACGGCAATCAGGTGCGGCACTCCTCCACCTTGCGTGTAGGTGGAGCGCACCGTGTGGCCGGGCGCCTTGGGCGCGACCATCCACACATCCAGGTCAGCACGAGGCACGACCTGCCCGTAGTGCACATTGAAGCCATGCGCAAACGCCAGCGATGCACCCTGCTTCATGTGCGCCTCGACATCGTTCTTGTAGACGCTGGCGATCTGCTCGTCGGGCAACAGCATCATCACGACATCGGCGGCCTTGACCGCGTCGCTGACCTCGGCCACCTTGAGCCCGGCCTTCTCGGCCTTGGACCAGGACGCGCCGCCCTTGCGCAAGCCGACGGTGATCTTCACACCGCTGTCGCTCAGGTTCTGCGCGTGGGCATGGCCCTGCGAGCCATAGCCGATGATCGTGACGTTTTTGCCCTTGACGAGGCTCAGGTCGGCGTCTTTGTCGTAGTAAACCTTCATGGTGTTCTCCTGGTGGTCAATCGATGTGGGGGTTACGGGGAGCCGCGCTGGATTCAGACGCGCAGGATGCGCTCTCCGCGACCGATCCCGCTGGTGCCGGTGCGCACGGTTTCCAGAATGGCGCTGCGGTCGATGGCTTCGATGAAGGCATCCAGTTTGGACTTGTCGCCGGTCAATTCGACGGTGTAGCTCTTCTCGGTCACGTCGATGATGCGGCCGCGAAAAATGTCGGCCATGCGCTTCATCTCGTCGCGCTCCTTGCCAACCGCGCGAACCTTGATCAGCATCAGTTCGCGTTCGGTGAAGGAGCCTTCGGTCAGATCCACCACCTTCACCACCTCGATCAGGCGGTTGAGGTGTTTGGTGATCTGCTCGATCACGTCATCGGAGCCGGTGGTCACGATGGTCATGCGCGACAGCGACGCGTCTTCGGTCGGCGCGACCGTCAGGCTTTCAATGTTGTAGCCGCGAGCCGAGAACAAGCCGACCACGCGCGAGAGTGCGCCAGGCTCGTTTTCGAGCAGCAAGGCAATGATGTGTTTCATGATGGTGTGAGCGCGCTCTTCGAGCCGCCGGCGGTAACCGGCGGCCTTTGGCCACGCTGATTGAACGGTTTGAAGTGAATTTGCCGTAGTTCGTTTGCGTTGTTCGCCGACCTCGGATCGGGCGCGGTAACGCCCGACTCGGTGCCCGCGTTCAACGCATCAGAGGTCTTCGGACCCCAACAGCATCTCGGAGATGCCCTGCCCCGCCTTGACCATCGGCCAGACGTTCTCGGTCGGGTCGGTGCGGATGTCAAGGAACACGGTCCGGTCTTTCAGCCGGATGGCCTCGCGCAGGGCGGGCTCTACTTCGCCCGGCTTTTCGATCTTGATGCCGACATGGCCATAGGCCTCGGCCAGCTTGACGAAATCAGGCAGCGCGTCCATGTAGCTGTGCGAATAGCGGCCGCCATAGTCGATCTGCTGCCATTGCCGCACCATGCCCAGGTAGCGGTTGTTCAACGAAATGATCTTGACCGGCGTCTTGTACTGCAAGCAGGTGGACAGCTCCTGAATGCACATCTGGATCGAGCCTTCTCCGGTGACGCAAAACACATCTGCGTCCGGCTTGGCGAGCTTGATGCCCATCGCGTAGGGAAGGCCGACCCCCATGGTGCCCAGACCGCCCGAATTGATCCAGCGCCGCGGCTGGTCAAAGCGGTAGTACTGCGCCGCCCACATCTGGTGCTGGCCGACGTCGGAGGTGATGTAGGCGTCGCTGTTTTTGGTCAACTCCCACAGCTTCTCGACCACGTACTGCGGCTTGATGACGTCGCTGCTGTTCTTGTATTGCAGGCATTCGCGCTTGCGCCACTCGTTGATCTGGCCCCACCACGCGGACAAGGCCGCTGCGTCGGGACGGGCCTGGGCTTCCTTGATTTGCACGATCAGTTCGTGCAGCACATCCTTGACGTCGCCGACGATGGGAATGTCGACCTTGACGCGCTTGGAGATCGACGACGGGTCGATATCGACGTGAATGATCTTTCGCTCCACCGAAGCAAAGTGTTTGGGGTTGCCAATCACACGGTCATCGAACCTTGCCCCCACCGCCAGCAGAACGTCGCAACTCTGCATGGTCATGTTGGCCTCATAGGTCCCGTGCATGCCCAGCATGCCCAGGAACTTGGGGTCGCTGGCCGGGTACGCGCCCAGACCCATCAAGGTGTTGGTGCAGGGGTAGCCCAGCAGGTTGACCAGTTCACGCAACTCCACCGAGGCGTTGCCCAGGATCACGCCGCCGCCGGTATAGATGTAGGGCCGTTTGGCGCCGAGCAGCAACTGCACCGCCTTGCGTATCTGCCCGCCGTGGCCCTTGCGCACCGGGTTGTAGGAGCGCATCTCCACTGCCGCCGGGTAGTGAAAGGGCGCCGTCTTCAGCGAGACATCCTTGGGCACATCGACAACCACCGGCCCGGGCCGGCCGGTGCGGGCGATGTGAAATGCCTTCTTCATGGTCATCGCCAGATCGCGGACATCTTTCACCAGGAAGTTGTGCTTGACGATCGGGCGGGTGATGCCCACGGTGTCGCACTCCTGGAACGCGTCGAGCCCGATCGCCGGCGTCGGCACCTGTCCGGTGATGATGACCATCGGAATCGAATCCATGTAAGCCGTGGCGATGCCCGTGACGGCATTGGTCACCCCGGGCCCGGAGGTGACCAGCGCGACCCCGACTTCACCGGTGGCTCGCGCGTAGCCGTCGGCCGCGTGAACGGCGGCCTGCTCGTGGCGCACCAAGACATGCTCAATGGTGTCTTGTTTGTAGAGGGCGTCGTAGATGTAAAGCACCGCGCCGCCGGGGTAGCCCCAGAGGAACTTGACGCCTTCGGCCTGCAAGCTTCGTACGAGGATTTCAGAGCCGTTCGGCTCGTGGGTGGCGGAGTGCGGCTGTGCCTGGGCGGCACGCTTGACGTCAGCGGCGGACATGTCCATTTTCAAGAACCTTTGTGAATTTCTCTAACGAAAAACCATCGGTGCACCTCTCCAAACCCTCGTGAGGCCGGTGTGGTACCTGTTGTGTCATTCGCCAGGAACCCGCGTTGGGCGTGCGGCAGATGACCGATCTGTTGTGCAAATGAGGATTATGTCACTGGATGCCTGGCGCCCGGAGGGCCTGGTTTGCGACCCAAAGCTGAATGAGATAATCCTGCCGGTCTTTCCGGGCTGCGGCCTGAGGCGCCCTTCCCTTGGCAACAGACAAAGAACTCTCCGACTTCCTCAAGAGTGTCGAAAAGCGTGCCTTCAAGCGCGCGGTGTATGCCGTGCGTGACGATGATGCGGCGCTGGACATCGTGCAGGACACAATGATTCGGCTGGCCGAAAAGTACAACGACCGGCCGCCAGCGGAACTTCCGCTGTTGTTTCAACGGATCCTTTCCAACGCCACGATGGATTGGTTCCGCCGCCAAAAGGTCCGCAATGGGGTTCTGAAGAACTTCTCGGACTTCGAAGGCCACGGGGAAGACGGGGATTTCGATATCCTCGAAATTCTGGAGGCGCAAGGCGGGTCCGCCGAATCAGAAAGCGCGGCGGACCTGGTTTCGCGGTCACAAATCTTGCTAGCGATTGATTCCGAGGTGGCACTGCTGCCGACGCGTCAACGTGAAGCCTTTCTGCTGCGTTACTGGGAGGAATTTGATGTCGCCGAGACTGCCGCTGCAATGGGGTGCTCGGAGGGAAGCGTCAAGACGCATTGCTCGCGCGCGGTGCATGCCTTGGCAAAAGCCCTGAAGACCAAGGGAATTTCACTGTGAACAAGCTCAACAAAAACCACTCTGTTGCCGGAAACGATGCCCTCGAATCGCGATTTGCGCTTCGTATTGCAGCGCGTTTGAGTGAACATGCCCGACAGATTGGGCCGGACGTGAACGAACGTCTGCGCATCAGCCGCGAACAAGCGCTGGAACGCGCCCGGCAAGCCCGCGCCGCCCAAGCCGCCCCGTCCAGGTCGGCGGTCACGGCGGCCGGCGCCGCAATACTGGGCGGCGGGTGGTGGATCAAGCTTGGTTCGGCGCTGCCGCTCATCGCCTTGCTGGCCGGGTTGGTGTTGATTCAGCAGTCGCATCTGGACGAGCAAATCACCGCAGCGGCCGAAATCGACGCGGCGCTGCTGGCCGACGATGTGCCGCCCAATGCCTACAGCGATCCGGGCTTCGTCGAGTTTCTCAAGACGCCGCGCGACTGAGCCGCGCTCGCCATGACGCCGGTCGCGCTCCAGAAAAATGCAGCGTTCGCTGGCGCCGGTGGTGCAGCCACGCTGGTGCTGCTGGCGTTTGCCCTGGCCGCGGCGCCCCAGGCTGGGGCCCAAAGCAGAACGCCGCCCCAGTCTGGGGCCGCCGCCCCTGCTTCCGAACAAGGCGCTCGGTGGCAAGAATTGCAGCCCGGGCAACGCGCCACCCTCAAACCACTTGAGCGTGACTGGGCCAGCATCAATGCCAACCAGAAGCAGAAGTGGCTTGAAATTGCCGCCCGGTTTCCGGCCCTGCCGGCCGACGAAAAGACCCGTATCCAGGCCCGCATGGCCGAGTGGGCCCAACTGACACCCGAGCAACGCAGCCAAGCCCGCGTGAACTTTCAGCAGGCCAAGCAAGTTGCACCGCAAGACCGGCAGTCCCAATGGGAGGCATACCAGTCCTTGTCGCCCGAAGAAAAGCGCAAGCTGGCCGCCCGGGCGACGCCCTCCGCAACGCGCGGCAACGTCGACGCCGCCCGCGAGGTCGAGAGGTTCGACCGCGGTGACAAAGGCGGGCGCGATGCGCAACAGACCAAGTCGAACATCGTCCCGAATCCGTCTTTTGCCGCCCAGCCCAGGCCCGTGGCTCCCACCGTCATGCAAGCCCAGCCGGGCGCAACAACCAACCTGATCTCAAAACGGCCCGTGCCCCCGCCTCACCAGCAGACGGGCCTGCCCAAGATTGCGGCCAGTCCGAACTTTGTCGACAAGTCGACCCTGCTGCCGCAACGCGGCCCGCAAGGGGCTGCCACCCGGTCGCCAGGCGCGTCCGCCCCCGAGGCCACTCAGCGCCGATGACTTCTGCCGGGGGCGAGGTCGCTGTCATCGGCCTCATGGCACCCAGCCTGAAGCGGCGCATGGCTTGCTTCGTCTATGAAGGCGTGCTGCTGTTCGGCGTGCTGATGATCGCGGGCTACCTGTTCTCCAGCCTCACCCAACAACGCCATGCTCTGTTGGGGCGGCACGCGCTGCAGGCTTTCCTGTTCGTCGTGCTGGGCATCTACTTCACATGGTTCTGGTCACGCGGCGGGCAGACTGTGGCGATGAAAGCCTGGCACATTCGGCTCGTTGCCCGGGATGCAAAGCCCGTGTCGCAACCCAGGGCGCTGCTGCGCTACCTGCTGAGCTGGCTCTGGTTCCTGCCCTCGCTCGCCGCCTTGTCCCTGTCGGGCCTGCACAGCCTGGCGGCGATTCTCGGGCTGCTGCTCGCCGGCGTGGCGGCCTATGCCGCCTTGTCGCGCCTTCACCCCGAGCGGCAGTTCTGGCACGACGCCGTCTGCGGCACACGGCTCGTCAGCAGCCAGCCGCACCAGGGGGCTTGATGGCGCCGGCAGGGCACAATCCGTGCTCATGACAAATCCGCACAAAGGGCGCACCGGGATCGACCGGCTGGTTCACGCGGCAGGCTATTCGCTGAGCGGTTTGAGCCAGGCGTATCGCGGAGAGAGCGCCTTTCGACAGGAGTTCTGGCTCGCGGTCGTTTTGGTGCCCTTGTCGTTCTGGGTCGGTCGCAATTGGGTCGAAGTGGCGCTGCTGATCGGCGCGGTGATGCAGCTGTTGATCGTGGAGCTGCTCAACTCCGGGATCGAAGCGGCCATCGATCGTGTGTCTTTCGAGATGCACGACCTGTCCAAACGCGCCAAAGACCTGGCCAGCGCCGCCGTGTTTCTGTCCGTGCTGCTGTGCGCGGGTGTCTGGCTGGCGGCCTTGTGGCACCGCCTCTTCGCGTGACGGGCACGATGGGCACACTGTCCCTGTGCGTCTACTGCGGCTCTCGATCCGGTGCCTCAGCCGCTTATGCGGCGGCAGCCAAGGCGATCGGAACGGAGATTGGACGCTTGGGCTGGCGGCTGGTCTATGGCGGCGGCCGGGCGGGTTTGATGGGGGTGGTGGCCGACGCTGCCATCGCCGCCGGCGCACCGGTGCTCGGCGTGATCCCGCAGTCGCTGATGGAACGAGAGCTCGGTCATCAAAGCCTGACCGAACTGCATGTGGTGGCCACCATGCACGAGAGAAAGTTGATGATGGCCGAACGCAGCGATGCCTTCGTGGCTCTGCCGGGCGGCATCGGCACCTTTGAAGAACTGTTTGAGGTGTGGACCTGGCGCCAACTGGGCTACCACGACAAGCCGCTGGGCCTGCTCAACGTCGAAGGCTATTACGACGGCTTGCTGGCGTTCATGCAACAGACTGTCCTGCACGGCTTCGTGTCTGAGCCGCAGCATGCCCTGCTGCAGGTCGACAGCGACGCGCAGGCACTGCTGGCGCGAATGGCGGCGCTGATTCCGTTGGCCACGCGGGCCGATGACTATCGCGAAATCTGAATGTGACCAGCTGATCCAAAGCCTCAGACCGCGTCTTCGCCGATCTCGCCGGTGCGGATGCGCACCACCTGATCGATAGCGGTGACAAAGATCTTGCCGTCGCCGATCTTGCCCGTCTTGGCCGCCTTGACGATGGCTTCGATGCAGCGCTCCACATCGCCATCCTTGACCACCACCTCCACCTTGACCTTGGGCAGGAAGTCGACCACGTACTCCGCGCCGCGGTACAGCTCGGTATGCCCTTTCTGGCGACCGAAACCCTTGACTTCGGTGACGGTCAGGCCGGTCACACCCACCACGGCCAGCGCCTCGCGCACCTCTTCGAGCTTGAACGGTTTGACGATGGCAGTGATCTGTTTCATGGCCGACTCCCGGATTGAATGGGGCTAGTTTAAGCGCGGAATTTCGACGTGATGGGATAACGCCAGTCACGGCCGAACGCACGGTGCGTGATGCGAATGCCCACCGGCGACTGGCGGCGTTTGTATTCGTTGATCTTGATGAGCCGGGTCACCCTTTCCACATCGGCGGCCGGGTAGCCGGCCCGAATGATTTCATCCAGGCCCTGGTCTTCTTCCATGTAGCGCTGCAAGATGCCGTCCAGCATTTCGTAGGGCGGCAAGCTGTCCTGGTCCTTCTGATCGGGCCGCAATTCGGCTGAGGGCGGCCGCGTGATGATGCGTTGCGGAATCACCTCGGCACCTTGGGCGTTGCGCCAACTCGCCAAGCGGTACACCAGCGTCTTGGCGACGTCCTTGATCACCGCAAAACCGCCGGCCATGTCGCCGTACAGCGTGCAATAGCCGGTGGCCATTTCACTCTTGTTGCCGGTGGTCAGCACGATGGAGCCGAACTTGTTCGACAAGGCCATCAGCAGCGTGCCGCGGATGCGGGCCTGGATGTTTTCTTCGGTCGCGTCTTCAGCCCGCCCGGCGAACTCGGCGGCCAGGCTGGCCCGAAAAGCTTCGAACATCGGCACGATGGAGATTTCGTCGTAGCGCACCCCCAGACGCTGCGCCATGTCGCGCGCGTCGATCCATGAGATGTCGGCGGTGTAGGGCGACGGCATCATCACCGTTCGCACCTTGTCGGCGCCCAGCGCATCGACCGCCACGGCCAGCACCAAGGCCGAATCGATGCCGCCGCTCAGGCCGATCAGCACGCCGGGGAAGCCGTTCTTGCCGACGTAGTCGCGCACGCCCGACACCAAGGCGCTCCAGGCCTGAGCCTCCATGCAGGGCACCGCGGTCACGTCACCGTGAACCGATTCGGCGCTCACATCGACATACCACAAGGTCTCTTCGAACATGGGTGCGCGCGCGGCCACACGGCCCGTGGCGTCCACGGCGAAAGAGGCACCGTCGAACACCACCTCGTCCTGCCCGCCCGTCAAATGCGCGTACAGCAGCGCCAACCCGGCCGCCCGCGCCCGCTCGGCCATGCGCTCTTCGCGTTCTGCCACCTTGCCCAGGTGGAACGGCGACGCATTGAGCACGCACAGCACCTGCGCCCCAGCCGCCTTGGCGCTTTGCGCCGGCTCGTCGAACCAGGCGTCTTCGCAAATGCTGAGGCCGAACTTCAGGCCTTGCACGTCGAACACCACCGCGGCATGGCCCGTATCGCGCCCCGAAACAAAGTAGCGGCGTTCGTCGAACACCTGGTAGTTCGGAAGTTCACGCTTGCAGTAGGTTGCCAGCACCCGTCCCCCTGTGAGCACCGAGGCGGCGTTGTAGCGTTGCTGCACGGTCAGCGACTTGGACCTAACATCAACCCGCCCACCCCATTGATGCGGATGCCCCACCACCACGAACAAGCCCGGCAAATCGGCCAACGCCTCTGCGCAATCCTTCAGCGCCTGAGCGCAGGCTTGCATGAACGCCGGGCGCAGCAGCAGGTCTTCGGGCGGGTAGCCACACAGGCTCAGCTCGGGTGTCAGCACCAGGCGCGCACCTTGCTCGTAGGCCTGGCGAGAAGATTCGATGATGCGACGGCTGTTTCCCGCCAGATCGCCCACCGTGGCGTTGATCTGCGCCAGGGCCACTTTCACAGAGGGTTGTGCTGACATATGCGAGACCCGACGGGACAGAAAAACAAAGCGGAGAAAGGCTCGATTGATTATGTCATTCGGGTCGTCGCAGACCCGGCCCAGATCGACACCGCGCAATGGAATGCCTTGCTGGATGCGCAAGCCGCCAGCACGCCCTTCATGCGTATCGAGTACCTGCGCGCACTGCACGATTCGGGCAGCGCCACCCACGGCACCGGATGGACGCCCCAGTTCCTCAACGTGACCGAAGGTGACGCGCTGATCGCCGCCTGCCCGCTGTACCTGAAGGACCATTCCTACGGCGAGTACGTGTTCGACTGGGCCTGGGCCGACGCCTACCAGCGCCACGGCCTGCGCTACTACCCGAAGCTGCTGAACGCCGTGCCGTTCACCCCCGTGCCCGGCCCGCGGCTGCTGGTGCGTGATGCAGCCGCTCGCGGCGTGCTGCTGCAAGCCATGCAGCAGTTCGCGCGCGAGGCGAAGTTGTCGTCCGCCCACTTGCTGTTCATCGATGAAGCCGACCAGCAGGCCGCGCGGGACGCCGGCTGGATGATGCGCAGCACCGTGCAGTTCCACTGGACCAACCGCGAGCCACAGCCGTATGCCGACTTCGCGGACTTTCTGGCCAGCCTGCAGCGCGAGAAGCGCAAGAAGATCCAGCAAGAGCGCCGCCGCGTGATCGAGGCAGGCGTTAGCTTCACCACCCACCGGGGCGACGAGATCACGCCGGCCGATTGGGACTTCTTCTACCGCTGCTACACGCTCACCTACCGCGCTCACCATTCCACGCCCTACCTCACGCGCGACTTCTTTGTCCGGATGGCCGGCACGATGGCCAACCACTGGCTGCTGTTCATTGCCTGGCGCGGGGCTGAGCGGATTGCCGTCTCGCTGATCGCCATCGACCCGGCCCGCGGCTCAGCGTTCGGCCGCTACTGGGGCGCCACCGAGCACGTGAACTGCCTGCATTTCGAGGCCTGCTATTACCAGCCGCTGGCGTGGTGCGTTGCGCAGGGTTACCTTCGGTTTGAAGGCGGCGCACAAGGCGAGCACAAGATGGCGCGCGGGCTTCTTCCCGTGCAAACCTGGTCGGCCCACTGGCTGGCCCACCCGCAGTTCGCGCAGGCGGTGGGCGACTTTCTCGCGCGTGAAGGCGCGGGCGTTGAAAACTATATTGACGAGCTCAACGACCGGCTGCCGTTCAAGAGCGCCGTTTGATCAGCGCCGATCAGCGCTCACCCCAATGGGCCAACGCGGCGCGCGCGATCTGCTCGCCCTGCTCCTGCACGAAATGGCCGCCCTCTTCCACCCGCAACGGTTCCGGGCAGCCGGGAATGGCAGCGCGCAGGCTGAGCATCGGCGCCAGCCCCATCACCGGGTCTTGCATGCCGATGGCCATGAAGCTCTGGCCCGTCCACTGGGTCTTGAACCATTGCATCGCCTGGCGTGACAGCGCCGCGCCAGGCGCGTCGGCCCGGTCGGGCACCAGGTTGGGGAAAGCGCGCAAGGCCGCCTTGAAGCGCGCGTCGGGAAACGGTGCGTCGTAGGCCGCGACTTCGGCGTCGCTGAGTGCGGGCACGCTGCGTTTGAACAAGGCACCCACCGCCAGGTCGGGCCGTGCATTCGAGAACGCGCGCCAGGCGCGAAAGCCCTCGCTCACCTGGCCGGTGCCAAAACCGGTGTTCATCACCAGCAGGCGCTTGAAGCGATGGGGGCCGTGCATCGGCAGCGTCAGGCCGAACAAGCCGCCCCAGTCTTGCACGACCAAGGTGATGTTGCGCAGGTCCAGCGCGTCCAGCAGCGACAGCAAGCTGCCACGGTGAAAGTCGAAGCCGTGGTCGGCTTCGCGCACCGGCTTGTCGGACCTGCCGAAGCCGATCAGATCCGGCGCCACGACCCGCGCGCCGCTGTCCAGAAACACCGGGATCATCTTGCGGTACAGGTAGCTCCACGACGGGTTGCCGTGCAAGCACAGGAACACCGTATGTGCCTGGGCTGGACCTGCGTCGATGTAGGCCAGGTTCAGTTGCGCGGTGGCGTCGTTGCGCAGCGTCGCAGCCGGCCAGGCGTAGCCGGGCAAGCCCTCGAACCTTTCTTTCGGCGTGCTCAGTGCGTCCATCGCATCACGCTCCATCAGGGTTTGAAATCACCGGCAAAAGCCGCCACGAAACCCTCTGGCTTGATGTACTTGCGCAGCGCCGCATTGACCTCGGCCAACGTGAGCTGGCCCAGGGCCGCATCGACCTTGGCCGAGATGGCAAAGCTGCGACCGAGGTGGAGATTGCTGGCCAAGGCGAACGCCACCGTGCTGTCCTGCGCCCTGGACAGGCGCCTGAAGTTGAGCAAGCCGCGCCGCCCCTCTTCCAGCTCGTTGGCGCTGAACCCGTCCTTCAACGCGCGGGCCAGCTCCTCGCGAAACGCGTCTTCGACCTTGGCCCGGTTTTGCGGCGCGAAGATGGCGCTCGCCTGCCAGTCCGAGTTGGGCTCGAACTGGCTCCACCCGACGCTGCTGCGCACGTCGTATGACAGCCCTTCCTTCTCGCGGATGCGTTTCCACAAGCGCGAGTTGCCACCGCCGCCGAGCAGGTGGTTGGCCATCATCAGCGCCGGGTAGTCGGGGTCCGCATCGGACAAAGGCACGCTCTGGTGCACCAGCATCGTGGCATTCTGTTTGTCCGGCGTGGCCAGCAACAGCCTGTCCGGCCTGACGGCCACCAGCGGGTGCGGCACTCGTTTGAACGGCGCGCCGCCCATCCAGTCGCCCAACGCGGCCAGCACCGCGCTGCGCACTTCCTCCGCGTCCATGTCGCCGACCGCACCGAACTCGGCCTTCGCCGCGCCGTAGAAGCGGCTGTGGAAGGCGCGCACTTTCTCAACGCTCAGGGCGTTGGCGTCCGCCACCATCTCATCGAAGCTGCGTGCATACCGCGGGTCACCGCGCGGATACGGATTGCCCAGCCGCGCCAGCGTGTTTTCGGCAACCACTTCGGGCTCCTTGCGTTGCTGCTCGATGCTGCTGAGCGTCTGGCGCTTGAGCTCGTCGAGCGCTTCGGGCGGAAACACCGGCTTGCGCAGCAAGTCGCCCACCAGGGCAATCGCCGCGGCCAAGTGTTCCTTGCGCGACGACAGTGCCAGCGTCACGCGGCCCGTCCCGCCGCTGACGCTCAGTTCAGTCTTGAGTTGGTCCAACCGGTCTTGCACCTGCTGGCGGGTCAGGGTCGCCGTGCCCTTGTCCAGCAAGGCAGCCACCGCATCGGCCACCTCGCCCTGCCCTTGCAGGCTCGCTTCGTCGCCAAAATGCAGCGCCAAAACGGCGTGTACCGCACCACCCCGGGTGCCCTTGGGCAGCAGCGCCAACTTCACACCCCCCACGTCAAAGCGGCGCGTGCGCGCGTCGATGTTGGCGGGCGTGGCCTCGAAGATCTCGACCTTGCCGGCCGCGGCCTGCGGCTTGAAGTCCTTCAGGCTCTGCTGCACGTCGACCTTGGCGGGCGCCGGCGCACGCTGCGGTTTCTCGGTTGGCAGGTAGATGCCGAGGGTTCGATTGCTGGCCAGCAGGCGCTCCTCGGCGACTCGCTGCACGTCTGCCAACGCGGTGTCGCGCACGCGGTCGCGCAGCAGGAAAAATAGCCGCCAGTCGCCCATCGCAATCGATTCGGACAGCGAAACGCCAACGGTTTCCGGGTTGCTGAACGCCTGCTCCCAGCCCTTCAGCCATTTCGCCTTGGCACGTTTGAGCTCCTCCATGGTGATCGGCTCGCGCGCCACCGATTCCAGCGTGGCCAGCATCTCGACTCGTGCCGGCTCGCTGTCTTGCCCCGGGCCGAGCTGCGCGCCGAACACCGCAAAGCCCGGCTCCGCCAGGCCCTGGGCATAGGCGAATGTGCTGGCGGCGAGCTGCTTTTCAGTCAAGCGTTTGTGCAGCCGGCCCGACGGCGTGTCGCCCATCACCAGATTGAGCACTTCCAGCGCCGCGTAGTCCGGGTGCGGCCCCGGTGGAATGTGATAGCCGGCATACAGCAGCGGCACCCCGCCCGAGCGCCGCAGTGTCACGCTGCGCTCGCCGTCTTGCGCCGGGTCGAGTGTGTAGAAGATGCGCGGCTTGCGGGCCGGCCGCTTGACCTTGCCAAAGGCCTCGGCCACCCAGGCCAGGATGCGGTCTTCGGGGAATTTGCCGGCCACGATCAGCGTGGCGTTGTCGGGCTGGTAATACTCGCGGTAGAAAGCCTGCAGGCGCGGTATGTCGACGTTCTCCACGTCGGCGCGCGCGCCGATGGTTTCCTTGCCGTAGTTGTGCCACTCGTACATCGAGGCCAGGGTCTTTTGGAGCAGAACACTGTCCGGGCTGTTTTCGCCGCGTTCCATTTCGTTGCGCACCACCGTCATCTCGGTGTCCAGGTCTTTGCGGGCGATGAAGCTGTTGACCATCGCGTCTGCTTGCCAGCCCAGGTACCAGCGCAGGTTGTCGTCGTTGGCGGAAAAACTGGCGGTGTAGTTGGTGCGGTCGAACCAGGTGCTGCCGTTTGCGGCCAGGCCGCGCTTTTCAAACTCGGCCCACACCTTGGGGTGTTTGGGAGAGCCCTTGAACAGCATGTGTTCCAGCAAATGGGCCATGCCGGTTTCGCCGTAGTTCTCGTGCCGGGAACCGACCCGGTAGGTCACGTTGACCGTGGTGGTGGGCTTGGAGTCGTCGGGGACCAACAGCACCTGCAGCCCGTTGCCCAGGCGGTACTCGGTGATCCCCTCAACCGCTGCCACCTGGGTCAAGGCCGGTGCCGCTGGTTTCACCTGGGCCACGCCGGTGCCAAGCCAGCAGATCAGAACGGCGGCGAGAAAACGATTGCGCATGGTCGGCAGCGGTAGACAGGACGAGCGCAGTTTAGAGGCCGGGTCGGCGCCCGGCCCAGGCGCAAAAGAATAGGGGAGCAAACGCTCCCCCTTCTGTGTGCGGCCGGCCCGCCGCGGTTGGCCGGCTACTGGGGATGCGCCTTGGCGTAGGCCGCGATGCCCGAGGTGATCTCGTCTTTTGCCGACTGCGGGCCTTCCCAGCCGACAATCTTGACCCACTTGCCATCCTCCAGATCCTTGTAGTGCTCGAAGAAATGCTGAATGGTCTTGAGCCGCAACGGGTTCATGTCCTCGGGCTTTTGCCAATGGGTGTAGATGGACAGAATTTTGTCGATGGGCACGGCCAGCAGCTTGGCGTCTCCGCCGGCCTCGTCTGCCATCTTCAGCACGCCAATCGGCCGGCACGTCACCACCACACCCGGCGCCAGCGCAAACGGCGTGATCACCAGCACGTCGACCGGGTCGCCATCGTCCGACAGCGTCTTCGGGATGTAGCCGTAGTTGCAGGGATAGTGCATCGCCGTGCTCATGAAGCGGTCGACGAAAATCGCCCCGCTGTCCTTGTCGACCTCGTACTTGATCGGGTCGGCGTTCATCGGGATCTCGATGATCACGTTGAACTGCTCCGGCGCTTTGGGACCAGCGGTGACTTTGTCCAGGCTCATGGTGTTGTCTCAATCACACGGGGATAACCCGAATTCTAAGCGCCAGCCTGTCACTGATCCGACGAAGCGAGCCCTGTGTCGCTTCACAAGAACGCGGCGTTGCCGTCGGATTGCCTTGTCCGCAGGCATCCCTTAGCATCGCGGGCGGATACGGTCGCAATCGTCACGGCAGTATAAGAAGCGCCTTTCGGGTCAGGCGCGCGGCCATCCAAAATCCCTGTCCACCCGATCACTAAAACAGCAAGGAGACTCTCTTGATCTCGACTTCAATGGCGCTTTACTTTGCGCTGGCCTGCGGCTTGGCCGCCGTCGTCTACGGCTTCGTGCAGCGAAGCTGGATCCTGCGCCAGGATGCGGGCAACCCGCGCATGCAAGAAATCGCCGGCGCCATTCAACAAGGCGCCGCAGCCTACCTGGCGCGGCAGTACAAGACGATTGCCATCGTCGGCGTGGTGCTGGCCATCCTGATCGGCATCTTTCTCGACAGCACCAGTGCGGTCGGCTTCGTGCTGGGCGCGGTGTTGTCGGGCGCCTGCGGCTTCATCGGCATGAACGTGTCGGTCAAGGCCAACGTGCGCACCGCGCAGGCCGCCACCAAAGGCATCGCGCCGGCGCTGGACGTGGCTTTCAAGGGCGGCGCCATCACCGGCATGCTGGTGGTGGGCCTGGGCCTGCTGGGCGTGACGATCTTCTTCCTTTTCCTCACCGGCAACGGCAACACCACGCCCGACAAGAGCCTGGCGTCGCTGCTCAAGCCCTTGCTGGGCTTTGCCTTCGGCGCGTCGTTGATCTCGATCTTTGCTCGGCTGGGCGGCGGCATCTTCACCAAGGGCGCCGACGTGGGCGCCGACCTGGTGGGCAAGGTCGAGGCCGGCATCCCCGAAGACGACCCGCGCAACCCGGCGGTGATTGCCGACAACGTGGGCGACAACGTGGGCGACTGCGCCGGCATGGCGGCCGACCTGTTCGAGACCTACGCCGTGACGCTGATCGCGACCATGGCCCTCGGCGCGCTGGTCGTCACCGCGGCGCCGATGGCGGCGGTGGTGTACCCGCTGCTGCTCGGCGCGGTATCGATCATCGCCTCGATCATCGGCTGCTCGTTCGTCAAGGCCTCGCCGGGGATGAAGAACGTGATGCCGGCCCTGTACAAGGGCCTGGCCGTCGCGGGCGTGCTGTCGCTGATCGCCTTCTACTTCGTGACCACGATGTTCATGCCGGCCGATGCGCTCGGAGACGGTACCCACCTGAAGCTGTTCGGCACCTGCGCCGTCGGCCTGGTGCTGACCGCCGCGCTGGTCTGGGTGACCGAGTACTACACCGGCACCCAGTACAAGCCGGTGCAGCACATCGCAGAGGCCTCCACCACCGGCCACGGCACCAACATCATCGCCGGCCTGGGTGTGTC
>JANNDW010000400.1:0-15844 GCA_031378125.1 Methylibium sp. | reverse complement strand
GTCGGCCCGCGCCGGGTTGTTGGACAGCAGGTCCGCACCCCCTGGCCCGACGGCCTCGACCGAGCTGAGCACGCCGTAGACCGCCGGGTTTACCAGGCGGGGGCCGGCCCCGGACGCGTCGTCGCTCCCGCCGCAAGCAGCAAGGCTCGCTGCCAACAGAAGGGTGGCCGCCACAGGGGTCATGGGGCGGACGAAGGCATGGCGGGCGAAGAGATCGATGCGCGTGAGGTTCATCTGGACTCCCCTTGTCTGGCTTGCGGGCGCGCCTGCCGACGCACAGTCGCTTGGCGGTTGGCATGCATCGTACGCGGGCAACAAAGACGCTTTGTAACCCGCTGCCGGCGCGCCCGTTGACCGCATGTTCGCTGGTGGTGTGCGTCGAGGCGGCTCTCCCTCGGTGTCGGCAAATGCGTCAACAATAGTGAACTTGTTCTCTGCAGTGCATCAACGGCCAGGGTAGTCTTGCGTATGGAAATCATGAAACACCTCGTCGCATGCCTCGCCCTCGTCTTTTCGCTCGACGCCAGCGCCCAGACACCGATCGAACCGCACCACCGCATGGTGCTGGCTGACGTCACGCAGGCCAAAGAGATCGCGCTGACGCTGGACGCCTGTGGTGGACGCTTTGATGCCGATCTGATCGCGCTGCTGGTCGCCCTGCGGATCCCGGCGACCCTGTTCGTGACGAAAAAATGGTTGGATCGCAACCCGGTCGGCGCGGCTGAACTGCTGGCGCATCCCGAGCTGTTCGACCTGGAAGACCATGGCAGCGCGCATGTGCCTGCCACCGTGGGAACCCACCGCCATGTCTACGGCATTCTGGGTTCACCCGACATGGCTCATGTGCAAGCCGAGGTGTCTGGCGGTGCGCAGGCGATCGCACAGCTCACCGGCCGGGCGCCGCGTTTCTACCGGGGTGCCGCCGCCGTGTACGACCTTGCGGCGATACAAACCATCGAGGCCATGGGCTACCGGATCGCGGGGTTTTCCGTCAATGCCGATGTGGGCGCCACGCTGTCGCCATCGGCCGTCGCGGCGCGGCTGCGCGGCGTCAAGGACGGTGACATCATCATTGCCCACATGAACAAGCCCGCCAGCGGCACCGCCAAAGGTTTTGCCACGGCCTTGCCCGAGTTGCTGGCGCGCGGCTTGCGGTTTGTGAAACTGGCCGACGCGCGCCTGCTGCCGATTTGACCCGGCCGGCCGCAGCCCAGGCGGGTGGACAGCGCGGTCCCAGCGCGGCCCCTTTCCGAGGCCGGTTCCGGCGGCGCGCGGGCCACGCACAATGGCAACCCATGGACCACAGCTTCTTGTCCGCCTTCATCCTGCTGCTGCTGGTGCTGGACCCGTTGGGCAGCCTGCCGGTGTTCATCCCGATCATGCGCGACGTGCCGGCCGAGCGCCGGCGCTGGGTGGCGCTGCGCGAAGTCGCCATCGCTTTTGTGGTGCTGTTCGCTTTCATGTTTTTCGGCGATGCTTTCCTGCGCGTGATGCGCTTGTCGGAGCGTTCGCTGGAGGTGGCCGGCGGTGTGATCCTGCTGATGGTGTCGATCCGCATGATCTTCAGTCACGCCGACGGCGTTTACGGCACGTCGGAGGGCAAGGAGCCGTTCATCTTTCCGTTGGCCATTCCCTTGCTGGCCGGCCCGTCGGCGATGGCCACCGTGCTGCTGCTGGCTTCGCGCCAGCCCGAACGGGTGATGGCCTGGGTGGGTGCGCTGAGCTGCGCGATGGCGGTCTCGGGCGTGGTGCTGCTGCTGTGCGCGCGCATCCGCAGGCTGCTGGGCGATTCGGTGGTCGCCGCACTTGAGAAGCTGATGGGCCTGGTGCTGACCGCGATTGCCGTGGAGATGATCCTGGCCGGCTTGAAGCGCTACTTCCTGGGGTAGAGACGCGTGCCGAGGGCGGGTCGCGCCCAAAAAAAAGCCGGTCGCGAAACCGGCCTTGCGCTGTGCGCGAGCGCATGCAGCGGACGCTGCGATCAGGCGATCAGAAGTTGTGGCGAACGCCCACCGCGATCGAGCTGAAGTCGCCGCCATAAACGTTGGCGGCCGAGTCATTGAGCTTGGTGTAGAAGCCGTACAGCTTGGTGCGCTTGCTCACGTTGTAGTTGTAGCCCAGCGTGGCCTGGCTGGCCTTGCTGTTGGCCACGCCGCTGTAGTCGCCGGCACGGCCGACGTTGACATGGAACTCCGACGCGCCCATCGTGTACATGCCGGACAGGCGGAGGTTGGTGCGGTTGCCGGCGGCGTATACGCCCTTGTCGCGCTGCACGTAGGCGCCGACTACGAAGGGGCCGATCTCGTACAGGCCGCGAATCGCAAACTGGTTGCGGACATCGTCCTTCTCGTAGCCCGCGCCCAGTTGCACCGGGCCGATGGCGTAATTGGCGGCCAGGTCCATGGTGCGGTTTCTGCCGGCGACGCCTTCGCCCAGCGAGACCGCCGCTTCGGCGTTGAAGCCGCCGAACGTTGGTGTGCGGTAGGCCAGCTTGTTGATGTTGCGGCCCAGGTAGGCGTACAGCGCATCCGACGACGTGCCGGTGTCGTGGTTGTGCATGCTGATGTAGTCGGCCGTGGCGAAGTACGCCTCGCTGGTGAAGGTGCCCAGGCGAACCGTGCCGAAGCCGCCGCCAACGTTCACTTCGCTCTGGCGCGCCCAGAACGCGCCTTGCGATTGCGCGCCGGTGTCGACGTTGAAGCCATGCTCAAGCACGAAGCCGGCCTTCAAGCCGCCGCCCATGTCTTCGGTGCCTCTGAAGCCGATGCGCGAGGCGTTGTTCTGCAACACCCAAACCGGGTCGGCGGTACCGCTTTTCTGGCGCTCGACCGTGGTGTTCAGGCGGCCGTAGACGTTGACGGAGCTTTGCGCGAAGGCGGTGCCGGCGCCCAAGGTGGCGAGTGCGGCAGCAAGCAAGGTGCGTTTCATTTTTGATGTCCTCAATGGTTTTGAATCGATCGGTACGGCATGTGGTTTCACGCCGACAAGGCGCGATTGTAAGCAGTCATTTCCGGGAAAACCCGTGGCCGTTGCGGGCGTGCCACAGCGAGCCGGCGGCGCTTCTTTGGCGCGGCCTTATCGGCCACGCAGGTGGCTGGGTGCCTCCAGCCGCTTGGCCAGCCCGGACAGCAGCAAGGTCAGCGCCAGGTACATCACCGAGATGGCCAGGTAGGGCTCCCAGTAACGCGAATAGGCGCCCGCCACGGTGCGCGCGGCCAGCGCCAGTTCGGCCAGGCCGATGGCCGAGACCAGCGACGAGTCCTTGATCAGCGTGATGCCTTCGTTCACCAGTGCCGGCATCATGCGGCGGAAGGCCTGCGGCAGCACGATGAAGCGCATGGCCTGCGGGTAGCTCAGGCCCACGCTGTAGGCGGCTTGCGTCTGGCCCTGGTGGATGCTCTGGATGCCGGCTCTGAAAATCTCCGAGATGTAGGCGCCGGCGTTCAGCGTCAACGCCAGCGCGCCGGAGAAAAACGCGCCGTGCGATTGCCTGAACTCGCGCGCTGCCTCTCCGGCCAGCAGCAGGCCGTTGTCGGGGTGGATCAGCGCCGGCATCAGCGCAAAGTGCACCAGCAGAATTTGCACGAACAGCGGCGTGCCACGAAAGAAGGTCACGTAGGCCAGCGTCACCGTTCGCAGCGCCTTCAGGCCCCAAAGCAGGCTGGTCGATTTGGGTCGCGGCGCGTCGCGCGAGCTGCTGACCAGGCCGAGAAAAACACCCAGCACCAGGCCGAGCGCGATCGAGACCAGGGTCAACTGGATCGTCATCCACAGGCCGGCCGCGAAGAGCGGCCCGTAGCCGGCCAGAATCTCCCAGCGAAGGTCCATGCCGCGGCCCTTGTGCTTTCAGCGAAGTTATTTGGACGCGGCTGCCGCCGGGGCGCCAGCAGCGCCAGGCGCGCCGAAGTACTTTGCAAAGAGCCGGTCGTAGCTGCCGTCGGCCTTGATGTCGGCCAGGCCCTTGTTCAGCTTGGCCAGCAGTTCGGCGTTGCCTTTCTTCACCGCCAGTCCGTATTGCTCGGGCTGGAACACCGTGTCGCTGACAGTCTTAAACTTGCCGCCGCTGTTGTTGGCCACGTAGTTGATGACCACGCCGTTGTCGGCCACCACCGCGTCCACGCCGCCGGCCTCCAGTTCCTTCAGCGCCAGCGGGGTGGACTCGAAGCGCTTGATGTTGGTGCTGGTCTTGCCTTGCAACTTGCTCACCACTTCGTCGCCGGTGGTGCCGGTCTGCACACCGACCTTGAGCTTCTTGAGGTCGTCGAACTTGGCGATCTTCGAGTTCAGCTTCACCGCGATCAGCTGCGCCGCGTCGAAGTACGGGCTGCTGAAATCCATGGTCTGTTTGCGCTCGTCGGTGATGGTGATCGACGAGACCAACAGGTCGCGGTCGCCCTGCGCCAGCGTGTTGAAGATGCCTTCCCACGGCGTGTTGACGAACTTCACCTCGATGCCGGCCTTCTTGGCGATGGCCGTCACCACGTCGATGTCGAAGCCGACGATCTCGCCCTTTTCGTTTTGCGATTCGAACGGCGCGTAGGCGGCATCGGTGCCCACCATGTAGACCTTGGCCGGGGCCGGCGCAGCTGCCGATGCGGGCGCCGCCGCGGTGGCCGCAGGCGGTGGCTCCGTCTTGCCGCAGGCGGCAAGCACGAAGCCGGCAATCAGCATGCCGGCGGTTTGCAGGAATCGGCGGGTGGTCAGTGCAGTCATGAAAACCTCTTGAGTGTTCAGGTGAGTGTTCAGGTCAGACGGGGCGGTCGGCCGGATGGGCACGTGCCATGAAGGGTGCGAAGTGTAGTGCGAGGGCGGCCCATGCGGGCCAAGGCCCGAACAAGATCAGGGCCGGCGCCCCATCGACGCGGGCAAGTGTTGCCAGGGCAGGTCGGCCGGATCGGCCGCCATCGGGCCGGCCGCCTTGGCCACCAGGATGTGCGAGGCGATCGGTGCAAACGCGGCCCGAAAGTGCACCGAACTCTTGTTCACCAGCAGCTTCATCTGGGTGGGCTCCACGCCAAGGAAGCGATACAGGTCCAGGTCGAGCATCTGCGCCTTGGCGCTGCTCAGCAGCACGCGGATGCCGCCAACCTCGACGCAGGCGCTGGGGCCCAGCTTGATCGTCACGCCCTTCGTCATCGGGCCGTGCAGCGGCACCACGCCGTCGCTGACCGCGAGCACCCGCACTTGGGCTTGCAGGGGAGCGTCGGTCAGCGCGCCCGACCAGGTGGGCACCGCCCGGCCCAGGCTCAGCGGCAGGCTGGCGCCCACGCCGGCAGCGCAGGCGGCTTTCGCGGCGCTGGGGTCGAATAACAGGCCCAGGGCCACCCGGCCGCCCAAACGCCGGCCGGCCTGTGCGCTCACCAGCGCATGCAACATGCCGGTGGTGTTGGAGTCGCCACCGGCGCCGGGGTTGTCTTGCGTGTCGGCGATGACCACCGGTGCGCTCGCGTGCTCGGCCAGCGCGATGGCCTGCTCCACCGCGTCGGCCGGCCACAGCAACTCCGTCGTCCACTGCGCACGGCGCCGCACCACCACTTCATCAAACAGGCGCTTGACGGCCTGCCGCACGCGATCCGCATCGACGCCGTAGCCGAACAGCACGGGCCCGCATTCGGCAAAGTCGGCGGCCGAAAAGCCCATCGCAAAACTCAGCTCGACAGCGTGTTCGGCCTCCAGCCGTTCGAGCAGCTGGATGATTGAACACGCCGGCTCCATCAACGTGCACTGCGCGTTGAGCGGCAGCAGGAACGGGACCCGCTCGCTGTGCTGGTGGCGTTCGGGTGCTGGCGCTGCTGGCCGATCCGCTTGCCGATCGGGCAGTCGATCTGCCAGCCGATCTGCCAGCCGATCCGCCAGCATCTGCGCCGCCCGCGCGCCGGTCTCCCGCATGTCCACGTGCGGGTAAGTGCGAAACGCCGTCATCGCGGTGCTCAGGCGCAGCATGCGTTCGGTCACGTTGGCATGCAGGTCCAGGCTGGCGACGATGGGCACGGCAGGCCCGGCCACGGCACGGATGCGCCGCAGCAATTCGCCCTCGGCGTCGTCGACGTGCTCGGCCACCGCGGCGCCATGCAGGTCCAGGTAGATGGCGTCGAAGTCGTCTTGCTGCAGGTCTTCAACGATCTCGGCGCAGATTCTTTCGAAAGCCGCTTCGGTGACCCGGTTGGACGGCATCGCGCCGGCCCACACCGAGGGCAGCAAGCGCCAGCCGCGTTGGCGCGCGGCTTGTGCGAACCCGCCGATGGCCAGGCTGCTTCCCTCCATTTGCCGCAGCATGGCCTCGCCGCGTGCATAGGCCGGGTAGCCGGCGCCGCATTCAAACGCTGCCCAGTCGGCCGGCGAGGGCGCAAACGTGTTGGTCTCGTGGTGAAAGCCGGCGACGAAGATGTTCATGCCCAGCTTGCTCATGTCCATCTTGTTCATGGAAGCAGGTCCAGTTCCACTTGTGTGAAGCCTGCCGCGCGGCGGGCTTCGACGTTGAACGGCGGGCGCAGGCGTGGCGCTTCATAACGTTTTGCGAGCTCAGGATACAGCGCTATCGGGTCCACACCGTCGCGCGCGCACAGCCAGCGGTACCAGTGGTTGCCCACAGCGACATGGCCCACTTCGTCGCGCAGGATCACCTCAAGAATCTCCACCGCGCGCAGGTCACCCGCCTTGCGCAGCTTGGCCTGGATGGGCGGTGAGGCGTCCAGCCCACGCGCCTCCAGCGTGCGTGGCACCAGCGCCATGCGGGCGGTGATGTCGTGCGCGGTGCGCTGCACCATCAGCCACAGCCCGTCGTGCGAATCGAAATGCCCATAGTCGAAGCCCAGGCTTTGCAGGTGTTCGCGCATCAAGCTGAAGTGCAGTGCTTCTTCACTGGCCACGCGCAGCCAATCGACGTAGTACGGCACTGGCATGCCGGGGAAGCGCCAGACCGCGTCTAACGCCAGGTTGATGGCGTTGAACTCGATGTGCGTGATGGCATGCAGCAACGCGGCTCGGCCCTCCAGCGTGAAGGGCGAACGCGTGGGCACTTCTTTGGGCGGCACAAGGCGCGGCAGCGCGGGCCGGCCGGGCAGGGCGGATGGCTCGGGAAAGACCGTGTCGACGTCAATGGCCAGCGTGCCGATGGACGCCGCGCCGCCGGAGGCCGGGTCGACAAGCGCGAACAACTGGCGCGCGCGAGCCGCCTTCAGGCCGGGGTCGGCGAGGCACAAGACCTGCAACGCGGCCGCTCTGGGCTCGATCGGTGGGTTCATCTTTAGAATTATCGGCTTCACCTCTTCGGCGATTCTCATCGCGCTTCACCATGGCGGTCTATCAGCTTGATCTACTCGTTCCTCGCGTGGCCAACACGGCATGGGTGGCCGAAAGCGCGCAGGTCGTCGGCAATGTGCATCTGGCCGAGAACACCAGCGTCTGGTTCAACGTGGTGATGCGCGGCGACAACGAGGAGTTGCGCGTGGGCCGCGGCAGCAACATCCAGGACGGCAGCGTCATTCATTCGGACCCGGGCTTCCCCGTCTCGCTGGGCGAGAACGTGACCGTCGGCCACCAGGTGATGCTGCATGGCTGCACGGTGGGCGATGGCTCGCTGATCGGCATCCAGGCCGTGGTGCTCAACGGCGCGAAGATCGGCCGCAACTGCCTGGTGGGCGCCGGCTCGCTGGTGACCGAAGGCAAGGAGTTTCCTGACGGCTCGCTGATCATGGGCTCGCCGGCCAAGGTGGTTGGGCCGCTGACACGCGAGCAGATTGAGGGACTGCAGCGCGCCGCGAAGCACTATGTCGGGAACGCCAGACGTTTCCGTGCGGGACTGAAACGCGTTGTTGAAGACGTTGGAGAGACCGGCTGGTGAGTGAACTCCACAAATTCATCTTCGACGGCCTGCCGGTGCGCGGCATGCTGGTGCGCCTGACCGACAGCTGGCAAGAGGTGTTGCGGCGGCGGGAGAAGGCCGACGATCGGTTCCCTGAACCGGTCCGCGAGCTGCTGGGCGAAATGGCCGCCGCGGCCACGCTGATGCAGGCCAACATCAAGTTCAACGGTTCGTTGATCCTGCAGGTGTTCGGCGACGGCCCGGTGAAGCTGGCGGTGGCGCAGGTGCAGCCCGACCTGGCGTTTCGTGTCACCGCCAAGGTGCTGAGCGAGGTACAGCCGGGCGACCGGCTGGAGGCCATGTTGAATGTGGGCGGCAAGGGCCGCTGCATGATCACGCTGGACCCGAAAGACCGGCACCCCGGCCAGCAGCCTTATACCGGCATCGTGCCCTTGCATGGTGATGCGCGCGAGCCCCTGCAGCAACTGAGCGAGGTGCTGGAGCACTACATGCTGCAGTCCGAACAGCTGGACACCAAGCTGGTCCTGGCCGCCAACGACCAGCTCGCCGCCGGCCTGCTGATCCAGCGTTTGCCGGTGCACGGTGCGGCCAACCTCGGTGCTTCGTCCGCCGGCCGAAGCGACGAAGATCAGATCGGCGTCAACGAGCACTACAAGCGCATCGCCCACCTGGCGGCCACGCTGACCCGCGCCGAGCTGCTGGCGCTGGATGTCGACACGCTGCTGCGCCGGCTGTTCTGGGAAGAACCGCTGCGCCGCTTCGCGCCGCTGTCGGGCGTGAACGGGCCGCGGTTTTCGTGCACCTGCTCGCGCGAGCATGTCGGCCACATGCTTCAAGGCCTGGGCCGCGGCGAGGTGGACAGCATCATCGTCGAGCAGGGCCGGGCCGAGATCGGCTGCGACTTCTGTGGCCTGAAGTACCACTTCGATTCGGTCGACGTGGGCGGGCTGTTCACGCCGTTCACCCAGCAAATGCCGGGGTCCGCTGCGATCAATTGAATCTCCAGCGCCTGACTCGCCTCAAGTCGAATCAAGGAGCACCCCATGAAACTGAACCGCCTCGTGCCGATGGTCGTGGTGTTGCTGATGCACCCTGTGGCTGCGGATGTGGCTGCCCAGGATGCCGTGCAGGTGTGTTCGCTTCTTGCACGCGAAGAAGTGGCTCCCTGCCGCAAAGAACGTCAAGCAGCTTCTCGACAAGTTGCTGGCCAGGCTGCGAGCCAGGCATCGATGTTTCATCCGTTCAGCGTGTGGCACACTGCGCCGCTTTGAATTTGCAGCCCCGATTTCGAACCCGGAGAGCTTCTCGCATTGAACAAGATCCTTCTTCAGATCGCCGCCGAGCTGGGGGTTCGCCCGGCCCAGGTCAACGCCGCAGTGGCGTTGCTCGACGGGGGCGCCACGGTGCCGTTCATTTCGCGCTATCGCAAGGAGGCGACCGAGGGGCTGGACGACGCGCAACTGCGTGAACTCGAAGCGCGCCTGGGCTACCTGCGCGAGCTGGAAGAGCGCCGCGCCGCCATCCTCAAGAGCATCGGCGAGCAGGGCAAGTTGACGCCTGAGTTGGGTGCGTCGATCGAGGCCGCGCCGACCAAGCAAGAGCTTGAAGACCTGTACCTGCCGTACAAGCCAAAGCGCCGCACCAAGGCGATGATTGCGCGCGAGGCCGGCATCGAGCCGCTGGCCGACAAGCTGTTTGCCGACCCGTCTCTGGACCCGCAGGCCGAGGCCGCCGCGTTCATCAACGCGGAGCTGGGTTTCACCGACGCCGCTTTGGTGCTCGATGGGGCGCGCGACATCCTCTCCGAGCGCTGGGCCGAGGACGCGGCGCTGGTGCGCAAGCTGCGCGAGTGGTTGTGGGACGAGGGCTCGTTCCAAAGCAAGCTGCAGGGTGGCAAGGATGTGAACCACCCCGACGTGTCGAAATTTCGCGACTATTTCGACTATGCCGAGCCGATCAGAACCGTGCCGTCGCACCGCGCGCTGGCGGTGTTTCGGGGGCGGGCGTTGGAGTTTCTGGATGCGAAGCTGGTGACGCCGGACGAGGTGGCGGCGCAGATCGAGACAAGCGCTTCGACGGGCAGTGTCCCTGCTGTGCCCAAGGCGCCAGCGCGAACGGCCGCCGGTGTGGGCTTGGCCGAAGGCCGCATCGCCCTGCATTTGGGCTGGCGCCATGCCAAGCGCCCGGCCGACGACCTGATCCGGAAATGGGTTGCCTGGACCTGGAAGGTCAAGCTCAGCCTGAGCCTGGAGCGTGACCTGTTCGCGCGCCTGCGCGAACAGGCCGAGAGAATCGCGATCAAGGTGTTTGCCGAGAACATGCGCGACCTGCTGCTCGCAGCACCCGCCGGCCCGCGCGTGGTGATGGGGCTGGACCCCGGCATCCGCACCGGCTGCAAGGTGGCCGTGGTCGACGCCACCGGCAAGGTGCTGGCCACCGACACCATTTATCCGCACGAACCCAGGCGTGATTGGGAAGGTTCGCTGCAAACGCTCGCGCGCTTGTGCGCCGCGCATGGCGTGAACCTGATCGCCATCGGCAACGGCACCGCCAGCCGCGAGACCGACAAGCTGGCCGGCGACCTGATCAAGCGCATCCAGCTGCTCTTGCAAGAGAAGGCGCCCGACACCAAGATCGACAAGGTGGTCGTCAGCGAAGCCGGCGCCTCGGTGTACTCGGCCAGTGAATACGCCAGCAAGGAGCTGCCCGAACTGGACGTGACCTTGCGCGGCGCGGTCAGCATTGCGCGCCGCCTGCAAGACCCGCTGGCCGAGCTGGTGAAGATCGAACCCAAGAGCATTGGCGTGGGCCAGTACCAGCACGATGTGAACCAGAGTGACTTGGCCAGGAGCCTGGACGCGGTGATCGAGGACTGCGTCAACTCGGTCGGTGTGGACCTGAACACCGCGTCGACGCCGCTGCTGTCGCGCGTGTCCGGGCTCAGTGCCGCGGTGGCCGGCAGCATCGTGCGTTGGCGCGATGCGAACGGCGCGTTCAAGAACCGGAAGCAGTTGCTTGCGGTCGGCGGTCTGGGCGCCAAGACCTTCGAGCAGAGCGCGGGCTTTTTGCGCATCTGCGGTGGCGACAACCCGCTGGACCAGTCGGGTGTGCACCCGGAGACCTACCCAGTCGTCGAGCGCATCCTGTCGGCCGTCAAGAAACCGGCGGCCGAGGTGATGGGCCGCAGCGACGTGATCCGGGCATTGATGACACAACAGCGGCCCGAAGCCTTTGCCGACGACAAGTTCGGTGCCATCACCATCAAGGACATCCTGGCCGAACTGGAGAAACCCGGCCGCGACCCGCGCCCCGACTTCAAGGTGGCGCGGCTGGCCGACGGCATCGAAGACATCAAGGATCTGCAGCCCGGCATGAGCCTGGAAGGCACCGTCAGCAACGTCGCGCAGTTCGGTGCCTTCATCGACCTGGGCGTGCACCAGGACGGCTTGGTGCACGTGAGCCAGCTGAGCCACAAGTTCATCACCGACGCACGCGAAGTGGTGAAGACGGGCGACATCGTCAAGGTCAAGGTGCTGGAGGTGGACCTGGCGCGCAAGCGGATTTCGCTGACGATGAAGCTTGATTCGAAAACGGTGCCGGCCGGCGCGCCGGCCGGCAATGCGTTCCGCCCGGCCGCGTGTGGCGAGCGGCCGGGCGGTGGCGAGCGGGCGGTGACCGAGGCGCCTTCGGCGATGGCCGCGGCGTTTGGGAAGCTGCAACCGCGGCGCTGAGGCGGCAGTGCGCCGCTGGTCCCGCTGAAGGGCTCAGGACCAATCAGTCGGCGAAATCGCGCATCGCCAGTTCGATCGGCCGGCCATGCGGCGTGCGGTCGGCCGCATGGTCCCAGGCGCGCCGGAACAGCGCCAGTTCGTCTTGCGAGCTGGCGCCCTTGGCGGCCACCAGCGACTCCAGCGCCGCGAGCCAATGCCGGTAGTAGGTGTCGCCCAGGTCGGCGTCCCCCGCAGCCTGGGCCGCGCTGATCTGGGCCGACAAGGCCTGCGCCCATTCGACCCAGGTGAACAGGTCTTTCTGATGCAAGGCCAATGCTATTGCAAACGCCTGGGCTTGCCAGGGTTCGGCGAACACCGGGCCGTCGGCATCGGCGGGCATGCCGGGCAGCAGCGTGGCGGCGGCGTTCACGGGACGGCTTCCAGGTAGGGCTCCCAGGCGTCCACCGACACCTTCAGCCCTTGCGCCGCGCCAGCGCCCCACAGCTCGGCGCCGTCGAACACCACGGTGTAGAGCCACTGCACTTGTTCGCCCAGGCCTTGCGCATGCGCGTCGGCAAACACATGCGCGCCGTGAACATGCTCCACCACGCCCGGCTTGCCGTGCGCATAGCCGGGCAGGCGCGTGTGGTGCGCCACCCTGTGCTCGCGCGTGCGCACGCGCTGGCCCATGTGAAAGCGGGCTGCCGTCGAGGCAGGGCGTTCGGTGGGAGAACCCTTCGCGAGGGCAGCGGCAACATCGCCGGCCCGCAGCACGCGGGCCGGGGGTATTGGCGGATGCAGCGCGCGGCCGGCAGCCAGTTCGTCGGCAAACATCAGCCGGCGTTCGGCCATCAGCTTCTGCAGCCCGGCCAGCCAGATTTGGTAGTAGCTCAGCGCGCCGTAGTCGGGCAGCGTCTCGCGCGCGCAGCGGCTCATGTCAATGTTCCAGGAGCCGGTGCCGCCCATCGCCAAGGTCAGCGCCAGCGCGCGCGATTCCCAGTGGGCGTGAAACAGATCGCCTTCGGGTTCCGGGACCACATGCCCATGGCCGGGTTGTCCACCCAGGTCGGCATGGCTGCGGTAGTCGCTCATGCTGAAGGGCTCGCGCCGGCGTTCTTGGCGTCTGCGGGCGCGGCCAGCGGCAGGCCGGTGCCGATCATCGAATCGCGTGTCACCAGTGCAGCGAGCTGTTCTTCGCTCAGACCCTCGGTGCCACCCGGGCGTTGCGGGATGACGAGGTAGCGCAGCTCGGCGGTCGAGTCCCACACGCGGATCTCGGTCGACTCGGGCAGTGCCACGCCGAAGTCGGCCAGCACGCCGCGCGGGTCCCTCACGGCGCGCGAACGGTAGGGCGCGCTCTTGTACCAGGTGGGTGGCAGGCCCAGCACCGGCCAGGGGTAACAGCTGCACAGCGTGCACACCACCATGTTGTGGCGCGTGGCGGTGTTGGGCACGGCCACCATGTGCTCGCCCTGGCGGCCGCCGTAGCCGAGCGACGCGATTGCCGCGCTCGCGTCGCGCAGCAGCCAGTCGTGAAAGGCCGGGTCGACCCAGGCCCGGGCCACCACGCGTGCGCCGTTGCGCGGGCCGATCTTGGTTTGGTAGGTGTCGATCAGCACATCCAGCGCGGCGGGGTCGATGTAGCCCTTTTGCGTGAGCACGGTCTCCAGCGCGCGCACGCGCAGGTCCATGTCGCTCAGCTCGCTGTGATCGTCATCGTGATCGTGGGGATGCTGGCTCATGGACAGCATGCTAACGCGCAGGCCCGATAGAGTGTGGGTGATGAAAGCCCTGTCCATCCATGCCGGCCCGCGCGCGCTGGCGGCGTTGCGTGAACACGGGCTGCGGCCGCGGGACGTGCGCATCATCCCGGCGGCAGCCGGCGGGCCCAAGGGGCTGGTGCTGAACCCGCTGGACCGTTTCATCTTCGGCGACTGGCTGGCCGCCAGCCGGCACAGCGTGCACCTGCTCGGCGCGTCCATCGGCGCCTGGCGCATGGCCACCGCGTGCCTGAAAGAACCCGCGCCCGCGTTCGTGCAGATGGCGCACGACTACATTCACCAAGACTATGAACATCGGCCCGGCAAGGCACCGGCCATTCAGCATGTCAGCGAGGTGTTCGGCGCCAAATTGCAGCAGCGCTTCGGCGGGCGCGAGGCTGAGGTGCTGGGCCACCCGCGCTTTCGCCTGCATGTGTTCACCAGCCGCGGCCTGCATTTGCTGCGGCGTGAGGGCAGGGTGCGAACACCGCTGGGCTACCTGGGCGCGTTCGCCGCCAACGCAGTGAGCCGCAAGGCCATGGGCGGGTGGTTGGAACGGGTGGTGTTTTCCGACCCGCGCGAGCCGCTGCCGCTGTACCTGCACGGCTACCGCACGCACAGCGCGGCCCTGAGTGCTGCCAACCTGCGTCTGAGCCTGCTGGCGAGCTGCTCGATCCCGTTCCTGCTGTCGGCCGTGAACGACATTCCGGGCGCACCGACTGGCGCCTATTGGGATGGCGGCATCACCGACTACCACCTGCATTTGAACTACGCCGGCTTGTACGCCGAAGCGCCGGCCGAACCGAGCGTACCCAGCGTGCCGAGCGCATCGAACGGCGCCGGCCTTGTGCTGTATCCGCACTTCCAGCGCACGGTCATCCCAGGCTGGCTCGACAAGACGCTGAAGCACCGCCACCGCGCGACGGCGCATCTGGACAACGTGGTGCTGCTGTCGCCCACGCCGGAGTGGATCGCGTCGCTGCCGAATGCCAAGCTGCCCGACCGCGAAGACTTCAAGCGCTACAACGACGACACGCCCGCGCGCGTGGCGCTGTGGTCGCGCGTCGTGCGCGAGAGCGAGCGCCTGCGCGACGAGTTTGCGCGCTGGCTCGAGCGCGGCAGCGCCGAAGGGGTGCTCCCGTTGCGCTGACCGTTGTGTCGGAGCCTGGCGCTGGGCTCGAGCCTGAGCTTCCGTCCGCGCCTTCGCCTGCGCCTGCGCCGGCGCCGCGGTCCCGCGCAGGCGGGCTCGCACGCAGAGTGCACTGGTAGAGTGCTCTGGTGCAATTCGGTCAACGTTCGACGGTCGACCCGAACGTCAGTGAGGCCCAGAAGCTTGCCCAGTCGGCATCGCTGCCGGCCGGCGCCGCGACCATGTGCACGGCCTTGACGAGCCACAGCCCGCCCGAGCGCAACCGCAAGCGCGCACGGCCCTCGGAGTCAGTGCGCGCGGACAGTCTTTCAGCAGGGTTGAGGCTGTTCATCGCAACGACCAGGGCGCCTGCGAGCGGCTGGTCTTCGTAGGTCAGGCGGACTGGGAAATCCTGCCCCGCACCCATCGCGTACGGGTTGCGTTCGGCCACCAGTTCCAGCGGGCAACCCAGGCGCCGATCGCTTTGCGCCGGGCTCGCCGGGCCGGCCAGCACCAGGCTCTTCGCGCAGCGCGCAAAGCGTTCGCGCGCGCTGGCGCTGGTCTCGCCGCGCTGGGCGCGCAGGGCGACGATCGCGTCCAGCCCTTCCTCGGCCAGGTAGGCGTTGAACTTTTCCGCCGGCAGCTCCACCCGGCTCGGGTGGCTGTGGTAGCCCACGACCAGCAAACCGGGGTTGACGACGCGAAACCCGCCGGCCGGTTCACTGCCGCCGCGGCCGGCGACCGGCCGGCGCTCGTTCACGTCGGCGACGACGAACTGCTTCACCAGCGCCGGCACCAGCGGCAGCGGCTCGCCCACCAGGTCCACGCCGACGCGCAGGCGCACGCTCACCACCTGGCCGGCAAGCGGGAAGAAGCTGCTCGGCTCGATCCACAGATCGTGTGCGAGCAGCGGGCCGGCACTCAGCGTGATGAAGAGTGCCAGCAGTCCGCGCAGGCGATCAAACATCGCTGCACGATACCTCGCCATACAAGCCGCCACGCACTACGGCAGCGGGATGTTCGGCACCGTCGGCAGGTTGATGCCGCCGTGCCCTTGCAGCAGGCCCTGGTGGGCGGGCGCCAGGAACGGGAACCGGTCCAGGAAGTTCTTGTCGTTGACTTCGACGCCCTTGGCGAGCCCGGCGGCCGGATTGCCCGCGACGATCAGGCTGATCAGCACGCTGTTCACGTTGACCTGGTGCCGGTTCGGCGCCGAACCTCCGCCCAGGCGGCGGCCGTTCGGAAAGCTTGAGTCGATCGCGGCGTCGAGCGTGATCACGTCACCAGTGAAGCCGTCCGCCACCGGAATCGGACGGTTCAGGTTGATGGCCTTGATGATGTCCAAGCGCGGGCCCTTGAGCCCGGTCACCGTGGCGGGGGGCACGCCCAGGGCTGCGTAGAGGCCCAGCGCGTCGGCGTC
>JANNDW010000392.1:0-36114 GCA_031378125.1 Methylibium sp. | reverse complement strand
CGGTGGTCGGCGGCAACGCGCCGGCCAAGGTGGGCTTGCGCCGCGCGGTCGCGCTGGCCTACGACAACGACGAAGCGAATCGGCTGGCGCGCAACGGCCAGGCGATTGCCGCGCAGTCGGTGGTGGCGCCGTTCGCCTCGGGCTATGTCGAGGGCTACCGCAGCGAAATGAGCCAGCACAGCCGCGCCCACGCCAGGGCGCTGCTGGACCTGTTCGGTTATATCGATCGTGACGGCGACGGCTGGCGCGAACAGCCGGATGGATCGCCGCTGGTGCTGCGCCTGGCGTCCACGCCCGACCAGCGCTCGCGCAGCCGCAACGAGCTGTGGCGCAAATACCTTGCCGCGGTCGGCGTGCGCATGGTGTTCGACATCGCGACCTGGCCCGACCTGCTGAAAAAAGGCCGCGCCGGCAGCCTGATGATGTGGGGCTTTGCCTGGGCAGCCACGGCGCCCGACGGCGGCTTCTTCCTTGGCATCGGCTACGGCCCGAACGCCAGCGAGTCGAACGACGCCCACTTCAGCCTGCCCGAATACGACCGCCTCTTCGAACGCCAGTCCGTGCTGCCCGATGGCACGGAGCGCGACGCGTTGATGCGCAAGGCCAAGAACCTGCTGGTGGCCTACATGCCGTACAAGGCGCATGCGCACAACATCGCCAGCGACTTGCAGCACGCGCGTGTGCGCGGCCATTGGCGCCACCCGTTCATGCGCGATTTGTGGCGCTATGTGGGGGTGGATGCGGCGCCGGGGTGATGCGGTTACGCGTGGTAACGCCGGCTGAACCCCGGCTGGCGCAAGCGGTCAAGAATAGGAAGCTTGGTAACTCAGGAGTCGTGCATGCCGGCCATCTACATCAGCTATCGCAAGGAAGACGCCTACGGCGAGGCGGCCCACCTCTACAAAGACCTGCCCGAGCGCTTTGGCAAGGGGGCAGTCTTCGTGGACGTGGCCAGAAGACAGCCCGGGCGCGACTATCGCCAGGTCATCGAAGAGCATGTCGCTTCAAGCGCCGTCACGCTGGTGCTGATCGGCAAAGCCTGGGCCGGCGCCAAGGATGCATTGGGCCAACGCCGGCTGGACAACCCGCAGGACCCGGTCCGGATCGAGATCGCGGCCGCGCTCAAGCGCAATATTCCGGTCGTCCCGGTGCTGGTGCACGGGGCCGGCATGGTGCAGCCCGCTGACCTGCCGCCGGACCTGGCGGACCTGGCCTTTCGCAGCCCGGTCAAGCTGACGCAGGAGCATTGGGGCTCCGACGTTGACGCGCTCGCAACGTCGCTGCAGACCCTGGTTCTGGGCTCGCAAGGCGTTGCCGACGCTGCGGCGGGCGCCCCATCGGAGGCCGCGACCGAGCGACCGCGGGACCCTGCCGCAGTTTCGGGCGGCACGCGAGGCACGCGCAGCCAGCCATCGTCAAAGGCTCCTTGGGTCTTGATGCTTGTTGGCGCGGCGGTGGTCTTCGCCGTGCCGATGGGCGTGTACAAGTACATCGACGCGCGGGATCCGCCGGTGGGCCAGGCCGTTGCCGATGCGCAAGGGGCGGCCGCAGCGGCCGCAACGGCCACGGCGAAGGCCGAAGAGGCCCGGGCCGATGCCAAGCGGACACAAGCCTTGGCCGCCAGCACCCAGGCCCAGGCCGAACTCGATACGGCTCGCGCGCAGCCGCAACCGCAACCGACGCAGAACATGCAGCCGCCGGCTGGCGTGTTGAACGCGGCTTCAGAGCCGGCTGGAGCCGACAAGCGCGCGCGTGCCGGGGTGTCCGCCGCCCCGGCGGCCCGGCCTGTGGCGCCGGAGGCCGGGCCGGCAAAGCCTGCCGTTGCCGAGGCGGCGGATACCCCGTTGACCGACCCGGCCGCGAGCCGGGCCAAGACGTTCACCATGACCCGATGGACCTTGAACTCCGGAGGCTGCGGTGCGGGCTCGCTGTCGGTCACCGGCGCAGCCAGGTTCTCGATCGAAAAGACCGCCGAAGGCATTCTCGTGACCGAGGAGTTCCGCGGCAGCGGCAAAGGAATCGACGCCGTGGTGAGCGGCAGAGCGACGTTCAGCAAGGAGCAGCGCAGCTACGAGATCCCGACGCGGGGACAGTGGAGCGGCGCCAAGGTCTTCAGCTCGTCGGGCATCGACCGCGTGAGCGCCGCAAACGGCACCCAGCCGACCGGCGCCAGTGTCGTGAAGCTGCAAAGCATTTGCGGCTGAACGCACGCTTGGCGTTCTCACGCGGCAGCGCCGGCAGCTGCGCGTCACCGAGCGCGCGCTGGTTCAACCGCCTGACGATCGAGTGAGGGTGGGTGCGGGCCCTGCCGGCCTGCGGCCTCTTTGGGATGCGTCCTTTTGGGGATAGACAAGCCCGTTGGCGCGGTTTCCAATGATGGGTACGCCCCGGGTCGACCGCCGCGCCGGCTTTGATGGCACCGGTGGCACAGGCAAGCTCGATCTGGCGGATGAAGGTTTCCCATCCAGGAGTCGCGCATGCAGACGATCTTCATCAGCTATCGCAGAGACGATGCCGAGGGCCAGGCCGGCCGGCTGTACAAAGATCTTGCCGAACAGTTCGGCGAGGAATCGGTCTTCATGGATGTCTCCGGCATCCAGCCCGGGCGCGACTTTCGCAAGGTCATCGACCAGCATGTGAGCTCATGCACCATCTTGCTGGCGGTCATCGGCAAGCGTTGGCTCGACGCCAAGGACGAAGCGGGCCGGCGCCGGCTGGACAGCCCGACGGACTTCGTTCGGCTCGAAACGGCCTCCGCGCTGAAGCGCGACATTCCCGTGATTCCGGTGTTGGTGCAAGGGGCCGAGATGGTGCAGCCCGCCGATCTGCCGCCGGACTTGACCGAGCTCGCATTTCGCAACAACTTCGAGATCACGCACACGAAGTGGGACTCCGATGTCGAGGTGCTGGTCGCGTCGCTGCGCACGTTGTTTGAAGGCCAGGCGCAAGACGCTGGCGCTGCCGGCGCCGAGACCGACGCATCGGCTTCAGCGGCGCCGCGAAAGCCGGCTGAAGCCCCGCCGATCAGGCCCCTGGTGGGCGCCCGGCGCCTGGCCGCGGCCCAGCAGCCAGCGGCGGCGCTGCCTTGGGCCATGATCCTGGGGGCTTCGGCCGTGGTTATCGCCGCGGCCTTGGGGGGCTACCGGTACTTCGCTCCCAAGCTTGCCACCGAGGACCCGAAGGTTGTCGAAGCGCAAAACGCGGCCAAGATCGCAGTGGCCGATGCCGCGACCGCCAGCGCCAAGGCTGCCACGACGAAGTCCGAGGCTGAGGCCGCGCAAGCCAAGGCCGACAAGACGCTGGCGGAACTCGCAATCGGCCGCGCCGAGTCTCAAAGGGCCCAGCAGGAGGCCGAGAGCAAGAAGGCTGCCGCAGACGCGGCCGAGGCCGACCGAAGGGTGAGCGTCAATGCGTCAGCGGCCCAGAAGGCCGAGTCGGAAGCGGCCGCGGCAAAGGCTGCCAAGGAGAAAGACGACGCGCAGCGGATTGCGCAGGCCAAGGCTGACGAGGCCGAGAAGTTGCGCGCCAGCGCAGAGCAAGCGAAGGCGGCCGCTGACGACAAGGCGCTCAAAGACAAAGTGGCCCAAGTGGAGGCCGAGCGGACCGCTAGTCTGGTGCGCCAGGCCACTCAAATAGTGGCTGTCGCTCAAGCGGCCACGACTGGGGGGGCAGCCGCGGCGGTAAAGCCCGCCGTCGTGATGGCTACGGCGCCGGTGGCCCCGGCTTTACCAGGCGCCGGCGCGAACCAGCCCAGGTCGGTGGACGTGCGCGACTGGAAACTGGCGTCCGGCGGCTGCGGGGCAGGCTCGCTCACGGTCATCGGCACCGCCACGTTCACGATCGAGAAGACCGTCGAGGGCGTGTTGGTGAGCGAGCGTTTCAATGGCAGCGGCAACGGCTTCGACGTGACCGTCACCGGCAACAGAAGCTTTCCCAAGGCGCAGCAAAGCTACGAGATCCCGACGACGGGCACTTGGAAAGGCAGGGGCGCCAAGGCGTTCACGTCCACCGGCACGGACCGCGTGATCGCGAGCGACGGCCTGACACCGAGCGCCGCCCATTTCCAGAAACTTCAGAGCCAGTGCGGCGGCTAGCGCGCCGGCGCAGAGATATCGAAACACGAAAGCGCGTCTTCACGCCGATGGCGGCGTACCAGGGCGAGGCGTGTTTCGGCGCGGCCATGCCAGCCGTCGAAACCGCAAAGACCCCCTCGACCAGACCCCTCACCATGCCCCTGCCCGAACCCCAAATTACCCGCTACACCCGCTGGCTGGCCGAGCACCGCGGCCTGCATTTCGATGCCAGCACCACGCAGGGCTACGACGCGCTGTGGCGCTGGTCGGTGGGCGACTTGCGGGCCTTCTGGGGTTCGATCTGGGACTACTTCGAGCTGCAGTCGCCCACACCTTTTCTGACCGTGCTGGTCGAAGAAGTGATGCCCGGCGCGCGCTGGTTTCCCGGCGCGCAAGTGAACTATGCGCAGCAGGTGTTCCGGCATGCCGATGCGGCGCACGCGGCCGGCCACCCGGCGGTTCTTTTCCAAAACGAGCGGCTGCGCGAGCGTGGCGAAATGCAGCAGCTCAGCTGGCCCGAGCTGCGCCGCCAGGCCGCCTCGCTGGCCGCGCACCTGAAGCGTTTGGGGGTGCAACCCGGCGACCGGGTCTGCGCTATCTTGCCCAACACGCCGCACACGGCGGTGGCGTTTTTGGCGGTGGCCAGCGTGGGCGCGATCTGGTCGATCTGCTCGCCCGACATGGGGCCGGTGGCGGTGCTCGACCGCTTTGTGCAAATCGAGCCCAAGTTGCTGATCGCCTGCGATGGCTATGTGTACGGCGGTGTTGAGCACAACCGCCTGGCGGTGCTGCAGGGCCTGGTCGAGCAACTGCCCAGCGTGCGCGACCTGGTGCTGCTGCGCTACCTGAACCGCGAAGCCGAGACTGCAAGCCTGGCCGGCACGAGTCGAACCGTGCACGACTTCGACACGCTGAGCGCGGATGCGGCCACGCTCGCCCCGACGTGGCTGCCGTTCGACCACCCGCTGTGGGTCGTCTATTCCAGCGGCACCACCGGCCTGCCCAAACCCATCGTGCATGGCCACGGCGGCGTGATGCTCGAAGCGCTGAAAGCGTTTTCGCTGCACAACAACCTGGGCGCCAGCGCCGACACCGGCGACCGCTACCACTGGTACAGCTCGACCGGCTGGATCATGTGGAACTCGCAGATGGCCGGGCTGCTGAGCGGCACCACGATCTGCATCTATGACGGCAACCCGGGTGGCAATGTGGGCCGGGCCGATTGGTCCACGTTGTGGCGCTTTGCGGCCGATGCCGGCGTGACCTTCTTCGGTGCCGGTGCCGCGTTCTACGCCAGTTGCCTGAAGGCCGGTGTCGAGCCTGCCAAGGTGGCCGACCTGTCGCGCCTGCGCGCGCTGGGCTCGACCGGTTCGCCGTTGGCGATCGACTGCTACCGCTGGGTGTACGAACAGATGCCCAAGGTGGACGGCCGCGACATCTGGCTCGCACCGATGTCCGGCGGCACCGACTTTGCCGGCGCGTTCGTGGCCGGGCTGCCGACCTTGCCGGTGGTCGAAGGCGAGATGCAATGCCGCTGCCTGGGCGCCACCGTCGAGGCCTGGGGCGAGCCCGACGCGTCGGGCAAAGGCAAGACCTTGGTCGATGAAGTCGGCGAACTGGTCTGCACCAAGCCGATGCCGTCGATGCCGCTGTACTTCTGGAACGACAAGGAAGGCCGTCGCTACCACGACAGCTACTTCGACATGTACCCCGGCGTCTGGCGCCACGGCGACTGGATCCGCATCACCCCGCGCGGCGGCGCCATCATCTACGGCCGCAGCGACGCCACCATCAACCGCCACGGCATCCGCATGGGCACGTCGGAGTTGTACCGCGCGGTCGAGGCGCTGCCCGAGGTGCTGGACAGCCTGGTCGTCGACCTGGAGTACCTGGGCCGCGACAGCTACATGCCGCTGTTTGTGGTGCTGCGCGAGGGGCTGGTTCTGGACGACCCGCTCAACAAGCGACTGCGTGATGCGATCAAGACCGCGCTGACGCCCCGCCATGTGCCCAACGAGATCTTCCAGGTCAGCGCCATCCCGCGCACGCTGTCGGGCAAGAAGATGGAGTTGCCGGTCAAGAAGCTGCTGATGGGCACCGCGCCCGAGCAGGTGTTCAAGCTCGACGCGATGGCCAACGCCGATTGCGTGGCGTGGTTCGTGGCATTTGCGGCGCGGCGGTGGCAACCCGGCTGAGCGTCACGCCCATTGCCGCACCACCAGGTCCTTGACCAGGCGCGTCGCTTCATCGATCAGCGGCCCGCGCGCCCGCCGGGCCGAGGTGGCGATCCACAGGCTCGCCGTCAACCGGGGCTTGTTGATGGGCCGAACCTGCAGCGCGTCGGCATGGCCGCTGGATTCAATCGCGTTGAGCGACAGCACCGCGTGGAAGGCGTCGTGCCGCACCAGGTCCAGCATGGCGGGGACGCTTTCGATCTCCAGCGCCACCCGGGCTTTTCGGCCCACGTTGGCCAGCGCGCCTTCCAGCAGCATGCGCATCGCGTGCGGCCGGCTGGGGATCACCAGGTCGTATTCGGCCACCTCGGCCAGACCGATCGGTGCGCCCATCAACTTGTGCCCCCTGGCCTTGCCGCGCGCCGACACGAGGTACAGCCGCTCTTCCAGAATCGGCACCAGATCCACCTCGGCCGACGGCACGGCGTTGTAGATCACCGCGCAGTCGACACGGCCGATGGCCAGCCACTCCAGCACATAGGTCGACAGGCCTTCGACAATGCTCAGAGAAGCGTTCGGAAACTGCTCGCGGTAGGCGCGCACCAGCGGGCCGGTGAGTGTGCGTCCCACGCTGGGCGGCAGGCCGATCACCAGCCGGCCGGCCGGCGCGCCGCGGTGGGTTTCCAGGTCTTGCCGAGCCCGTTCGACCTGCAGGAGCAGGCCGCGGCTGTGGTCCAAAAGGCGCTTGCCCGCTTCGGTCAGCGTGACGCCGCGGCCGTTGCGCTCGAACAGCGGCTGGTGCAGTTCGACCTCCAGCGCGCGCACCTGGCGGCTCAGCGCCGGCTGGGCCACCGACAGGAAGCGCGACGCATGCGTGAAGCTGCCGAACTCGGCGACGTGAACAAAGTACTCCAGCTGCTTCAGATCCATGCCGCATTCTGCAATGCTGGATCGAGCCCTCGGTCAACCCGCCGCGCAGGTGCGCACGCACCCCTCAAGAAGGCAAAAAGTCCACCGGCCAGTTCACGACGATCTGCGCCACATCCTTGGCGCCGAAATTGAACTGCCTGATGCGCGCCAGCAGCTTGCTCTCAAGCTCGGTGGCCCGAAGCTCGCTCGACACGATCTTGCAGTCCAGCACCTCGCCGGACGGCGCGATCTTGAGCTCAAGCACCACCTTGCCGTGCAGCGCGGGGTCTTCGCGCAGCGCGCGGTTGTAGATGGCATAGATGGCGCCCTTGTTGCGTTCGAAGACGAGTTTGATCTCTTCGATCGAACGCGACGCCTTGCCGCCGCCTTCGCGCTGCGAGCTGCCACCGGCGCCCCCGCCCGAGCCGGTGCCGGTGCCGTCGCCCTTGCCGCCTCTCACGCCGCCGCCGCCGGCGCCGCCACCCCCACCGCCGCCGGCAACACCCTCGACCAGCGTCGTCGCGCGGCCGGCCAGCCCGCCGCCACCGGTGTTGCGGCTGTAGGCGGCCGTGTTGATGCCACCGCTGCCGCCGGTGGCGTTGGATGTGATCATGGCCCGGGAGGGCAGGCCGGCTTCGTTTCCGGCGCCCACCCCCACGCCGGTGGTGGTGCCCACACCAGGGCCTTGCTTGATGTCCTGGCTCAACTGCACCGCCACCGGCGCGCCGCGCAACTCGGCCAACTGGTCCGCCATCGCCAGCAGCCCGACGCCAGACGCTTTGCGCTTGGCGTTGTCGATGAGTTTTTCACCCGGCGGTTTGTTCGGTTGCGGCTGGCGCGCCTCGGGCACGGTGGCCGCCTTGGGGGGCTCTGGCCGCGCCGGCTCCGGCTTGTTGAGGCTGGGTTCGGGCTTCGGATCTTTCGCGCGTTCGGCCTTGACCACCGGGGGCGGTGGTGGCGGCGGCTCGCGTTCCAGCAGCAGCTTGGCCAGACGCGGCGGCAACTCTTGCGGCTGGGTCCGATCCACGGTGGGCGGCGGCACGAAGATCATCGCAAGGCTCAACAGCAGCGAGACGAACAAGACTCGCCGCAGGATGCGCCGAAAGCGCGCCTCGTCCTCGGCCGAGGGCGACCACGCCAGCAAAGGGGTCTGGAACGAAACGGCAGTCGCACTCATCAGTCAACCTCCGTACTTTGCGCTGCGGTATTCGCGTTGGGTCGGCCCGGCGCACTCATCAGGCAACCTCCAGGCTGCGCACTCCGGTATTCGCCCTTCGGGCGGCCGTGCGGGCTCATCAGGCAACCTCCATGCTGCGCACTCCGGTATTCGCCCTTCGGGCGGCCGTGCGGGCTCATGTGTCCTTCCTCCGCACCGCAAACGACACGTCGCTGAAGTTCGCGCGCGCGCTGGTGTACATGACCTTGCGCAGCAGCCGATAGGGGATGTTCTGGTCGCCCATGATGGTGATGGCCTTGGTTTGCGCCTGGTTCTCGGCGCGCACCACCTGGCGGTTCGCCAACAGGTCCAGTTCGGCCTTCAGCGGAGCGATCAGGTCGGTTGGCGTGGCCATGACCTCGGCCACCGAAGCGACCTTGCGCCCATCGACCAGGATGTCGGTGCCGCTCACGACCACGATGATGGTTTCCTTCGGCGCTTTTTCGGTGAATGACTCCGGCAACTTGACCGCCTTGGGGCTGGCCATGAGCTCGACGCCGGAGGCGCTGGACAGCAGGAAGAAGATCAGGATCGTGAACACGTCGATCAGCGACACGAGGTTCATGTCCACCATCGAGTGGTCGCGCCCTTTTCGGGCGGCACGCTTTTGCAGCGGGGTCAGCTTCATGGCTTGCTCTGCGGTTTGGCTATCGTTTGACTAGCGCTTGACAACCGGCGCATCGCCGATCGAGATGTTGGGAAACAGCTCCGCACGCAACACCTTCTGGCCTTGCGCCGTGTGCGATTCGCGCATCGCGTCCATCACCTGCACGAGGGCGTCGTACGCGGTGTCGGGCTCGGCCAGCAGCGTGGCATCGGTCTTGTCCGGAAAGCGCGCCTTGATCTGAACCATCAGCGCCGACAGCGCTTTCACGTCGTGCACGGTGCCGGCCGCCATGGCGACCGTCGGAATGCGCTGGATCAGGCCCCCGATGCGGTCGCCCACCTCCAACGCGTCCGGGCGGATCACGATTTCGAGCTTGAGGTCTTCGGCCTTGAGCTGCTCCACGCCCGAGTTCTGCGCCGGCAGCGATACATCAAGCACCGACAAGCGCGTGAACACGGCCGTGGAAAGCAGGAACGGCACCAGCACCACGATCAGGTTGATGAACGCGGTGATCTCAAGGCGCGCCACATCTTTGCGAAGGCGTCGAACCCTCATGATCAACGGCCCCCGGTTTGTTCAGACTTCAGGCGCTGAACCAAATTCAGGAAGCTGATCTTCGCGCCTTCGAGGCCGTCGACGATCTCGCTGGTCTTGGCCTGCAGGAACGAGTGGATCAGCAGGAACGGAATGGCCACCATCAGCGCGAAGGCGGTGTTGTTCATCGCAATCGAGATGCTGGCCGACAGCAGCTCGGCCTTCTCCGCCGGGTTGACCTGGGCCACCGCGGTGAAGCCCTTGATCAGGCCGATGATGGTGCCCAGCAGGCCCACCAGCGTGATGACGTTGGCGAAGGTGGCGATGTAGTGCGTGCGCTTCTCCAGGCGCGGCACGATTTCCATCATGCCTTCTTCCATCGCCGCGTCGAAGTCCTCGCGGCGGCCCGGGCTCTGCATGCGCGTCAAGCCGTAGTTGACGATCTTGCCGATGGCCGAGTCGGACTTGGCAGTGACGCCTTGCGCTTCCTTGAACTTGCCGTTTTCGAGCATGGGCTTCACCTGCGACCACATCTTGCGGTTCTCGCTGCGCGCGCGCGAGAGAAAGATAAAGCGCTCAATGGCGATCGTCACCCCGAGCGCCATGATCAACAGGCTGGGGTAGATGAACAAGCCGCAATCCTGAAAAAACTTCACCACCGTCTGGAAGGTATTCATCGCTATCTCCTGAGAAAACTGTCTGCTCGACAACAAGAAAAAAATCAGATCACTTGGCGCCGGGCGCCGTGGCAGCCGCGGCCGCGTTGGCCGGCGGCTTGACCTGCCCGTCATACTGCACCTGCCTGCGAAACACATCGCGGTCAACCGGCGCCAACGCCTCGTCGAGCACGCTGGTCAGCGGGCGCCCCGACAGTTCGCCGGGCAAGGGCTTCTTCCAGGGCACGATGTACAAGACCTTGGGCAACTCGCGGTTGCCGATGATGCGGGTGCGGTCGATGTCTATGCGATCCTGGCCGAACGCCGGCGCGGCGAACGCCGCCGACAGGGCCAGCATCGGCGCGATCCAGCGCGGGGTTTGGATGGGTGTCATGGCTTTTCCTTTTGGCTCACGGTGATCGGCCGCGGCTTGCGATTTTTCAGGTCGGCCACCCACTTGGTGACCACGGCATCACCGCCGGGCAAGAGCGCCAGGTAACGGTCGTAGAGTTCCAGCGCGTGTGGGCCGTCCGAGAGATAGAGGTCGTGCAGGATGCCCAGGTTCAGCAGCGGCGACGCATAAGCGGGGGCTAGCGCGATCGCGGCCTCGTAGGCCTCGCGCGCTTTGTTGAACTGCCCAAGATGGCGGTACGTGATGCCGAGCTGGTTGAAGTAGATCGGCTGTTTCGGGTTGGCGCGCACCGCCTTCTCGCCTTCGGCGGCGGCCTCGGGCAACTTGCCGGCCTGCCGGTACAGGGCTCCCAGGTTGGCGTGCGGGCCGCCCAGTTGCGGGTGGGCCTGCGCCAGTGCAAGAAGGGCGCGCTCGGCGTCGTCTGCCCGGCCGGCACGCATCAGCCGGCGCGCTTCGTCGTAGGCACGCTGCACGGCGGGGGTCACCGGTATTTCGGGTTCGGCGCCGAATACCGTCGGCAGGTTCGCCGCCACCGGAGCCGGGGTTGCCGCGGCGGGCGCGGCTTGAGCCACGGGCGCGGCTGCGCTGGCAGACGCAGCTGCAGCAGAAGCTCCGGCCGAAGCGGCGCTTGCCGCCGGCGCGCTGACGGGCGGCCCACCCAGCGGCACGCTGTTGAACATCGAGCCCAGCGATGCGCACCCGGCCGCGCTCGCACACAGCGCAGCCATGATGCCCCACCGCACGGGCGCGGGCACAGGCCGTCCGGCGCCGGGCCGCCAACGGCCAGAGGCCCATGGCCTTCGGCAGGCGACAGACAGTCCGCAGGGACTGCCTGTGTCCGGCCTCAGCCCCAAGCCGGACGAAGCCCCTCGGGGGCAGGAGCGAAGCGACCGGCGGGCCATGTCAGCGAATCGCATCGATCACTCCCTCGCCGTGCTCGGTCTTGCCATAGCGCACCGGGCGCAACTCACGCAAGGCCGTGAAGCTGCTCTTGACCCACTGGTCGTAGATGCCCTTGGCAGCGCGGCCGGTGTTCACCTCGTGCAGTTCGGTGGCCTTCTCCTCGAACGGATAGGCCTGTTCTTCGAGCAGCACGTTGTACTGTTCGAGTTCGACCTTCGACAGCTTTTTCGGCCGTTGCGACGTGAGCAGCGCCTTGCCGAAGTCCTGGTAGAGCGACGCGGTGCGGTAGGTGGCCGCGGTCGTCACATCGGCCACGCCGTACTCGGACGCGACCGCATAGGCCTTCAACACCTCTTCCATCTTGGCTTTCTTGAGCTTGAGCTGCTTGGCCAGCGGCTCCACCAGCGCCACCTTGCGGTACTCGCCGAATACCGGCTCGGCCAAGGCCAGCGCCGCCGTGGCGCCCAGGTAGCGGGTCCGCTCGGTGCGCGCGCTGCCACCCCGTTGGTCGGCCAGGAACACCTCTTTCATCAGCGCCAGTTCGCGTGCCGGGTTGCCGTCTGCCTTGGCGATGCGGGCGAGGCGGGAACGCGCCTCCAACGCGCGCTCCATCGGCTCCGGGTTCTGGGCCAGGTAGCGTTCGTAGGCTCGGGCCGCGGGCGCGCGCGTGCCGCTCTTCTCGGCGCCCTTCTCATGCAGCTCGGCGGCCTGCCAGAGCGCGTCACGCGCCACTTTGGAGTCCTTGCTCGTGGCTGCCACGCGCTCGAATTCGCCCGCGGCTTGGGCCCACTGTCCCTTTTCGAGGTACGCCACCGCGAGCTTGTTGCCCACCTCGCCTTGCAGCGGGTGGTTTGGAAAGCGCTGGCGGAAGTCTTCCAGCGTGCGTGCGGCGCCGTCCCAGTCTTTCAGTACGATGAGCGCGGCGGCGGCGTCGTACTGCGCGGTGGCGCGCACGGCCGACTGCGGAGCCACCGTGGCCACGCGTGCAAAGTGCCCCACCGCGTCGAGCGGCTGGTTCGCCGCGCGGGCCTGCTCGCCCTGTTTGTAGATGGCCGCCGCCTGGCGCTCGATCAGTTCGTTGCGGCCGGCATCTTTTTCCGGTGTCAGCGCGATCACCTCGGCGTAGTTCTTTTCGGCCGTGCCGAACTCAGCGCGCTCGAACGCCGTGTGCGCCAGCACGGTCCACGCGATGCGCCGCTGCGCCGCCGCGGCCGGGGGGTTCAGCGCCAGCACTTGCTGCGCCACGCTGGCGGCCTGCTCGGCATCTTTCAGCGCGAACAGTTTCTCGGCCGCGTTGGTCAGCACCGAGCCGCCGCGCGGGTCGCCGCTGAACGCCTTGGCAAAGCGCAGCGAACTGGCCACCCCCGCTTTTTGCAGCGCTGGCAAATCGGCCGGCGCGGCGCGCTTTTCCAGCTGCGCAAACGCCAGCAGCGCGGCGTAGCCGGCATCGGCGCTCTTGGCGTGCGCGGGGTATTGATAGGCGGTCTTCTCGTACTCGGTGCCGGCCTCGCCGAAGCGCTGGTCCTCGAACAGCAGCTCGGCGAGCAGAAAGTTGTTCTGCGCCGCATCGGGGTCCGACGGGAACGACGTGATGTAGGCGCGGTACCAGCGCACGGCTTCCTGGTAGTCCGCTGTCGCCTTGGTCTTCTGCGCGCTGGCGTGATAGTGGCGGGCCAGCTCCGCCAGGTGCGTCTTCACCAGCGGCTGCGCGCGCTCCCAGCCCTGCGGGTTGGCGCGGCGGAATTCGCTGGCAGCGCCGTAGCGAGACACGTAGTCTTTCTTCGCTTCGAGGGCCAGGTTTGCAAACCCTGCCTTCTCGTAGATCTGGATCACGCGCGTCTGCAGCAACGGCGCCTGCGCATGCAACGGGTACAGGCGCGCGAACTTGCCGAAGGTGTCGGCGGCGTCTTTGGTGCGGTCTTGCTTGATGTAAAGCTCGCCGAGCTGCTGGTAGGCCCGAAACTCGTACGAGCGCCGCGCGTCCGAGTTCATGTAGGCGGCAATCGAGTCCATCCCTTGAAGGTTGGCCAGGCTCAGGCTGGTCACGCGAAAGGTGTCTTCCACCAATTCGCGGTCGGCACGCGTCAGGCCGGCCAGCGTGTCCAGATCGCCGTCGCCCGCGCGGCCGGCGATCTTCAGGTCCAGCACACCGAAGAACGAGTTCAAGCCCTCGTCGAGCCGGCCCTGCTTGAACTGCGACCAGCCCTGCATGTACAGCGATCTTTCGTAGTAAGGGTTGCCCGCGCCGCTGGCCAGGACCGTGGCATAGGCTTTCTCGGCGCCCACGTAATCTTGCGTGGCGAACAACACTTCGCCGCGCCGAAAGAAGGCCTCGTCGCGATGCGTGGTTTTCGGAAACTCCTGGACCAGCCGGTCCAGCGTCTTCGATGAGTCTTCGAGCCGGCCGCCTTGCTCCTGGGCGCGGGCCAACTGATACAGCACGCGGTCGTTGCCGGGGTCCTTCGGGTAGGTCTTCAGGTAGTCCTGGTAGCGCGCGATGGCCGCGCGGTAGTCGGGGTCGGCACTGGCCGCCTGGCTGTTGGCGCTGCGCGTGTCGGCGTTGTCCATCTCGATGTCGCCCAGGCGGCGCATCGCTTCGGCGCGTTGGGGGGCACTGGGGGCCACGTCGAGAAATTTCTTGTAGGCATCGATGGCCCGTTCTTCGTTGGCGGCGATGCCCTGGTCCTCCGCCACGATCACCTGGCGGCCGGCCAGGCTCTTGAGCGTGGGCTCGTTGTCGGGCGTGCCGGTGGGCTTGCTCGCACAGGCGCACAGCAAGCCGGCCAGGGCCATCGCGAGCCCCAGGCTACTGTGGGGTCGCACGGTCGGCCTCCGTCGGCAGGTTCAGGCGCAGCGGGCGGTTGGCGCGGTCGTAGAGTTGCGCCACGGCGAAGCGGGCTTGCTGGACGTAGGCGGCCAGCCGCTCTTTCTGTTGTGTCAATTCGGCAACGGCAATGTCCTGAACCGCCTGCTGCTGCTCGTTGCTGAGCGCGGCGACCCGCGGCACCAAGGCTTTGAGGCTCGGGTCGAGTGCAGCGATGCGCTTGGCAAATGATTCGAACCGCGCCGGCTCGTCGCGTTGGGCCTGCGCCAGCGCCGCATCGCGCCCGCGTGCCTGGTTCAGTTCGGCGTCGACAGCAGCAAGGGTCTTCTTCGCGGCCCACAGGCGAGCCGCTTGTGCCTGCGCCAATTGCCAGGTCAGCGCACCGGCCACGCGAGCCGCGCGCTCGCGCGCCACGCTGAGCTCGGGATCGGCGTTGGCGCCGGATCCGCCGCCTGCGCTTTGCAAAATGGCCTGCACCCTGGCCAGACGCTCCTGCAGGCCGCGCTCCCTGGTGTCGGCGAAGGCCGACCCGTCGGCCTGCTCTTCGGCGAGCGCCAGTTTGGCCGCGAGGGCGTCGCGGCGCTTTTGCTGCGCGTCGATACCGATCTCACCGGCTTTGGCGCGAATCTGCGGCAGGCGCACTTCGTAGGCTTTGCGCCGGTTGGCGAGCATGTCGTCAAACACGCCCAGCTTGTCCTGCCACTCGCTCAGGTTCTTGGCCAGAAAGCGCAGGTCGCGGTAGTTCTTGAATGCTTCCTGGAATTCGTGCTGCGCCAGCACCTGCGCCAGGTGCCCGGCGTGGGGCATCTCGGGCAGCTCACGAATGTTCCAGAACCAGCCCATCTGCTCGCCCGGGTTGCGCTCAAGCAAGCCATTGACGAGGGTGCCGGCACGAACCGCGGCGATCGATTGATCCAGGTTCGCCGCCTCGCGTTCGAAGAACGCAATCGCGTCGTTGTACTGGGTCAGCGACTGGCCGTACGCGCCGATCTCCGCATACGCATAGGGCACCGCAATGCGCGCTTCCATGACAGCCGAGTCGCTGATCTCGCGCTGGCCCAGTTCGGCCCATGGCACCAGCGCGAGGCGCGGTTGTTTCAGCGACACCGCTGCCCAGCCAAAACCCAGCAGCGCCTTGTTGGCATGCAGGCTCGTCAGGCGAACGCGCTCTAGGTAGCTCCGGGCCGCTTCCGGGCGGTCTTCCTGCAGCGCTGCGTAACCGAGCGCCACGTTGGCCTTGTCGCGCAGGCTGCGCAATTCCTCGTTCGCCGCGGGTGCGCGCCCCAATTCGTCGAGCACCGCGCTGCCGCGCTTGCTGTCGCCGCCGCGGATCAGCGCCACGCCCAGGTTGAAGCGAGCGTATTGCCCCGCCTCCTCTTTCTTGCCGACCATGCCGTTCAGCAGCTCCGCCGCGCCCGCGTAGTCGGAACGCGCCATCAGCAGGTTGGCCTGCAGCAAGCCGCGCTCCTCTTCGAGTTCGGCGGGCAGGTGGGTTTGCACCCGCCGAATGGCGTCTTCGGCTTCGGGCAGGAAGCCGCGCTGGTAGCGGATTTTTGCCAGGTAGAACCAGGCCCGGTCGCGCACCGGCGCTGCTGCGCCTTTGTCGAGCAGGCTGGCGAATATGTCGCCGGCCTCGTGGTGCAGGCCGTACGAGAGCAGCATGCCGCCGCGCAGCAGCTCGGCCTCATCCGCATGCCGAGAGACGCGGTTGAAATGCTGCGACGCCATCAGCGTCGTCACCGAAGTGAAATAGTTGTCCTGGAAAAAATGGAACAGCGTGTCGCCGTAATGCGGGTCTTTGATCGGCTGCGGCGTGCCGTCCGCGGGCGCGGCCCAGCCGGCCGTGCTCAGCGTGCCCAGCGCGAGCAGCGACAGGACCGCCGCCGCGCCCGCCAGGCGCCGCAGGGTCTTGTGGACGCAAACGCGCACGCTCATGGTCGCCTACTGCCAGACCTTGACGTCGAACTCGGGCTGCAGTTTGGCCGGCGAGTCCTTGATGCGCAGCTCGATGTACTTTGCGTCCGTGCCTTTCTCGAACTTCACGGTCGCGCCGCGCTTGTAGTCGCGAAAGTGCGGCCCGCCGCCGGTGAAGGTGGCCACCAATTCGTGCTCGCCGGCACGCAGGTTGCCGAGGTACACACGCTGCACACCGCCCCGGTGCAGCGCCTTCACCTCGGCCGGTGTGTACAGGTAGTTCGCGACCAGCTTGTCGTCCAGCTTGACCTGCACCGAGTCGAGTTCGAACAGCTTGCCAACGTCCATCGACACAAACAGCGCGACCTGCGTGTTGGCGGGGAACAGCAACTCTTCCTCAAGCACCAGCAGGTCTCGGTTGAGTTTGATGACGTCGCTCTTGGCGTCCTGGATCCTGCTGTCCAGGCCGGTCGAGGCGGCGCTCGGGGCGCTTGCCGCCGGCGCGCCGGCCAGTGCCTTGGCGGGCGCGCTGGCGGCCGCGGCCGCTGGCGGATTGGCCGGCGGATTGGCCGGTTTTCCATTTTGGGCTTGCGCCGCCGTCGTCAACGTGCCGGCCAAAACAAGGCAGGCACCGATCAATCCGAAACATCGATTGAACATGCGTCAATCCTTCTCAAAAGGTGGCCGACACGAACAGCTGCAGCACGTTGGCGGTGAACGCGTACGGGCTGCCGCTTCGGATGTCGGTGAAGTCGCGGTAATTGAAGCGCACCAGTTCGTAGGCTCCGTTGGCCTTGATCTCGTACTGGCCGGGCACGCGCTTCCAGGTGTAGGACAGCTTGGCTCCCAGGCCCACGCTGTTAAAGGTGCTCAACTGGCGGTTGCGTGACACGTAGGTCGTCTGCTCGGTGGCGTTGTCACTGTAGAACACGGCACGGTTCTGCGAGTAAACGCGCACAAAAGCGTCGGCCAGCCATTGCTCGCCGAAGTAGCGGCTGTAGCCGCCCTCCAGCGTGTGGGCCTTGATCGCCCAGGTGTCCCAGAAGTAGCGGTATTCAACCCGCGCCGCGTCACGCGAGCCGAGGTCGCCGACCACGCGGAACTTGACCGCCCGCGACGTGTGCGTGCGCGGGTTGCGTTCCGGCACGGTGGTGCCGAACACCCGCGCGGCGCGGTACGCGTTGCCGAGGTAGCCATCGTCGGAAATGACTTCCAGGTTGGCGCTCATCAGCCAGTGCGGGGTCAGGATCTGCGTGGCCCCCAGCCGGTATTGCCAATGCGTGGCGGCGTCAAAGAAACCCGCGGAGCCACGCTTGCCCACTTTGTCCGCCCCGCGCGAGAAACCCAGGTTCACGGTGGTCATGCCACCGAAGGTCTCCTGCGCCACATCCAGGCTCACCGCGTTGGCGGTGTAGTCGGGCTCCTTGCTGCTGGTGGTGGACAGCGTGATCAGCGAATCGCGCTCCACATAGTCCGCGCTGAAGCCGTACTCGGTGCGCTTCTCCTTGAACGGGCTCGCCGTCGTGACCACGTCGATCGAGGCGTTGCTGACGGCGTCGATGTAGTACGACGCCGACAAAGACACCTTGTCGGCCAGGCTCTTGCGAACCAGCAGCGCCGGGCCGTAGGCCGTGACTCCGCCGCCCTTGTAGAGATGGAGCATCGCTTCCGCGCTGTCTTCGGGCAGGGTCACCGCACGTGCCCCGCCGGCCGCCAGCACACCGCCCAACAGGGCGGGCAGGTGGGTGAAGACGGTGAGCCAGGCCCTCCACAGGCTATTTGCAGCCACAACCGCCTCCCTGCACGCCCGTGGCGCCATGGGCCGCCTCGCGCACGTCGCGAACATGCTCGGCGTGCTTGTCGGCCAGCGGATGGCGCGAAAACTTCATGATGGGGTCGGCCAGCCGCTCGCGCTCGTAGGGCTTGACCCAGGGCTCCAGCGAGCCGCAAGCCGACACAAGCGCTGCGCAGGCCAGCGCAGCGCTCAAGCTGGCGGCGCGCCGACGGGCCGTGCGAGTGGGAAGCACGTTCATTCTTTCAGCAACCCGAGGATTTGCTGGTCGTAGGTTTGTTCGTAGCCGTCCCGGTAGCCGCGGTGGATGTAGCGCACGCGTCCGTCCCGGTCGATCACCACCGTGGCCGGCATGGCGCTCATGTCGTACAGGCGGCTGACCTTTTTGTCGGTGTCCAGCAGCACCGGGAATTTCACGCCCAGCTTGGCCGCCAGATCGGCCGCGAGCTTGGGGTCTTCGTCGATGTTGACGCCGAGCAGCACAAAGCCCGAGGCGCGGTACTTGTCGTAGAGCTTGTTCAGATGCGGAATTTCCTGCCGGCACGGCCCGCACCAGGTGGCCCAGAAGTTCACCAGCACCACCTGTCCGCGCTGCTCCTGCAGGCGCAGGTTGGGGCCGTTCATGGTGCGCAGCGTGAAGTCGGGCGCCGACGCCGTGGGCGCCACGGCCGGTACCGCAAGGCTGGCGCCAGCCGCCAACGCGATGCCCAGCAACAGGCGTGTGGTGCCGATCAGGGTGGTTTTCAAAGTCAGGGTCATGGTTGCTTAACCTTAAGGAGAGCTTAAAGAGCGCTTGGTGCGTGCTGGGTGCGCGCTACAAAAGCGCCGTCATGAAACGCTGTCAAAAGAAGTATGTGAGCCCGCCGGTCAGCTCAAGGTTTTGCGTGCTCTGGCGCTTGCCGAGCAAGTCGAGCGAGAAGATGTGGTCGCGCATGTCCACCTGCAGCGCCCACCGGTCGGCCAGCAGCAGGCGCAAGCCCAGGCCGAAGTTCAGCGTTTGCCGCTTTTGCTTGTTGAAGCTGGTGCTGCCCACGCCGCCGATCAGGTAGACGGCCGTGGCCTTGGCCCGATTGCTGCCGAGGAACACCTCGCCCGGCAGCACGTTGTAGCCGGCGGAAAGGTTGTAGTACGTCAAGTTCTCCTTGGTTTGGGCGAAGATGCCCCCCGGCAGAATCTGCCGAAAGGTTTCGTCGCTCACCTTGGTCCGCGCGTAGGCCGCCTCGGCAAAGAAGTCTTCGGTGATGTGATATCCCACGCGCAGGCCGCTCACCGAGCTGGCGCCGAAGTTCTGGGTTTCGTAGGTGCCCGTGAACAGGCCGATCTCAAAGTCCTTGGAGGGGAATCGCGGCAGCTTGACATCGCGCCGTTCCACTTGCGGCTCGATGACCTGCTCGTTCGCGGGCTTCTCGGCCTGGGCGCGCACCAGTGCCGGCGCCATCACGAATGTGATGCCGAGCACCGCCTGCAGTGCGGTCTTCAAGAGCCTGACGGGAGTGGTTGCTTTGGGCATGGATCGCTCGAGAAACGTTGAAGGAGCGCGCTAAACACGTGCGTCAGAAGAAGAACGAGAGCCCGGCCGTGATGGCACGGTATTCGCTGCTTTTCGCGTCCGACAGGAAGGCGGTGTAGATCGAGTAGTCTGCGCGCAGAACGAATCGGTCCGTCAGATAGAAACGCGCGCCAACGGTCGCATTTCCCAGCTTTGCGTCGGTCGTGAAGGCGCCCACGAGGCTGGTGTTCGGGATGTTCTTGAACTTGCCGAACCCGATGCCGAAAAACGGCGACAAGCGCCGGTCGGACCACGGCTCGGACTGCAGATTCAGGTGCCAGAAATCGGTGCCTGAAAACACGCCTTGCACCTGCCCCAGCGTGCCCTCGACGGTCAAGGTGTCCGAGAGCTTGTAGCTGGTCCACATCTTGAGCATGGGCTCCGACTTGAACTTGCCCCAGGCCGCGCCAAGCTGCACTCGGCGGGTCAGGTAGTCGTCCAGGATGAGCTCACGAAAGCTCTTCTTGCCACCCGCTTCGGTCAGGGTGGTTTCCAACTGGCCGCGATTGACCCAACCGACTTTGCCGCCGGTGGTACGGACCTTGTACCAGTCGGTATGGCGCAACTCGATTTCGACCCACTCGCTGCGCTCGGCCACGAAGAAGATCGGGAATCCGCGGCCCGGCCCGGTCCGCATTTCAAGGTATGGGTCGGTCACCTGCAAGCGCTCGGCAGGCGTGTCTGCGGCTTGCGCCGGCGTGAACCCGAACAGGCTCGCGCTCAAGCAGGCCAACAGGCACGCCGCGACAGCCCGGCAACGCCCACCGCACCACGGGCGCACGGCCGCAAGACGAAGCTTCATTGGGTGTTGCACACACCGGTGTTCGGGTCGGCGGGCGTGAACATGCTGTAGGAGGCGGCGCTGAATTCGTCTTGCCCCTGCGGCACCGGATGGTTGATCCAGTACTGGATGAGTTTCACGTTCGGGTCCTGGTCGTTCTCGAAGATCAAGCCGCCGCCATGCAATACGTTCAACAGCCGCGGTTTGGCAAGTATGCGGCTCTGCGTGAGCGAACCGAATACCACCGCACCCTGCGCCGAATAGAAGTTCTTGTACATATCGCTCGCGCGGATCACGGCGGGCGTGTTGGCCGCGGCGGTCACGTCCAGCGGCTGGGCCGCCCCCACCACGCGAAACGCACCGCCGGTGCCGCTGGTGTTGTCATGACAGCCCGAGCCCGCGCAGGTGTTGGTCGACAGCACGCCGTTCACGTTGATCTGCAATTGCGCCAACAGGATCGGGTTGATGCACTTCTGGAAGTAGGCGTAGGACAGCGACTGTCCGGATGTGCCGGGCGGGTTGTTCACGACCGGCGGGTTGCTCAACGGGTTGCCGCCACCACAGCCGGCCAGCGCCAGCGCCAGCGCGCCAGCGCATGCGGTCGCAAAGCCGGCCGGCCTTGCGCGCCGCACGGGTGAACGCACGGACACGTGCGGGGGAACGCGCACAGACACGTGCGGGGGAATGGTCATCGGCATCCGGTCGAGATCCAGTTCGAGATCGTGGTGTACGCGGCGCTTCCGGCCGGCAGCACGGCCACCGTCTGTCCGGTCGCACCGGCCGGATGCGGCAGCGTCGATGGCCGCTTCAACAGGTAGTTGGATGCGGCATTGCAGGCATCGGAGACCATCGACAGCGTGACGTTGAAGTCGCCCTCCGGGCTGCCGGTCAACACAAAGCGGTTCTGGCGGAACGCGGTGCCCGCCGGCGTCGTCTGGTCACTGCCCACGGCCTGGTGGCAAGCGGCCGCGCAGGTCGAGCGCAGGATCGGCTGCACCTGGGCCACGAACGTGGCCTGGCTCAAACCGGCCACCGATCGCACGCCGCCGGCCGCGTTGAACGGGTCGTTGTAGTACTGGCCACCGAGGTCCATCCACTCGGCCAGCAGGCGCTTTTCCGCGGCGTTCAACAGCGTGGCGTGATTCGGCGCGCCGGCCGGTGGGTTCGGGTGCGCGGTCAGCGCGGCAGCGCCGGCCAGCAGCGTCTCGCCGTGCATGATCTCCGTGAGCCGGCTCTTGCGGGCCTGGCCCGCCGTGTTGGACGCGCCCGAACTGGTTTCCACCAGCGCGGCGCCGCGCACGATCATCGGCACCCCTTCTTCAATGCGTGTCACCGGCAGGCCCGTGGCCGGATCGATCACCGGGTCGCCCAGCAGCAACTCCTCGTAGGAGACCAGCCTGCCCGTGCCGGCCACATTGGCCCTCAGGTCCAGCTTGGCGGTGTCGGCGTGGCACGTGGTGCAGGTGTTGGCGCCGCCGGTGCCGCGGCTGCGGGTCCACAGCGGTTGAATGTGGTCGGGGTAGTTGATGAGGCCCTTGATCGGCACGGCCGTGGCCAGGTCATCGGCGGCGCTGGCGTTGCCGGTGTAGCGCAGCGAGATCGCGGGGCGCGCGGTCACGCCCGCTTGCGCGGTATCGGCCCACACATCGGTGAAGACCGGGTTGGCCGACAGGCTGAGTGCCGATGCGTCCAGGCGCACGCGCGTGGCCGCCATCGTCTCACCCGATTGGTGCGCGCTGGCCAGCGCCGTGACGAGCGCCGCGGGCATGCTGTTCACGACCGCGCCCGAGTTGAGCGCGCCGCCGCGCCGCGGGCTGTGGCAGCCATCGCAGGTGCGCCGCTCGCCGGGCCGCACCTGGATCCAGTTGGTGTGGGTCTGGAACGCACGGCCTTTGCTGTCGACGATGGAAAGCGCCAACGGCACGTCGGCCGGAACCTGCAGCTTGAAGGACCCATCGGGTTCGACCGGCGCGTAGCCCAGGATCTGTTGCTGCTCGAACTCGGTCTCACCGATCGAGCTGCGCAGCCCCATCATGCTGGCCGGCGGGGCCACCGCGCGGATGGCACGCACGAAGCGCGCCGGCGCGCAGCGATAGGCCGCGTCGGCAGGGTTCTTCATGCGCGCCAGGTCGGCCACCATCGGCCGGGTGTCGAGCACGTCGGTCGGTGCGGTCATCGCGATGCCGGCGGTGCAGCCCGCGGGGCGGTCCGCGGCGGTCAGCATCTGTTCGCCCATGCGCCCCAGGCCGTCGGTGTCATAGACGCTGCGCACTTCGATCAGCGCCAGGTTGAGGGCGGCGAGCGACGCATCGACGCTGGTCGGCGCGGTGGCGTTCGGCTCGGGCCGCGCCTGCAGCGCGATCGGGTCGGTGTACATGAAGCCCGCCGGCGGCGCCGCAACGATCAGCCAGGTCTGCGCCTTGGGATCGAACATGTAGATGGCATAGGACGCCGGCACGTTGTCTTGCAGCGTGTCGGCCGCGGCCACCGCGGCCAGGCGTTGCTCGTCGCCCAGGCGCGCCTTCTCTTCGGCGGTCAAGGTGGCGCAGGCCACCACCACACCGGCGCGCGAGACCTCGCAGGGCCGGTAGCCCACCAGCACCCGGTTGGTGCCGTCCCACAGCGGGTAGGGCGTTGTGACGCGACCGTACTCGGACAGGCCACGGCCGTCGTTGAGCGCTTGAGCCGTGACCGATTTCTGCCCGCCCGCGGCGGGAATGGTCGAGTTGGCCGGCGTGTTGTTCTCGGAATAGTTTGCCGCGTCGACGAACATCATCGCGCCGCCTTCCTGGGTCCCGGACAAAGACATCAGGTCCGTCGCGAGGAAGCCCTTGTAGGGCCCGGCCGGATCCATGTCGCGCGGGTGCAGGAAACTGTTGCCCGGGCTTTGCGCCCCGTACAGCACGAACATGTCGGTTCCGTCCGGCTTGGCGCGAAAGATCGCGAAGCGGTTGCGGTCGGCCACGTGCTCCCAGCGCGAGAACATGATGTCGCCGTTCGGGCGGACCACCGGGTTGCGGTCGTGGCTCTGGTTGAAGGAGATCTGCGAGATGTTGGCGCCTTCCGCGTTCATCGTGTGCAGGTTGATCACGCGCTCGCGTTCATATTCGTCGAGCGCGTAGTAGACCTGGCCCGTCGCCTGGTTCAACTTCGATTTGGTCTGGCGGTTGGATGAAAACACGAAACCGCCGCCGGCCGGAAGGTAGGCCGGGTCCACGTCATCGTCTTCGGTCGAGTTCGTGATCCGGCGCAAGGTGCCGCCGGTGAACCCGCCGCCGGTCATGTCGTACTCCCAAATGTTCCAGCGGCCGGTGCAGGCCGGCTGGCCGCCCACCGTCGATGTGTTGGCCGTCGGGCAGCGCAGCGCGAACACGATCTTCTTGCCGTCGTACGAGGCTTCCGGATCCGACGCGTCGCCCTTGCCCTGGGTGATGGCCGCGGTGATGTTGTGTTCCGGCGCGCTGGGCGAGGACTTCTCGCGGATCATCAGGTCCCCCCCGTCCGCGCTTGACGTGCCGTCGGTCGGGTTCATGCTGATCGAATTGGCCCGCTTCACGTAGGCCAGCGGCACGTCACCGGCCACCGTGACCGTGCTGCCGCCGCTTGCACTGCCGCTGCCGCAGCCCGCCAGGCCCATGCCCAGCAACGCCACGCCACAGGCAAGTGCGCTCATCCTAGTCAGTGCGTTCATTTTTCACTCCCTCCAAATTCGATTCAATGTTCAACAGATTCGTCATTGCCGAGCTTGCTGGCCGCCGGCCAGAAGTCCTGAAGAAAAATGCAGGCTGCCGGCCGCGTCAACCACCACCGCGTCCACCCCGGCAAGCGACTCGATGAGCCGCATGCCTTTGTCCAAGCCCATCACGAACAGACATTTCGAGAGGCCTTCGGTCGTCAAGCCGTCGTCAGCCAGGATGGTCACGCTGCGGATGCTGCTGGGTGACTTGCCGGTCCGCGGGTCGATGACATGATGGCAACGAATGCCGTCCGCTTCGAAGTAGCGCTCGTAGTCGCCCGAGGTCGAGATCGCCACGTCTTCGAGCGGCAGCACCGCCACCACCTCGCCGGGCCGGCGCGGGTGGCGAACGGCGATCGTCCAGGGCCGCCCGCGGCGATCGCCCAGCACATGGCTGTCGCCGCCCGCGGTGACGATGGCGTTGCGAATGCCGTGGCGCGCCAGGATCGCCGCGCCGTTGTCCACGGCATGGCCCTTGGCGAAGCCGCCGAGATCGATGCGAACACCGTCGCGCGCGAAACGGATGGTTTGCGCCCGCCGGTCCAACAGCAGGTTTCGATAGCCAATCGCGGCGCAGGCTCGCGCCAGCGCTTCGTCCGTCGGCTTGATGTTCTGGCGGTAGTCATACAGGTGTCCGGCGCTCGCATAGGTGATGTCGAACGCGCCGTCGGAGAGTTCCGAAAAATGCAGGGAACGCGAAATGATGTCGAACATTTCAGCGCAAATCGGCACCGGCCGGTGCGCGGCGTCGCGATTGATGCGGGACAGCTCCGACTCGGGCTTGTAAGGGCTCATCAGCCGGTCGATGCGGTGCATCTCGTCCATGACCGCTTGCATGGCCCGCGCACCGGTCGCGCGCTCGTCGCTCCACAACTCGATGCTCACCGAGGTGCCCATGATCGCTTCTTCACGGCTGCACCAACCGGCCTCGGCCGGCGCGCCGCCGAAACCGCGCGCAAGGCCGGCGGTGCCACTGGAATGATTCAAAGCACCGAAGAGCATGGCTACACCGGCCTGGCTGCTGGCCGCAGTGAGGCGCGCGCCTTGAAAACGCTTGACGCTGAATGCTGGCGAAGTGACTTCATTTCGATCTCCGGATGATTCCGAACCATGTGCCGACGCGGGACCGAAGCAACGTGAAGGAACTAACTCACGATCCGCGTGATGACCACATCTTCGGGCCTTGCGACCCCGCAAACCCGTCAATTGTTGGCAAATGGGGAACGACTTACCTACGGACACAGCATAAGCCGTGACCCATCGTTGCTGCGTGCGAGCAGATGATTCAGATGTGAGCAGCAGCAACCGTGCGGCCGCAAATCGGTGTCATTCCGGTGCGCGCCGGGCCGGCCGGTCGGCCGGTGCGTTTGACGTCTCGTCGAACATCAAAACTCCTCGGAGTCGATCTCGGCCTGCGTGGCCGCGTTGTAGCGCGGCCCGGTGACCGTACTGGGGTTGATCAGCGCATCGAGCCGTTTCAGCGTCAGCGCGCTTGGGGTCACCGCGTCGGCGCCCAGGTTTTCTTCGAGATGTTCGATGTGGGTCGTGCCGGGAATCGGCACCACGTTCGCGCCCTGCGCCAGCAGCCAGGCCAGCGACAACTGCGCCATGCTGCAGCCGGCGTCGTCCGCAATTTGCGCATAAGCATCGAGCAGGCGCAGATTGGCGGCGTAGTTGTCCGGGTAAAAGCGCGGCATGCCGCGCCGGATGTCCTTGGCGTCCAGCGCCGACACGTCGCGCAGCGTGCCGGTCAGAAAACCGCGCGCGGTGGGGCTGAAGGCCACCAGCGCCGCGCCGATGTCCTTGCAGACCCGCAACACCGCGATCTCCGGGTTGCGTGTCCACAGCGAGTATTCGGTCTGCACGGCCGTGATGGGGTGCACCGCATGCGCGCGCCTCAGCGTGTCGGCCGAGACTTCGGACAAACCCAGCGTGCGCACTTTGCCCTGGCGCACCAGGTCGGCCATCGCGCCCACGCTGTCTTCGATCGGAATCGTTTTGTCCCAGCGGTGCAGGTAGTACAGGTCGATCACGTCGGTCCGCAGCCGGCGCAGGCTCATCTCGCAATCGCGCTTGAGCGACTCGGGCCGGCCGTCGATGACTCTTCTGATGCCGTCGCTGAACGTCACGCCGGTCATGCCGCCCTTGCTGGCCAGCACGAACTTCGAGCGGTGCGGCTTCAACACGCGACCCAACAGCGTTTCGTTGGCACCGAAGCCGTACAGCGCGGCCGTGTCGAACAGGGTCACGCCCAGATCGAGCGCGCGCAGCAACAGCCTTTCGGCCGCTTCGGGCGCCGGTGGGGCGCCATAGGCATGGCTCAGGTTCATGCAGCCCAGGCCGATCGCCGAGACGCTGAAGAGGCCGAGTTTTCGTTGCCGCATGGGGAGATCAGCGCTTGACGTTCATGCGCTCAGGGAGAGTTGCCGCTCCAGCTTGTCGAGCACCCGATAGCACGCCAGCACCCTGGCAACGCTGGCGTTCGGCTCGCGGCCTTCGCGGATGGCGGCGAAGAACTCGCGGTCCTGCAGCTCGATGCCGTTCATCGACACCGCCACCTGGCTGACGTCGATCTTCTCGTCCTTGGCCGTGAACAGGTCGTCGTAGCGCGCGAGGTAGGTGGCGCTGTCGCCGATGTAGCGGAAGAAGGTGCCGAGCGGCCCGTCGTTGTTGAAGCTGAGCGACAACGTGCAGATCGCGCCGGTGCTGCTCTTGAGCTGGACACTCATGTCCATCGCGATGCCCAAGGCCGGGTGGATCGGCCCCTGCACCGCGTTGGCCGCAACGATCTCGCCGCCGGTCTGGTAGGCGAACAGATCGACGGTGTGGGCGGCGTGGTGCCACAGCAGGTGGTCGGTCCAGCTGCGCGCCTGGCCCAGCGCATTCATGTTGGTGCGGCGGAAAAAATAGGTCTGCACATCCATTTGCTGGATGTTGAATTCGCCCGCCTTGATCTTGTTCCGCACGTACTGGTGGCTGGGGTTGAAGCGGCGCGTGTGGCCGCACATCGCCACCAGCCCGGTCTGTTTTTGCAGCGCGGCCACGGCCTCGGCGCCGGCCAGTGTGTCGGCCAGCGGAATCTCCACCTGCACATGCTTGCCGGCCTTCAGGCAGGCGATCGTCTGCCCGGCGTGCATCTGCGTCGGTGTGCACAGGATGACGGCGTGCACCTCCTTCAGCGCCAGGCTGTCGGCCAGCTCGGTGGTGACGTGCTTGATGCCGTATTTCGCCGCAGTCTCCTTCGTCTTTTCCAGCTCGCGGCTGACCAGAGAAACCACTTCGACACCGTCGATGAGTGCGATCGCATCCAGATGCTTGATGCCGAAAGCACCGGCACCGGCCAGCGCCACTTTGATGCTCTTCATGTGTTCTCCAAAATGAGGTGGCCGACGGCAGTGTTGGATGCCGGCACGTGGTAGAAGCGGTGCTTCACGCGCGGTGCGTTGTCGCTCATCGCACCACGCGCGATGAACCACATCACCAGCTCGATCCCTTCCGATCCCGCCTCGCGCACATAGTCGATGTGCGGCTTGCGCGACAGGCCTTCGGGGTCGGCAATCAACTGGTCGAGGAAGGCGTTGTCGAATTCCTTGTTGATCAACCCCGCACGCGGCCCCTGCAGCTGGTGGCTCATGCCGCCCGTCCCCCAGATGTGCACGTTCAGCGGCGCATCGAACGACTCGACGGCGTTGCGGATCGCCTTGCCCAGCAGGTAGCAGCGCCGGCCCGACGGCACCGGGTACTGCACCACGTTGACGGCGAACGGGATCACCGGGCACGGCCACGCAGGGTGGGCTCCCGCGGGCTGCCCGCACATCAACGACAGCGGCACCGTCAGGCCATGGTCCACGTCCATCTTGTTGACGATGGTGAGGTCGAAGTCCTGCTGGATCACCGACTGCGCGATGTGCGAGGCCAGCTCCGGGTGGCCGATCACCTTGGGCACCGGGCGCGGGCCCCAGCCTTCGTCGGCCACGGCGTATTCGGCCGCGGTGCCGATGGCAAACGTCGGGATCATCTCCAGGCTGAAGGCGGTGGCGTGGTCGTTGTAGACGAGGAAGATCACGTCGGGCGGGTTGTCTTTCATCCATTGCTTGGAGAACTCGTAGCCCTTGAACAGCGGCTGCCAATACGGCTCGCCGCTCTTGCCCAGGTCGAGCGCCGCGCCGATGGCGGGCACGTGCGAGGTGTAGACGGAAGCGGTGATGGCGGCCATGTTCAAAGCCCGACCTTGGTGCCGCTGCCCTGCGGCTGCCGGTGCGCCTGCGCGTCGCCGTCTTCACCGATGCGGCGATTGCCGTCGGCCGAGCGGCCGCCGCTGATCATCATGTCGCGGTATTCCTCTTCGGTCATGCCGGTCATGCTGCCGGCCATCTGCTGGAAGCTCTTGCCGTGGGTGGCGCCGAGCTTGGCCAGGAAGTAGATGTTGCCGCCCAGGCGAATGCACCAGTTCAGGTCGCGCGCCAGCGCCGCCTGCTTCTGCTCCTCGGTCATCGGCCATTCGTCCAGGTAGGCACGCTCGTTGGCCTTGAAGCGGGCGCGGTTCTCGGCCTTCATCAGCGACATGCAGAACTGGTTCAGATGGAAACCTTTGCGCGACTGTTCGGCGTCGAAGATGGTCGTGCCGGGCACGTCCAGGTAGGGTTTGTCCAGGGCCATCTACGCTTCCTCCGGCCAGTACAAGCGCATCGGGTTGTCGACCAGCAGTTTGCGCTGCAGTTCAGCGGTGGTTGCGATGTGCGGGATGTAGTCCACCAGCAAGCCGTCGTCGGGCATGTGGTCCTTCAGGTTCGGGTGCGGCCAGTCGGTGCCGAACAGCACGCGGTCAGGGAATGCTTCGACGATACGCCGGCCAAACGGCAGCACGTCGCGGTACGCGTTTTGTTGGCCGTTCAGCGCCTTCGGGCCGGTGATCGACAGCCGCTCGGGGCAGCTGACCTTGGACCAGATGTTGTGATGCTCGCGCATCATTTTCACGAACAGTTCGAACTCGGGGCCGTTCACCGGCTTGCTCACGTCGGGCCGGCCCATGTGGTCGACCACCACGGTGGCGGGCAAGGCGGTAAAAAAGTCCCACAGCTCGGGCAGGTCGACCGCTTCGAAGTAGATCACCACATGCCAGCCCAGCGGTGCGATGCGCTGGGCAATCTCCATCAGCTCGTCCTTGGGCGTGAAGTCGACCAGCCGCTTGACGAAGTTGAAGCGCGTGCCGCGCACACCGGCGGCGTGCATGTCGCGCAGCTGCTGGTCGGTCACGCCGCGCTTGACGGTGGCCACGCCGCGGGCCTTGCCGTTGGCGTGTTTCAACGCATCGAGCAGCGCGCTGTTGTCGGCGCCATGGCAGGTGGCCTGCACCACCACGTTGCGGGCAAAACCCAGGTGGTCGCGCAGCGCGAACAGCTGCTCCTTGCCGGCGTCGCAGGGGGTGTACTTGCGCTCGGGCGCGTAGGGAAACTGCGCGCCGGGGCCGAACACATGGCAATGCGCGTCGACGCTGCCGGGGGGCAATATGAACTGCGGTTTGCAGGGGCCGCTGTAGAAGTCGAGCCAGCCGGGGGTTTTGTGGAATTCCATGGCGCGGTGGATTCAGGTTTTTGGTTTCGTGGCCGCGAGGATGCGGTCGGCTTCCACGCGCCAGTCGGCGCTGCGGGCAAACGCGGGCGTGCCTTTGGCGCCGAACAGGCCGGCGTCGGCCAGGTCGGCGACCCAGGCCTGGCGTTCGGCCGTGCCTTGCGCCGACCACGGCGCGAGGCCGATCTCGCGCACCGTCTGGGCCACCTCGCGCACCTCTTCGCTGCGGCGCCGGCCATGCTCGATCACCCGCTGGAAGAAATAGGCGCCCTGCTTGTCCCAGTCGATGCCAGGGAAGGTCTCGCCCAGCGAAGCGATCACGGCGTCTTCGACACCGTAGGCGCGCGCCGCGCTGAAGCTTTCGATGACCATGGCCTCCAGGCCCTTGATCATCACGCTGCGGCACATCTTGGTGGCGGATGCAACGCCGAGTTTTTCGCTCGCCACCTTGGCCTTGAAGCCGAGCGCCGCGAGCAAGGGCTGCAAGGCGGCGGCATGCGGCCCGCCCAGCAGCAGCGGCACCCTGATGCGGTAAGGCGGAATCGAGGTCATCACCGCGCCTTCGACATAGCGGCCGCCGGCCGCATCGATCAGCCCCGCGGCGCGGATCTTGGCGCCGGGCGACGCCGAGTTGAAGTCGAGGAAAAACGCGCCGCGCTGCATCGCCGGCGCGCAGGCCTGCGCCACTGGCACCGCCTGACTGGCGGTGACGGCGCTGACCACCAGGTCTGCGTTGCGCACCACGTCGGCGTGCGAGGCAACCAACCCAACGCCGTGCAGCGCGGCATGCTCGCGCATCGTGTTGCCGGCCTCGGTCGCGAGCTTCAGGTCGAACGCGGTGACGGCAAGCTTCTGCGCACGCAGGTCTTCCGCAAGGATGCGGCCGACCTCGCCGTAGCCGACGAGGGCGATGTGCCGGTGTTTGGGGTCGTGGTTCATGGAAGCGCTCCTGTGCCCTCTCCCCAAAGGGGCGAGGGAGCCATTCAGTCGATGTACTTCAGGCCCGCCTTCTCCAGCGGCCCGCGCATGTTGTACATGTCCAGCCCCAGCACGCCAGCGGCCAGCTTGGCGCGCTTCTCGCCTTCGAGGTTCTCGCGCGCTCGCGCCGCATCGGCCACTTGCTGCGCCATCGCCGCCGGCACCACGACCACCCCGTCGGCGTCGGCGATCACCACATCACCGGGGTTAACGCTGGCCCCCGCGCACACGACCGGCACGTTCACCGAGCCGAGCGTGGCCTTGATCGTGCCCTTGGCGCTGATGGCGCGGCTGAACACCGGGAAGCCCATCTGCTGCAGCTCGACCACGTCGCGGCAGCCGCCATCGATGATCAGGCCCTCGGCGCCGCGCGCCTTGAACGAGGTGGCCAGCAGGTCGCCGAAGAAGCCGTCGGTGTTGTCGGCGGTGCACGCGGCCACCGCCACATCGCCGGGCTGGAGCTGCTCCGCCGCCACATGCATCATCCAGTTGTCGCCGGGCTGCAGCAGCACAGTCACCGCCGTGCCGCAGATTTTTGCGCCGGGGTAGATGGGCCGCATGTACGGCTTCATCAGGCCGGTGCGGCCCATCGCCTCATGGATCGTGGCCACGCCGAAACGGGCGAGGTTTTCAACCGCCGCGCGGTCCGCGCGAACGATGTTTCGTTTGACGATGCCGAGCTTGTACATGGGGTGAATTCCTTTCTTTCCAGGACCTGGGCCGGGCCGTTTCAGCGGCCCTTGGCCTTGAGCGCCGCGTCGAGCCGCGGGAACACGCGCCGCGCATTGCCTTCGTAAACCTTCTCGCGGTCCGGGCCGCTCAGGAGGGTCGAGGCTTCGATGTAGCGCTTGGTGTCATCAAAGTAGTGGCCGGTCTCGGGGTCGATGCCACGCACCGCGCCGATCATCTCGCTGGCGAACAGGATGTTCTCGACCGGGATCACCTGGGTCAGCAGGTCGATGCCGGGCTGGTGGTAGACGCAGGTGTCGAAAAAGATGTTGTTCAGCAGGTGGTCCTTGAGCAGCGGCTTTTTCAACTCTTGCGCCAGGCCGCGGAACCGCCCCCAGTGGTAGGGCACCGCGCCGCCGCCGTGCGGGATGACGAACCTGAGCGTAGGGAAATCCTTGAACAGGTCGGACGTGAGGCACTGCATGAAGGCGGTGGTGTCGGCGTTCAGGTAATGCGCGCCGGTGGTGTGAAAACACGCGTTGCAACTGGTGCTCACGTGGATCATCGCCGGGATGTCGTACTCGACCATCTTTTCGTAGATCGGGTACCAGTGGCGGTCGGACAGCGGCGGTTCCTTCCAGTGGCCGCCCGAAGGGTCGGGGTTCAGGTTGATGCCGACGAAGCCGTATTCCTTGACGCACTTCTCCAGCTCGGGGATGCAGGTCTTGGGGTCCACGCCGGGCGATTGCGGCAGCATCGCGCCGCCGATGAAGTGGTCCGGGAAAAGCTGTGCGACGCGGTGGCACAGCTCGTTGCAGATCGCCGACCAGGTGGACGACACCTCGAAGTCGCCGAGGTGATGCGCCTTGAAGCTGGCGCGCGGGCTGAAGATCGTCAGGTCGCTGCCGCGCTCTTTCATCAGCTTGAGCTGGTTGGCCTCGATCGACTCGCGCAACTCGTCGTCGGAGATGTTCAAGTCGGAAACCCGGGGCTTGGCCCCGGGATCTTTGATGCCGGCGATCTGCTGGGTGCGCCAGTTTTCCAGCGCCTTCGGCGCGGTGGTGTAGTGGCCGTGGCAATCGATGATCATTGGGTGCTTCCTGGTGTTCGCTGACAGCGCGTCGAGAAGATCATGCCGGCTCCATGCCATGGCGCCGGATCGCCTCCGTGGCCAGTGGCGACGTCATGAAGTCGAGCATGCGGCGGACCGCCTCGGCTTGCGTCGAGCTCGCACAGACACCGGCGGAAAAGGTGGTGATGATCTGGATGGCCGGCGGCAGCGGGCCGATCACGGCGATGCCGCTCAGGTGCATCAACTCGCTCAGTTGCTGAAAGCCCAGTTCGACCTCGCCGCGGGCCACCAGGGTGCCCACGGGCACGCCGGGCGGCGCCTGGACGATGCGGTCTTTGATCTCGGCGGCCAGTCCCCAGCGCTCGAAGAGCTGGGCCAGTTGCACGCCGCTGGGCCCGGTGGAATAACCGATGCTGCGCGCGGACTGCACCGCACGGCGCAGCGCCGCTTCCGAGCCGATCTCCGGGCGCGGCGCACCCGTGCGGACCGCGATGGCGACGGCTGAGCGGACCAGGTCGACCTTGCTTGCCGCATTGACGCGGCCGGCGGCGATCAGCGGGTCGATCGCATCGGACGCGAGCACCACCACGTCGAAGGGCTCGCCGCTCCGAACCCGCTTGGCGGCATCCACCCCGCCGACCGACTCGATCGCGACCTCGCAGCCCGAACGCTGCTCGAACGCAGCGCAGAGATCGGCCAGAACCTGGCGGGTCGCCATCGATGAAATGCCGGAAATCCTGGATGTCATGTGGTCTCGCAAGCCGCCGTTGCGGCAGCACCCGTTCGTACTTCGGGGTGCCCGGCCGGCAGGTGGGCGGCATTGAAGACCGGCCCGCGCGATGTGCCGCCGCGCATGAACAGACAGGGAGTCGCGGTTTGCATGGGCCGGCACCTCGAAACAGCAGCGCAAAGAAGCCCGATTATCGAGAGCCTGCCCCGTCACATCAAGGCGAATGCGCCGCTATCAGCTATCGCACATCGGCATGACCCGCGGGGCGAGATGCCGCAGCGGGCGCTGCCGGGCGACACACCGCGCCGCCGTTTCGCGCTACAGCGGCAACTCGGAGAAGTAGCGCCCGCCGTGAAAGATCAGCGGCTGCGCGCCTTCGCGCTGCTCGCAGCGTTCGACCTCGCCGACGAAGATGATGTGGTCACCCTCTTCGTACTGGCTGCGGTTGAAGCATTCAAACACCGCGCAGGCGCCCTCCAGAATGGGCGCGCCGCCCGCGCCTTCTCGAAACGCGACTCCGGCAAACCGGTCGGCGCTCTTGCCGGCAAAGCGTTCGGCCAGGTCGCGCTGGTCGGCGCTGAGGATGTTGACGGCGTAGTGCGAACCGCGCGCGAACGCCGGCATCGAGCCCGCGCTGCGCGCCAGGCTCCACAGCACCAGCGGGGGCGCGAGCGACACCGAGTTGAACGAGTTGGCCGTCACGCCGATGCTGGCGCCGCTGCTGTCGCGCGCGGTGACGATGGTCACGCCGGTGGCGAAAGTGGCCAGTGCGGAGCGGAAGTCCAGGCTTGAAAAGCCCGGGGCGAGGGCGCGGGTCGGCGGCGTCATGGGCGCATTGTCCGGGATCGCGCAAGCCCACGCAGGCCGTGACCTTGTGTCGTGACCTTGAAGCTTCGTTGCACGGACAGGTCTACACTTTGCCGCATGCAAAAGACCGGTACACCGCCAGTTCGGTTTCTGCCCGCGACGCATCTTGTGATGCCGCCCTCCGACCGCCGGCGGAATAGGCTTCGCACCGCTCACGTACACCTGAAGTGATCGCCCCAACCGCCTTTCGACAACAACTGCTGGCCGCACTGCCGCGGCTGCGCCGATACGCGCGTTCGCTGGTGTTCGACACCCATGGCGCCGACGACCTGGTGCAAACGGCCCTGGAGCGCGCGCTGTCCCACTGGCACCAGTTCGACCAGCGCCGCGACATTCTCGTGTGGGTGATCTCCATTGCCCACAACGCCTACATGGACGACCGGCGCCGCCATGTGCGCATGCCTTCGGTGGAGCCGCACGAGGGGCAGGCCGAGACGCAGGCCGCGCCCGGCGTCGACATCGGGCTGCGCATGGACCTGGTGGCCGCGCTGAAGCAGCTGCCGGTCGAGCAACGCGAGCCGCTGCTGCTGGTCGCGCTCGAGCAGCTGTCGTATGCCGAATGCGCCGAAATGCTGCGCATTCCATTGGGCACGGTCATGTCGCGCATCTCGCGCGGCCGAGCCACCTTGCGTGACTTGCTGGAAGGCAAATCGCCCGCTGCCGCGCGCGCGCTGCGCCGCGTGGTGTGACCGTGCCCCACCTGAACCACCCGCCATGCCTGCCCGATTCACCGACTCCACCCTCAACGCCTGGCTCGACGGCGAACTGCCCGCCGACCAGCGCGCCGAGGTCGAGGCCTGGCTGCGCGACAACCCGGAAGACGCCGCCCGTGTGCGCCTGTGGGCGGCCGATGGCGAAGCGCTGCGGGCCCGGCTCGATTCGGTGCTCGCCGAGCCCGTGCCGCAGCGCCTGACACAAATGGTTCTGAGCGCGGTGCCCGCATCGCCGCCTCTGTCGTCATGGGCCGGCTGGCAACGGTGGGCAGCGGCGCTGGCGGTCTTTGGGCTCGGCGGCGCCACCGGCGCGGCGCTGATGTGGCGCCTGCAATCCCATCCCGCGATCTCGTCCGCCGGCAACGCTCCCGCCGCCTGGGTGCAGCGCGCCGCGGTGGCGCACAGCGTCTACGTGCCGGAAGGGCGCCACGCGGTCGAAGTGAAGGCCCAGGAAGAGCACTTGAGCCGCTGGCTCACCAAGCGGCTGGACGTGCCGGTGAAGTTGTTCGACCTGCGCGCCCAGGGCTTCGAGCTGGTCGGCGGCCGCCTGCTGCCCGACGCCGCCGGCCCCAGCGCGCAACTGATGTACCAGGCGATCGCAGCGCCGGGCGCCGGTGCCGCATCCGCCGCCAAGCCGGTGCGCGTGACGGTCTACCTGCGCAAGCCCGACAGCGCCACGCCGGCGGCGTTCCGCTTCGAGCAGCAAGGCGAGCTGGGCATGTTCTATTGGGTCGAAGGCCAAAGCCCGCAAGGCGGGCCGTGCGGGTACGCGCTGGTGGGTGCGTTGCCGCGCGAGCAGCTGCTGGCGATGGCCGAGGCGATCTATCAGCAAGGATCGGCCACCGGGCCGTGAGGACATGGCTCCCTAGAATGGGTGCATGACCTTGCCCTCCTCGGACGCTCAACGGCCCGAAATCGTCAAACCCATCTACCAACGCAAGCTGTTCTGGGTCGCGCTGCTGTACTTCAGCGAGGGGCTGCCGCTGGGCGTGTTCTACGACATCTTCCCGGTCTACTTTCGCCAGCAAGGCGTGAACCTGGCCGACATCGGTTTGCTGAGCCTGTTGGGGCTGGCCTGGACGGTCAAGTTCCTGTGGGCCCCGGCCATCGACTGGGCGCGCCGCCACCGCTGGTGGATCAGCGGCGCCAATGTGGGCATGGCCTGCGTGATGTGGTTCTTTGCCGCCGGCTCGACGAATGTGTTCGGGCCCTGGGTGTGGGTGGCCATTGGCACGTTCACCTTGCTGTCGGCCACCAACGACATCGCCACCGACGGCTACACGATCGAACTGCTGGACCGGCGCGAGTACGGTTTGGCCAACGGTTTTCGGATTGGCTTTTATCGCGTCGGCATGATCTTCGCGGGCGTGCTGCTGATGCTCTCGGGCTGGTACGGCTGGAGCCTGGCCTACGCGGTGGGCGGCGCGGTGTTTG
>JANNDW010000334.1:0-3413 GCA_031378125.1 Methylibium sp. | reverse complement strand
CACCAGCGGCGATCCATCCGGCTGTTCGCGCCAGCCGTCGCCGTCACGATCGATATAACCGAACAGGTCCAGCAGCGCCCTGGCGTGGGCGCGGCTGTGCTGGCTCATTTCGCTGCGGTAGCCCTCGACATAGCCCGAGGTGAACGGCGCCACCACCGACTGCGCGGCAATGGCCTGGCCGCTGCGCGCCAGCCGATTCGCTTCGTCGTTGTCGTAGGCCAGCGCGACCGCGCGGCGCAAGCCCACCTTGGCCGGCGCGTTGCCGCCGACCACCGGGTCGTCCAGGTTGAAGTAGGTCATCTGCATGTCGGGCTGCAAGGCGCGCTGCAGGCGCACGCCCTTGCGCGCCAGGTGCGGCGCGAGCTGGCCGTTGGGCACGGCGACCGGCGCGAACTCGACCGGCAACTCCAGCAGGTCCAGCGCGCCGTTCAAAAACGCCAGCCAGCGCGGTTGGGCTTCTGTGATAACGCTGATCTCGACACGGTCCACCAGGGGCAGGCGCTTGCCCGCCAGTTCACGGGCGATGGCCTGGGCCTGGGTGTCGCCAGCGGCGGGCTCGGCCTCGAAAATCTGCTCGCGAAAGCGCGGGTTGCGCAGCAGTTCGATGCTCGATGCGCGGCGCCATGCGCCCAACATGAACGGCCCGGTGCCCACCGGGTGCTCGGCAATCTCGTCGCCATAGGCTTCGACGACTTCGCGCGCCATCGCACCGGTGAACGCGGGAATCGCAAACTGATAGTGAAAGCGCGGGCCGGGCTCGGCCAGCCTGACCTGAAACGTGTAGCGGTCGAGCGCGCGAATGCCTTCCACCGGCGCGTCGTAGTTGAACGGCGTCTTCGTCGCGCGGGCTCGCGCACGCAACTCGGTCAAGCCCAGCAGCTTGGCGTTCTCGAAAACGTAGATGTTCTCGGCATTCAGCTTCGGGTCGTAGAAGCGCTTGACGCTGTAGACATAGTCCTGCGCCACCAGCTCGCGCGGCTGTCCTTTGAAGGCCGGGTCGTCGGCGAAGAAGATGCCGGGACGGATGCGAAAGGTGAAGGTCTTGAAGTCGGCCGAGATCCCCGGCATCGCCGCCGCCGTCTGCAAGCGCAGGGTGACCGGACGGGCCAGGTAGTCGAAGGTGAGCGGCGACTCGAAGATGCTGGACACCACCATGTTCGAATTCTGGTCCGGCACCTGCGACGGGTCGAAGCCGGTTTCGGCGGCGTTGAACACCACCCGCAACGTGTTGTTCGGCGCCGCCGGGCCCGCCGCCGCGCTGCGTTCGCCGGGCAATGCCGCCGCGGCGAGCAGCGCGGCCGAGGAGGTGAGCCAGTGGCGGCGATCGAGCATGGCCGGACAGAGCGATTCGCGTCAGCGCGCGCCGCGCTGGCTGTCGTCGATGTCGATGTACTGCCAGAACTCCTGCCAGAACAACGGGCGGCGGTAGCCCAGCAGCCGGGGCTGGGTCATGTCGGTCAGGATGAGGTGCAGGCGCACCTTGTACGGCGCATAGGCCACCGACAAGCGCTTGGCCTGCTCGAACAAGGCCAAGCGCTCCGGCCCGTCGGGCAGCGCCGCCATGCGGTCGTACAGCGCGTCGAACTCGGGCCGCTTGAAGCGCGACAGGTTCTGGCCGCCGGCCTGCCGGCCGTCCAGCCGCGCCAGCGCGTTGTGGCCATCGGGCCCGGCCGACGAATAACCCAGTTGCCACATCATCAGCTTGCCCGCGCGCGCGGCCTTGAGTTGCTCGGGCCACTTGGCCGTGCGAAATCGGGACCGGATGCCGAGCGCGTTCATGTCGCGCCGGAACACCTCGTCGAGCTGGCGGGCTTGTTGGTCCGGTTGCGTGGCCATCTCCAGCACCAGCGGCGATCCGTCGGGCAGGTCGCGCCAGCCGTCGCCGTCTTGGTCGACATACCCGTACAGGTCGAGCAAGGCCTTGGCTCGCGGCACGCTGTATTCGCCGTTCTCGGAGCGGAAGGCCGGGTCGTAACCGCTGGTGTGCGGCGAAATCGGTGACTGCGCCGGCACGGCTTGCCCGCGCCGCACGAGCAGGATCTCGCGCTCCACGTCCATGCCCAGCGAAATGGCGCGCCGCAGCGCCACCTTGTCGGGCGCGTAGCCGCCCAGCATCGGGTCGTCCATGTTGAAGAAGGTGAGTTGCACGTTGGAGGCCAGCACCTGCTGGCCGCGAATGCCGCGCTTGGCCAGGTGGGGCGCGACCACGCCCTTGGGCATGGCGATGTTGATGAATTCGTTGGGCAGGCGTTCGATCAAGTCGATTTGCCCGTTCAGGAACGACAGCCAGCGCGGCTGCTGTTCGTCGATGATCGAAACCTCGACCCGGTCGACCATCGGCAGCCGGCGGCCCTTGAACTGCTTCAACAGCGCCTGGCCGTGGGCATCGTCGGCCGCGGGCTCGCCGTCGTACAGCATCTCGCGGAACGTGGGGTTGCGCTCCAGCACGATCAGCGAACTGCGCCGCCATTGTTTGAGCACGAACGGCCCGGTTCCCACCGGGTGCTCCATGATCTTGTCGCCGTAGAACTCGACGACCTCGCGCGCCACCGCGCCGAACAGATCGGACAAGGCGATGTTCTCGATCAACCGCGGCCGCGGCTCGGCCACCTTGAACTGGATCGTGTAGCGGTCCAGTGCGCGAATCCCCTCGATCTCGCGGTCGTGGTCGAACGGCGTTTTGTCCTTCAAGGCGCGTTGGCGCAATTCCGACAGGCCCACATAGCCCACCGGCTCCTGAAAGGACCAGATGGGGCTGTTGAGCGCCGGGTCGGCAAAGCGCTTGAAGCTGTACACGTAGTCCTGCGCCACCAGTTCGCGCTTGCGCCCCTTGAAGGCCGGGTCGTCGGCAAAGTAGATGCCCGGACGCAAGCGGATTGTCCAGGTGCGGAAGTCGGCGCTGTGCTCGGGCATCGCCGCGGCCGTCAGCGGCTTGAACTTGACCGGCCGCGCCAGCAAGTCGTAGCCGTACAAGGCTTCAAAGATGTGCGGCGTGACGGTGCGCGAATAGATGTCGCTGATCTGCGCCGGGTCGAAGCCGGTCTCGGCAATCGGGAAGGCGTAGCGGAAGACCTTCGGCGCGGGCGCCTGGGCCCACACCGAGAGCGGCAAGACGATGCCCAGCGTCGCCGCCGCGAGCCTGCGCGCCACAAGCCACTTCATTTCGACGCCTTCTCCTGGACCGCCAGATCAATGTCCACATACTTGTAAAACTCGCGCACAAACGGATTGCGCCGATACCCCAGCACCCACGGGTGCATCAGGTCGGTGGCGATGCGATGCGAGCTGATCTTGTACGGCACATACGCCACCATCAGCTTGCTGGCGGCTTGCATCACGGCCTGGCGCTCGGGGCCGTCGGGCATCTTGTTCTGTTTGATGTAGAGCGCGTTGAACGCCGGCAGGTCGAAGCG
>JANNDW010000331.1:0-6316 GCA_031378125.1 Methylibium sp. | reverse complement strand
AGCAACTGGTCGCCAATGGTGAACGCACCAACATACTCGGGACCCATCGCCAACTTTCGCACACGCCCCACGGGGATGGTCATGGTCCCCGTCACAGCCACAGGGGTCAACTGGTCGAGCGTCGCCTCGCGGGTGTTGGGGACCAGTTTGACCCAGGCGTTGTCGTTGGCAATCAGCCCTTCGATGTCCGACAAGGGCACGTTTTGCTTGAGCTTGAGCATCAGCGCCTGGCTATGGCAACGCATGGCACCCACGCGAACGCAGAAGCCGTCCACCGGCACAGCCGGCGTCCCGAAGCTGGGGCCTTGGCCCAAAATCTTGTTGGTCTCGACACCGCCCTTCCACTCTTCTTTGGAGCTGCCGTCGCCCAGGTCTTTGTCAATCCACGCAATGAGCGAGCCGCCCAGCGGTGCGCCAAAATGGAGCGTCTCGGCCGCGCTGAGGTTGCGCTGTTTGGCGACGACGCGCCGATCAATTTCCAGGATGGCACTGTGGGGGTCGTCCAGCAAGGGGCGCACTTCGGCGTTCAGGGTGCCAAATTGGGTGAGCAGCTCACGCATGTGCTGCGCTCCACCGCCTGAAGCCGCTTGGTAAGTTTGGGTGCACATCCACTCAACCAGGTTGGCTTTGTACAAGGCACCCAACCCCATCAGCATGCAGCTGACAGTGCAATTGCCACCGATCCAGTTGCGCCCGCCGCGCGCCAGAGAACGCTGGATCACAGGCAGATTCACCGGGTCCAGGATGATCACCGCGTCGTCCTTCATGCGCAACGTGGAAGCGGCGTCGATCCAGTGGCCCTTCCAGCCCGCGGCGCGCAGCTTGGGGAACACCGCGCCGGTGTAGTCGCCGCCCTGCGCGGTGATGACGATGTCGCAGCGCTTCAGCGCTTCGATGTCGTAAGCATCCTTCAGGCGAGTCTCGCTCTTCGCCATCGCAGGCGCCGCGCCGCCGGCGTTGCTGGTGCTGAAAAAAAGCGGCTCGATCAGGTCGAAGTCTCGTTCGGCCTGCATGCGGTCCATCAGCACGGAGCCGACCATTCCGCGCCATCCAACCAATCCTGTCAGCCTCATCGTGATTGCCCTTTCAGAAAGTTGTTGAAACCTCTTGTTCCCCCGGCTCGATTCGCCTGGGGTTGGGCGAGACGAACCAGAGCTTTGCTAGCTCTTGGCAATGATCTTCTTGGCGGTGTTGCCAGACAGAGCGGCAACCACGGCGTCGCCCATCTGGCGGGTTCCCACCTTGGTGGTGCCGGGGGACCAGATGTCGGCCGTGCGCAGGCCTGAGGCGAGCACATGCTGAACCGCGGACTCGATACGGTCCGCGGCCTCGGGCTGGTGGAGTGAAAAGCGAAACATCATGGCAACCGACAATATTGTAGCCAGCGGATTGGCCAGATCCTTGCCCGCAATGTCGGGCGCGCTGCCATGGCTGGGCTCGTACAGCCCCTTGCCCGCCGCGTTGAGCGATGCCGAAGGCAGCATGCCGATCGAGCCAGTGAGCATGGCTGCCTCGTCGGACAAAATGTCGCCGAACATGTTGCCGGTGACGACCACATCAAACTTCTTCGGCGCCTTCACCAATTGCATCGCGGCGTTGTCGACGTACATGTGGTCCAGCGCCACATCGGGGTACTGGGCGTGCACTTCGGTGACCACGTCCTTCCAGAACTGAAACGTCTCCAGCACATTCGCCTTGTCCACGCTGGTCAGGCGCTTGCTGCGCTTGCGTGCGGCCTGGAACGCGACGTGCGCGATGCGTTCGATCTCGGGCCGCGCATAGCGCATCGTGTCGAACGCTTCCTCCGCGCCGGCGAAGGCGCCATCGGGCGATGCGCGGCGCCCGCGCGGCTGGCCGAAGTAGATGTCGCCGGTCAGCTCGCGAATGATCAGGATGTCCAGCCCGGCCACCAGGTCCGGCTTCAGACTGGAGGCATGAGTCAGCTGCTCGTAGCAGATGGCGGGGCGAAAGTTGGCGAACAGACCCAGGCTCTTGCGCAGCCCCAGAATCGCCTGCTCGGGCCGCAGCCCACGTTCGAGCTTGTCGTACTTCCAGTCGCCCACCGCACCGAACAGCACCGCGTCAGCCGCCTGCGCGAGCCTGAGCGTCGAATCGGGCAGCGGATGGCCATGGGCTTCATAGGCCGCGCCGCCGACCAGCGCGTACTCGGTCTCAAAACCCAGTTCCAGCACGTCCAGAACCCGGGCCGCCTGGGCGACGATTTCGGTGCCGATGCCGTCGCCCGGCAGGATTGCGATCTTCACGAATCAATTCCCCGGTCGCTCAAGCTCAGATGCGGTGCGCCAGCCACGGCTTTTGCAACAAGCGCTCGGATTCGAAGGCGCGGATCTTGTCGGCGTGCCGCAAGGTCAGGCCGATGTCGTCAAAGCCCCCCAGCAGGCAGAACTTGCGGAACGGCTCCACCTCGAAGGGCAACTCGGTCCCGTCGGGCTTGCCCACCACTTGGCGCTCCAGGTCGACGCTGAGCTCGTAGCCCACGAAGGCAAACACCTCGTCGAACAGCTTGGCGACTTCAATCTCGGGGAGCTGAATCGGCAGCAACCCGTTCTTGAAGCAGTTGTTGAAAAAGATGTCGGCGTAGCTCGGTGCGATCAGCGCCCGAAATCCGTACTGCTCGATGGCCCACGGTGCGTGCTCGCGCGACGACCCGCAACCGAAATTCTTGCGTGCCAACAGCACCGAGGCGCCCTGGTAGCGCGGCTGGTTCAGCACGAAGTCGGGATTGGGCCGGCGCGACGCAGGGTCTTGCCCCGGGAAGCCCGGATCCAGGTAGCGCCATTGGTCGAACAGGTTCTGGCCGAAGCCCGACTTCTTGATCGACTTCAGGAACTGCTTGGGAATGATCGCGTCGGTGTCGACGTTCTCACGGTCCATCGGGGCGACCGGCCCCTTGTGAATTCGAAATGGCTGCATGGCGGTCGGTCCCTCTTGCTCAGACCAGCCGTCGAACATCGACGAAGTGGCCTTCGATGGCGGCCGCAGCGGCCATCGCCGGGCTGACCAGGTGCGTGCGCCCACCGGCACCCTGGCGCCCTTCGAAATTGCGATTCGACGTGGAGGCACAGCGCTCGCCCGGCTCCAGCCGGTCGGCGTTCATCGCCAGGCACATCGAACAGCCCGGCTCGCGCCATTCGAATCCCGCGGCTTTGAACACTGCATCCAGTCCTTCGCGCTCTGCCTGTTGCTTGACCAAGCCCGAGCCGGGCACCACCATCGCCAGCTTGACGTTGGAGGCGACCTTGCGCCCCATCCGCAGCACCACAGTGGCCGCTTCGCGCAGGTCTTCGATGCGCGAGTTGGTGCACGAACCAATGAAGACCTTGTCGATCAGGATGTCCGAGATCGGCTTGTTCGGCGCCAGCGCCATGTATTGCAGGGCGCGCTCGATCGCAGCACGCTTGTTCGCATCCTTTTCGCGCTCGGGGTCGGGCACGCGGTCCGCTATGGACAACACCATCTCGGGCGACGTGCCCCACGTGACCTGCGGCGCAATCTGCGCCGCGTCGAGTTCGACGACAGCGTCCCACCGCACGCCGGGGTCGGAATGCAGCGTGCGCCAGTAGCGCGCGGCCTGCTCCCATTCCAGCCCCACCGGTGTGAAAGGCCGGCCCTTGACGTAGGCGATGGTGGTCTCGTCCACGCCAATCAGGCCCGCACGCGCACCCGCCTCGATGGCCATGTTGCACACCGTCATGCGCCCTTCCATGCTGAGCGCACGGATCGCCGCACCGGCAAACTCGATCGTGTAGCCCGTTCCGCCGGCCGTGCCGATTTTGCCGATGACGGCCAGCACGAGGTCCTTGGCGCCGCAACCCTGCCCGAGTGAGCCTTCCACCCGAACCAACAGGTTCTTCGCCTTTCTGGCCAGCAGGGTCTGGGTGGCCAGCACGTGCTCCACCTCGCTGGTGCCAATGCCATGGGCGAGCGCGCCGAACGCGCCGTGGGTGGAGGTGTGCGAATCGCCGCAAACCACCGTCATGCCCGGCAACGTGGCCCCTTGCTCGGGGCCGATGACATGCACGATGCCCTGACGCAGATCGTTCATCTTGAACTGCGTCAGGCCATGGCGGTCGCAGTTCGCGTCCAGCGTATCGACCTGCAGCCTGGAGATCGGGTCGGCTATGCCTTGCGATCGGTCGGTGGTGGGCACGTTGTGGTCGCTCACCGCCAAGTTCGCCGACAGGCGCCACACCTTGCGCCCGGCCAGGTCCAGCCCCTCGAAAGCCTGCGGACTGGTCACCTCGTGCACCAGATGGCGGTCGATGTAGAGCACGGTGGTGCCGTCGTCTTCGGTGTGGACGACGTGCTCGTCCCAGAGTTTGTCGTACAGCGTTCGAGCCGGGGTCATGGTCGGGCCTGTCTTCGAGAGGAGGCTGATTTTAGGCGCTCGCGGCGGCCCTGGGCGCGCCGTTGACAAGGCCGGGGCCAACCCGACGCGAACGCGCGGGTTGGCCAGATCGGCGGCAGGGCCAGCTCAGCCGCGCAAAGCCAAGGGCTTGACGTCGCGCGCGGGTGAGCCGTTGAACAGCTGGCGCGGCCGGCCGATCTTGTACTCGGGGTCGCCGATCATCTCGTTGAGCTGCGCGATCCAGCCCACGGTGCGCGCCAGCGCGAAGATCGCCGTGAACAGGCTGACCGGAATGCCGATGGCGCGCTGCACGATGCCCGAATAAAAGTCGACGTTCGGATACAGCTTGCGCGACACGAAGTACTCGTCCTCGAGGGCGATCTTCTCCAGCGCCATCGCGAGCTTGAGGATCGGGTCGTTGTGCAGGCCCAGCGCGTCGAGCACCTCGTGACAGGTCTCGCGCATCAGCTTGGCGCGCGGGTCGTAGTTCTTGTACACGCGGTGGCCAAAGCCCATCAGCTTGACGTTGGAGTTCTTGTCTTTGACCTGCTTGATGAACTCGCCAATGCGTTCGACCCCGCCCATCTTCTGGACATCCTCCAGCATGTTGAGCGCCGCTTCGTTCGCCCCGCCATGCGCCGGGCCCCACAGGCACGCCACGCCCGCGGCGATGGCCGCAAACGGGTTGGTGCCCGACGACCCGCACAAGCGCACGGTGGAAGTCGACGCGTTCTGCTCGTGATCGGCGTGCAGGATGAAGATGCGGTCCATCGCGCGAATCAGCACGTCGTTGGGCACGTATTCCTCGCACGGTGTCGCGAACATCATGCGCATGAAGTTGCTGGCATACGAGAGGTCGTTCTTCGGGTAGATGTAGGGCTGGCCGACGGTGTACTTGTAGGCCATGGCCACCAGCGTGGGCATCTTGGCGATCAAGCGGATCGCTGAGATATCGCGGTGCTGCGCGTTGTGAATGTCGGTGCTGTCATGGTAGAAGGCCGACAGCGCGCCCACCAGCCCGGTCATGATGGCCATCGGATGCGCGTCGCGGCGGAAACCGCGCAGGAAGAACTGCATCTGCTCGTTGACCATGGTGTGGTTGGTCACCAGCTTCGTGAACTCGGTCTTTTGCGTCGGGTTGGGCAGCTCGCCCTTGAGCAGCAGGTAGCAGGTTTCCAGGTAGTCGCAGTTGGTCGCCAGCTGTTCGATCGGGTAGCCGCGGTACAGCAGCTCGCCCTTGTCGCCGTCGATGTAGGTGATGGTTGAGTTGCACGCCGCCGTCGACAAGAAACCCGGGTCGTAGGTGAACTTGCCGGTTTGCGCGTACAGCTTGCGGATGTCGATCACCTCGGGCCCGATCGAGCCCTTGTAAATTGGCAACTCCATGCTCGGGCTGCCATCAGAGAATGAGAGGGTGGCTTTCACATCAGAGGGAGTCATGCTCGTTCCTTGGAGTGGTCGAAGTCTTGGAAATGGGCGCGGTCCGGCGGTGGCATGCGCATCAGCCGCAGCACCGCGTGCACATCCGGCCGATCCAGCGTTCCATCGGGCTCGGTGCGCGCCAGCAGCAGGTCCAGCAGATCGTTGTCGCCGAGGTCCATCAGCACCTGCAGCGCTTTGGCATGTTCGGTGGTGAGCGATTTTTCATGCCGGGTGAAAAAGCGTTCGATGAACAAGTCGTTCTCCAGCAAGCCGCGGCGGCAACGCCATTTCAGCTTGCTCAAAGTCCGGGCATCGATGAGGGCTTGCATCGCGGGCTGGGAATTTCAATCAAACGGCGCGCCGAACCATCAGTTCCTTGATCTTGCCGATCGCCTTGGTCGGGTTCAGCCCCTTGGGGCACACATCGACGCAGTTCATGATGGTGTGGCAACGGAACAGGCGGTAGGGGTCTTCGAGGTTGTCCAGCCGAGCGGCGGTGTCGTGGTCGCGGCTGTCGGCGATGAA
>JANNDW010000209.1:0-4256 GCA_031378125.1 Methylibium sp. | reverse complement strand
GCCCGTCACCAATCAGATCATCGATTCGCTGCGCGACGCCGAGGGGCTTTGACGGCGCCGGCTCGCTCGCTGCCCGCTGCTGCTTGCGGATCGTCCGTTGCCCATGCGCAGCCTGCTCGACGTGAACGTGCTGATCGCGCTGCTCGACGCGGCGCATGTGCATCACGCCGTGGCCACGGCGTGGCTGCGCCGGGAACAGAAACACGGCTGGGCATCTTGCCCCATCACGCAGATCGGCTGCGTGCGCATCATGTCGCAGCCTGCGTACCCGGGCGCTCAGCCGGCAGCGGAGATTGCCTCGCGGCTCGGCGAGGCGTGCGCGCACCAGGCCCATGTGTTCTGGCCCGATTCGGTCGATCTGCTGGGCACCGCGGCGGTCAGTTGGCCCCATGTGCTCGGGCATCGGCAGGTGACCGACACGTACCTGCTCGCGCTCGCCGTGAAGAACAGTGGCCGCCTCGTGAGCTTCGATCGTCGCATCGCCCCTGGCGCGGTGGCAGGCGCGAAGGCTGAGCATTTGGTGGTGATTCAGTGACTCACCCTGATTGGGCCAGTATGCGCAGTCGATGCCCGCTCAACGGTGGGCATCGACTGCCTCCAGTCTGATCTGACTCGGCCGCAATCGCCGATCGAAAGCAGGAGTTGACGAAGTAGTTAGCAATTCGCTAACATAATTCATGCACTCGATCGAATACACCAAGCCGGCGATCAAGGTGATGGCGGCGATGCCGCGCAGCGTGCGTGAGCTGGTCAAGTCAAAGATCGAGGGGTTGGCGCGTGATCCGTTCGGCGCGGCCAACGTCAAGCAACTCGTGGGCGAGCCGGGCTACCGGCTGCGCGTGGGCGATTGGCGCGTGATTTATGACGTGGATTCGGGGCGGCTGGTCGTGCGCGTGCTCAAGGTCGGGCCGCGCGGAGGGGTGTACGAATGACGACGCGTGTGCAAGTGATCGAAAGGGATGGCGAGCCGGCGTTCTACGTGGTCCCGGCCGATCTGTGGAGCGTGGTGCGCGAAGCGATAGAAGACGCCGAGGATGCAGCCGCATACGCAGCGGCGATTGCAGCAGACGATGGCGTGACGTACCCGGCAGCCGTGGCTCACGCCATGATGGATGGTGCCCACCCTGTTCGCGCCTGGCGCGCGCACCGCGGCCTGACGCTTCAGGCGCTGGCCGACAAGGCGGGGGTGAGCAAACCCTATGTCAGCCAGATCGAGGGCGGCAAGCGCGCCGGCACGGCGGCGACGATCAAGAAGCTGGCGCGCGCGCTGGGGGTGACCATGGATGCGCTGCAGGTTTGAACTGGGCGCGGGGCCGAGCGCGCCAACGCAGTCGCGCGAGACGCTTGCGGCAGAACACCTGGTACGTCGCGAGCGCGAGCGGGTCACGCGAGCGGGGTCAGGTTTTGCATTTTTCGCCCCACCCGCCTACGCTCCCCACCCGCCAACGCTCCCCACATGTCCCGCCCCCTCCGCATCGAGTTCCCCGGCGCCGTCTACCACGTCACCTCGCGGGGCGACCGGCGTGAGCCGATTTACCGCGACAACGAGGACAGGACCGCGCACCTGGATGTCATCGCCCAGGCAATGGACCGGTTCGATGCACAGGTGCTGGCCTACTGCCAGATGGGCAATCACTTCCATTTGGTGCTGCACACGCGCCAGGCCAATCTTTCGCGCTTGATGCGGCATGTGAACGGCGTGTACACCCAGGCATTCAACCGGCGCCACGGGTGGGTGGGGCATTTGTTCCAGGGCCGGTTCAAGGCGATCCTGGTGGACAGTGACGCGTACCTGCTGGCCCTATGCCGCTATGTTGAACGCAATCCGGTTGCCGCGGGCCTGGTTGCGGACGCTGGCGAATGGCCCTGGTCCAGCTACCGCGCCCACGTGAGCCTGTCCGCCACGCCGCCGTGGCTTGATTCCGACGGGCTGCACGGCCACCTGCTGGGCCGGCCGGTCGCGGGGGCGCAGGATCGCAAGCGGGCCACTCAGCGGTACGCCGCACTGGTGGCCTTGGTGACCGAGGGCGATGGCAATGAGGCGTCGTTGTGGCAAACCGGATTGCGCCAGCAGGTTTTCCTGGGCGACGCGAATTTCGTGGCTCGCATGCAGGCGCTGGCCTCACCCGAGCAGCGCTCCGCAGTCGAGGTTCCGAAAGTGCAGCGCAAATCTCCATGCACTTGGCAGGATTGCCTGAAGCGATGCACCGATCAGGCACAGGCCCTGCGCATGGCCTATCGCGAATGCGGCATCACGATGACCGCGTTGGCAAAGGAGCTGGGGCTCTCTGTTTCGCGCATCAGCAGATTGATTGCGGCCGCCGAGCGGGTGGAGGGTTATAAAAGCAAGACCTGACCCTTCCAGTTCCTGACCCTTCCAGTTCCTTCCAGTTCTTCTTCCAGTTCTTCTTCCAGTTCTTGCAGCTGCAAGTCATTGTTCCGGTGACCGGTTTGGTGCGACGATGCCGGCCTGTTGCCCAATGGTCAATGAAACTCGTTGCCTTCAGGCCGACTGATGAGTTGAGGTCGAAGCCCGAATGGCCGCACCTCTTTGCCCGACGGCCTCCTACAACTCGAACACAATGAACTGCAAGATGCGCTCCTGCGGCACGAAGCCGGTGGCACCGAGGCCCGGTTCGTTGTGGTACGAGGTGTAGGTGACGCGGCCCAGGCCGGCCGGGAAGGACATGGTGAGCGGGCGCACCACGGCGCTGGCCTGACCGAAGAACGTGATGGGGCCGCTCACCCAGGTGCGCACCTGGGCCTGTTGCGCCGGGTGCGGCCCCTTTGCCACACTCCAGCCGCTCAGGAAGCCCTCGATGTGCACCGTGCCATTGGTGTTGAGGCACGCGGCTGCTGGTGCGCCGCAGGTCACGCCGCCTAGCCATGCCGACAGGGCAGGGTCGACGCTGGCCTCGGTGGTGATACCGCTCTCGCCCAGTTGCGCGGCATCCTGCGTCTCGGGCGCGGTGGCGGCAACGCCGTCAGAGCCTTCGAAATCGATGAATTCCGGAAACACCTGTTCGACGAAGTCGTAGGCCAGGTCGCTGGCATAGACGCGGCCGCCGCTTTCGACGTAGGCGCGCAAGATTGCACGGTTGGCCGGGTCGCTCAACGCGGTTTCGTCGAGTCCGCAATTGAAGAAAACCACGCCGAAGTTGTAGATGTCGGCCTTGCCGTTGCCGTCTGCGTCGGCAAACAGCGCGGCCATCGGCTTGTAGCTTGCGGGCAAGGAGCCGTTGCCGTTGAACAGCGCGAATTTCTCGGTACCCAGCTTGAGTGCCCCCGCTTCGATCTCGCCATATCCGAGTTTGGCGAGCACGTCCTCGATTCTGTCGAACGAGCCTGTGACCACCGCCAGCCGCGCGCCGGTGGTCGTTGCCGAGAGCGCCACGGTACCGAGGGCGAGCGTGCCGCCGCTCGGCGCCCCCAACAGCGTTTCCAGCCGGAAGGCGCCCTTGAGGGCCACCAGCTTGGGAGCAGCGGGCAGCACCACATCGAGGCTGAAGCTTCCGTCGGCGCCGGTGCAGGTGGCAGCCCAAGCCAGGTTCGGCGGCGCGCCGCAGGTTGCGGTTGCCGCCTGTGCGCGTTCGCGCGTCGTAACTCCCAGGCGGGCGGTTGCGCCTTCCACGTAGACCAGCGCATTGGCGATCGGCGTCTTGTTGTCGGGTGCCACCAGCTTGCCCGACACCACGGCAGCCGTGCCTGCGACCACCGGCGGCGGCGGCGGCGCGCTTGAATCACCGCCACCGCCGCCGCAGGCAGCCTGCAGCAAAAGGAGCACGCTTGCCAGGTGCCACTTCAAGTTGCCAAATGTCATGTTGCACTCCCTCAGGTCCATTGATTGGCTCGTCGAGTCGGTACTGTGCCCGCATTGCCCCGCCATCGACATCCCTAATAGTGCCTACTTCAACAAGCGCGTGTTGTCGCGGGCGAGCCGGTGCGTGCGACACCGGCAAACAAAGCGGCGGCCATTCACAACGAAATGAGCTGCACAACGGCTTTGGGGTCAGATCTTGCCTTTCGCAGCCTCCTGATCTTCGCCATCCACCTTGCGGAATAGCCTTGACGGCGATCATCAGCGGATGACCTGCTGCGACAAAATCAACGCATTACGCATCAACCCCATGTTGCACGCCATGCGAACCACCCTCGACATCGACGACGACGTACGTGCGGCTGCCAAGGAACTGTCGCGACGGCAATCCGTCTCCGCGGGCAAGGTCCTGTCGCAACTGGCCAGGCACAGGCGCTTG
>JANNDW010000310.1:0-11807 GCA_031378125.1 Methylibium sp. | reverse complement strand
GGCAACCCGTTCGCCGTGACCTGCGTGTACAGCCTGATCACATCGCTCGAACGCCGCTTCGGCGTGCATTGGGCGATGGGCGGCACCGGCACGCTGGTGCGCGGCCTGGTGGGCTTGCTGGAAGGCAGCGGCGCGACCTTGCGCTGCAACGCCGAGGTGCGCGAGATCACCTGCAGCGTCGAAGGTAAAAGCGGCAAGAGCGGCAGCCAGCGCCGCAGCGGCAAACCGCGCGCCACCGGCGTCGTGCTGGCCAGCGGCGAGGTGCTGGCGGCCGACATCGTGGTGTCCAACGCCGACACGGCCTGGACCTACCGCCACCTGATCAAGCCTGAATTCCGCCGCCACTGGACCGACCAAAAAATCAACGCCGGCCGCTATTCGATGAGCCTGTTCGTCTGGTACTTCGGTACCACGCGCCAGTACCCCGGCGTGCCGCACCACATGATGGTGCTGGGCCCGCGCTACCGAGAGCTGCTGGACGACATCTTCAAACACCACCGGCTGGCCGACGACTTCAGTCTCTACCTGCACCGCCCCACCGCCAGCGATCCGTCGATGGCGCCGCCCGGCTGCGATGCGTTCTACGTGCTGGCGCCGGTGCCGCACCTGGACAGCGGCACCGACTGGGCCACGCAGGCCGAACCGTACCGGCAGCGGATCGCAGACCTGCTGGACAAGACCGTGCTGCCCGGCTTCCAGGCCCACATCGCCACGTCGCGCATGAGCACACCGCAAGACTTTCACGACCGCTTGCTGTCGCTCAAGGGCGCTGCTTTCGGGCTGGAGCCGGTGCTGCTGCAGAGCGCCTGGTTCCGACCGCACAACCGCAGCGAAGACATCGACGGTTTGTTCATGGTGGGTGCCAGCACCCACCCGGGTGCCGGGGTTCCCGGCGTGCTCTCCTCGGCGAAAGCCCTTCTTTCGGTGGTTCCAGATGTCGCAACATTTGCCCGAAGCGCTGCGTGAGCTCACCATGTCCCGCCTGGTCGATGGCGCTGCCACCGGCTCCAAGCCCGCACCTGCCGACGACGCGGCGGACTTCGACCTGAAGGCCTGCGAGCGCCTGATGCGCGGCGGCTCGAAGAGCTTTTTCGCCGCGTCGCTGGTGTTGCCCTCGCGTGTGCGCGCACCGGCCACCGCGCTGTATGCGTTTTGCCGCCTGGCGGACGACACCATCGACATCCACAGCGAAGCGCATGGTGGCCCGGCCGGCGCCATCGCGCACCTGCACGAGCGCTTGCGCCGCATCTACGCCGGCACGCCGCTGCCGGTGGATGCGGACAAGGCGCTCGCGGCCGTGGTGGTGCGTTTCCAAATTCCGCGCGCCCTGCTGCTGGCGCTGCTCGACGGCTTCCAGTGGGACATGGCCGATCGCCGATACGACACGCTGGCCGACCTGCACGGCTACGCCGCCCGCGTCGCCGGCACGGTGGGCGCGATGATGGCCCTCATCATGGGCGCGCGCAGCCCGCAGGCGCTGGCCCGCGCGTGCGAACTGGGTGTGGCGATGCAACTCACCAACATCGCGCGCGACGTGGGCGAAGACGCGCGCCTGGGCCGCCTGTACCTGCCGCGCGCGTGGATGCGCGAGGCCGGCCTGGACCCCGACGCCTGGCTGCGCGCGCCGAAGTTCAATGCCGCGCTGGGCGCGGTGGTGGCGCGTCTGTTGAACGCCGCTGAAGAGCTGTATCAGCGCGCCGAACTTGGCATCGCCGAACTGCCACGCGACTGCCGCCCGGCCATTCAGGCCGCCAGGCTGGTTTATGCCGAGATCGGCCGCGAGGTCGAGCGTGCCGGGTGCGACTCGGTGTCGCGGCGCGCGGTGGTGTCGACCCGCCGCAAACTGGGCTTGATAGCCCGCGCGTCCGCGGCCGCGCTGGTGGCCCCCACCCTCATTCGCCGCGGCGCCGCAGCCCCCGCGCCGTTGCCGGCGGTCCAGTTTCTGATCGATGCCAGCGCATCGCCGTCCGAGCCGCGGGTCGAGCCGCGGCCCACGCACCCGCGTCCGCGCGCGGCCAGCCGCCCGCTTCACGATCGGGTGGACTGGACCCTCAGCCTCTTCGAGCGCCTTGAACAGCGCCACCGGGTCGACCATGCCTTCCCAGGCTCGGGCCAGCCTCAGCGCTCGGCTTTCAGCGGCTGAGGCGCCTGTCACCACGGTGCTGTCGCCGCCACGGGCGGTGCCGCTGGCACCGCCCATGGCGGCGGCCGCCGCACGCGGCCTGTGCACCGACTGCGGCATCTCCCGCACCGACGATCCCAAGCGCTGCGGGCGCGCTTGCCAGTTCATCCAGCCCGACTACCCACGCCTCGAACGCCAGGTGCACGGGCGCACGCGCGACCCCGGCCGTGTCGACGAACAGTTCTTCGGGCCCTTCAAACGCATGCTGCGCGCGTCGCTCGTCACACCCAGCGCCGGTGCGCAGTGGAGCGGCATCACCACGCGCATCGCCGAGCGGCTGCTTGAAACCGGCGCGGTCGACGCGGTGCTCACGATGGCGCCCGACCCACAAGACAAATGGCGCCCGGTGCCGGTGCTGGTGACACAGGCCAGCGGCATGGCCGGGTGCCGCGGCATGCGGATGGGCTACGCGCCCCTGCTCGCGCTGCTGGAACCCGCGCTGAAGCAGGGCTACAAGCGCCTCGCGGTCATTGCCATCCCGTGCCAGGTGTACGCGTTGCGCGCGTTGGAGAAGGAACTCGGCTTCGAGCGTCTGTACGTCATTGGCACGCCGTGTTCCGACAACACCACGACCGAGCGCTTCCACGCGCTCCTGGAGTTGCTGGCGGAGGACATCCGCACCGACGCCAGCGCCATCACCTACCTGGAGTTCCGCGCCGACTATCACGTCGAGCTGCGGTTCAGCGATGGCCGTGTCAAGGCCATCCCGTTCCTTCAACTGCCCCTGTCCAAGCTGCCGCCCGACTTCTTTCCGCTCACCTGCCGCACCTGCGTGGACTACACCAATGTGCTGGCCGACATCACCGTGGGCTACATGGGCGGCCAGGGCGAACAGTGGCTGCTGGTGCGCAACCAGCGCGGTGAGGAACTGGTGAGCCTGCTGGGGGATGAAGTGCGCACCTCGGTACCCGGCAGCGCGGGCAAGCGGCGCGGCGCGGTTAAAGGTTTTCTGGCCAATGTGCAGCGCGCCGCGGGCGGGCTTCCGCTGCGCCGCATGCCGCGCTGGCTGCGCCCGGTGGTGGCTTGGCTGATGCCGCGCGTGGGCCCGCGCGGGCTGGAGTTCGCGCGCGCGCGGGTCGAGATGAAGGCGCTGGAGACGGTGGTTCACCTGCGGCGCGAAGAACCTCGCCGCATGAAGAACATGATCCCGATTCACGTCTGGCCGCTGGTTGAACCTTATGGGCTGGAGCCACAAGACGGCGAGCGGCGCTGACCGGCTGCGCGGCGACATCGGCGGCGTCCGCGCCGCACCGGCTCATCGCACCCGCGGCATCCGCCATGGCAACATCAAGCGCACCGTGGTGGACACCAGCCGCGCCAGGTTCAGCGTCTCGTGCACCGACACCACCTTCTCGCCCAGCAGTCCCGACTCGAGCACCGAGCGCACATAGAACGGCGTGTCCTCCAGCGTCTGCGTCACCACGGCGGGCTGGCCGGGATCGGTGCGCATGGTGCGGCCGATCCGCCACAGCGTGCGCGGCAAAGCCTGGCGCGGCGGGGCCGCGAAGGGTTCGACTTCGCCCGAGGGCGTAAAGCGCAACGCGAGCACCCGGTCGGCGCCCGCTTTTTGGCGCACGTCGTAAATCACCGCGGTGCTGCCGTCGCCCAGGCTCGAACGTGACCAGTCCCATTCGGTGAAGGGGCGGTCGATCGGCTCGCTGCCTTCGTTGCTGTCCAGGTAAGCGTGGCCGGACCAGCGGTTGGCCGGCTTGTCCAGCGCCACTTCGACGCGGGCGCTGGGCGCAATCGGTCCCCAGTGGTGCCGATGACCATCGTCCAGCGGGGCGGAAAAGTTGAACAGGCCTTGCGGGTGGATTCGCACCGTGCCGCGCACCCGGCTGGGCAAGGGCGCGGTCACCTCGTCGATGTGAATGGTGAGGCAAGCACCGTCCCATTCGAGCCGGCTGGGGCCTATGACGAAGTGGCGCGCGGCGCGCGCAACGCTGGCGCGGCTGCGCTCGGTCATGGTCCAACGTTTGCCGGCCGCTCCGTACAGCGCCACATTCAGGCAGCAGAAGTTGTCCGCGTCGGCCTGGCCCGCGTTGCCACCGCGCCGGGCCCAGGCGTAGTACGACGAGAAGACGTTGCCGACGAAAGCGATGATCGTCAGGGCGTGCTGCCCGTCATCGCTGATCGCGTCGACATACCACCAGAGATAACCACCCGGCGCGACGGGCTGGTCGAATCGAGGTGCGCCATCAGCGTCGCGGCCGCGAGTTGCCCCGACAGCGCTGCCATCGGCACCCCCGGCCCCGGGTGAACGCTGCCGCCCGCCAGGTAGAGGCCCGGCAAGCGGCTCGTGGACGAAGGGCGCCGAAACGAGTCCATCCATCCGCGCGAGGCCTGGCCGTACAGCGCCCCGCCCGTGGCCGGAAAGAGGCGGTTGAACCCCGCCGGGGTGGTCAGCAGCGTGTTGTCCGCCTGTTTGGCGATGCTCAGGCCGCAGCGCCGCAGCAGTGCGAAATGGGTCTGTTCGCATTGTTCGATCTCCGAAGGTTCAAACTCGCCGCGGTCGCCCGTGGCCGGTGCGTTGACGAGGCACAGCAGGCGCTCGGGCGGACCCGGCGCTGCGCCGCTGTCGTCGCGGTCTTGCGCGCACACATACACGCTGCCTTGGCGCGGCAGGCGGCCGTGCTTGAAGATGTCGCGGAACTCGGCCGCATAGTCAGCGCAGAAGAAGACGTTATGGCGCACGAGCGGGAAACCGGACGCCGGCGCGTTGATGGCCCATGTCATGGCCGAGAGCGACCGCGATGCCGGCGCCGTTGCCGCTGCGGCGCGGGTTGCGGCGGGGCCGAGCAGGCCCGCCGACAAGGCCGCCACATCGCCATTGAAGACCACCGAATCGGCCTGCAGCGTTTCACCGCCGGCCAACCGAACGCCGCTGGCGCGACCGTTGCGCACCAGCACTTCTTCACAAGCCTGGCCGTAGCGCAGCCTGGCGCCACGGCGCTGCGCCAGGCTGGCCAGCGCCTGCGCCACGGCGAGCATGCCGCCTTCGACGGCCCAGACACCGTCCATCTCGACCTGGGCCACGAGCATCAACGTGGCCGGCGCGACAAACGGCGACGAGCCGCAGTAGGTGGCGTAGCGGCCGAACAGTTGGCGCAGGCGCGGATCGTGAAAGTGGCGCGCCAGCGAGCGCCACAGCGAGGCGAACGGACCCAGGCCCGCGAGCACGCCCAACCCGCGCGGGCCCAGGTCGGCCGCCATGCGCAACAGCGAGGGCCGCTCCGAGCGGATGTACGGGCCCTCGAGCGTGTCGTAGACCTTGCGCGCCTGCGCGCAAAAACCGAGGAAGCGTCGCGCTTCCCGCGGGCCAGCGAATTGCGCTATGGCGTCCGCCGAGCGCGTCGCATCGGCGAACAGATCCAGCCGTTGGTCGGGCCCCCAGGCGTGGCGCGCCAGCACGTCCAGCGGCGTCAACCTCAGGCTGTCCGACAGCGAAGCGCCGGCCCCCTCAAAAATCTGCTCCAGCACCCAGCGCATCGTGAACACGGTGGGGCCGGCGTCCACCGCCGCGCCACCGGCCATCACCCGGCGCATCTTGCCGCCCGGCGTTGCAGCGCGCTCCACCAAGGTGACCTGCAGGCCGCGGCACGCCAGCAGCAGCGCGCTCACCAGGCCGCCCACACCGGCGCCGATGACCACCACGCGATGGGCGTCGCGTGCCGTGGCAGGTGGCTTAGCCAAAGGAACGCCCCTTCCAGACGCCACGCAGCCCATCGGGGACGAAGCGCACGAACATCGACTCGGAAAAGTAGCGCTGCTGGTGCGCGGCTTTGATCGCCTCCAGGTGGGCGCCGCTGCGCGCGTAGGCGTCCATGCATTGCACGCTGTCCCACAGGCTGAACGTGGCCTGGCGCAGCACCGGCGCTTCACCCAGGCCGGCGGCCATCCGGCAGCCCAGCGCCTGCTCCAGCGAGCGTTCGGACGCTGGCGCCTTGGCCCAGAACGACCACGCCGCCGCCGGACGGATCGAGGCGCGCGTGAGCGCGGCGATGGGCCCCACCGGGGGCGCGTCCGCACTCACCGGCAGGCTCAGGCCGGCCCAGCTGCCGCGGCTCGAAAACGCCCGCAGCTTGACCGCGAAATACTCGCGCGCGCGGGCTCGGTAGGCGGCTACCACCGCGGACTCGTCCAGGAAGGCATCGGCGTTGGGGCCGCTGTCGAAAACGCAAAACAAGCCCTGGCGCGATCCGCTCGGGCGCAGGCCGAAACCGCCCTCGTGGCCGCTGCCCAGAATCTTGAAGAAACGCAGGCCCGGCACACCCCGCATCGAAAGCCGGCCGATGACATACCGCGAATAGCCCCACAGCCGGGCGCCTTCGGCAATGTCCACCAACACCAGCACGCCCACCGGGCCGGTCTCGCTTTTCGTGTGGGACATCGAAGCCGCCAAGGCGCCGTGGGATGCTTGTGCCGGCACCGCCGTCGGTGCGCAAATCAAGCCCCGCGGCGATGCGTTACTTGTCGCTCTCTGCAAGCGGCTCGCTCAGGCCGTAGCGGCGCAGCTTGACGTAGAGGCTTTGGCGCGACAGGCCCAGCAACTCGGCCGCCGCGGCGCGGTTGTCGCGCGTCAGGTCGAGTGCCGCCTCGATGCACAACTGCTCGATCAGGTCAGTCGTTTCGCCGACGATGTCCTTCATCGGCACGCGGCCTACGAGTTCGGCCAACGGGCTGGCCGAACGCGGCAGCTCTTTGTCGCCGCGCGGCTGGCCGGAGGGGCGCCGGCTGACATCGCGGATGGTGAAGCCCAAAAAAGTGCCCCCTCCATCGTGGGCGAGCGTCGCGGAAATCTCAATGTCGGTGCTGGCGCCGTGGTCATCTCGCAGGCTGGTCGGGAACAGCCGGATCGAGCCGCGCTGGCGCAGCGTGGTGATCAACACGTTCAGCTCCACGCCCGTGCGCCCCAGCCAACGGCCGAGCGATTCGCCACGCACCTGCGATTCGGCGGTGAGGTGCACCAACTCCAGGAAGGCATCGTTGGCAGAAACGATCTGGCCATCGACGTCGGTGACGACCACGCAATCGGGTGCGCTTTGAACCAATTTGAGCAGTACCGCGTGCGCATCGGGCTTGGCCGCCGATGCCGTTTCGGGCCGCGACCGTGTGAGCCGAACCACCAGCAGCGAACCCACTTCCTGGCGGAACATCGATGCGGCAACGCTCATCTCGACCCCGCCGATCCGCGCCCGCACGTCATCGGACTTGCCGGTGGTCCGCACGCTGGCCAGCAGATTCAGCACCGCCTGATCCGTGCCTTTGTCCAGCCCGACCGGGAACACGCTGCCCACGAGTTTGCCGGCCTTGTCGCCGAACAGAGACATCGCGGCCGGATTGGCTTCGACGATCTTCTGGCTGGCGGCGTCGATGATCAGCACCCCGTCGGACGCGGTCTGGAACAAATGACGGTTGCGGGACTGCGTATCGCGCAACTTCCAATGGTCCTGCAAGGATTCCTGCTGGGCATCGACGACGCTTTGCTGCAAGGCCGACATGGCGCGCAGGTCGCGCCCGTACAGCACCGAACGCCCCAATGGCTTGGCGCGCCCCTCGTCACTCACCCGAAAAGCACAGTAGGACAGCGGCAAGTCCGGGCCCTGCGCGGATGGGTGGTTGACCTGCCGCCAACGGAGCACCGCGGGGTTGCCGGCGTCTCGCAACAGGGCCTCGATCTTGCCGCGGCTTTCCTTGGTGACGGTTTGGATCAAAGCCCGGCCCACCCAGCTCTCGCAGCGCTCGTCGCTGAACGACGTACTGCCGTAGGCCAGGTCTTGGATCACCCCTTCGGCATCGATCACAAGCGCCAGGTCGGCGCCGCCGCAAACCAGTCGGGCCACCGCTTCCGCCCCCAGGTCGGCAAAGGTTTCTTGCGGGAATTCAAAACCTCTCATGCCGAAACCGCCCCATCACTGCTCGCCGAGTTCATGCCCATCCAGGTGACGCGGCGCCGGGCACGTCTTCAACGCGATGCGACGCGTTTGTTGATCAGGCTTTCAGCCTTCACCGGTGCGTCCTTGCCGTCGACGGCCGTGCAGTCGGCGCCCACCAGTTCGACGTATTCCGGGTGCTCGGCAAACACCGGCCCCCCGACCATGATGCCGATGTTCTTGTTGCGCGATACCTGCCGCACCCTGCGAATGCAGTCTGTCAGCCAATCGAGCCGGGTCTCACTGCCGACAGAAAAGCCCATGACGTCGAGCCACTCAAGGCGCGCCATGTCCACCGCGTTGGTGGGCGAGGTGATATCGCCAGTGGCCACCTCCCAGCCGGAACGGCTGAAAAACTCGGCCACCATGGACAGCCCAAACGTGTGCTGGTCTCCCGGTGCCGGCATCAACAACACGCGGCGGGCATTGGCCGCAAACTGCACTTCGGAGCCAAAGGCCGGGCTCAATTCCTGAAGCAGGTGCTGCAAGCGGCCCAAGCCCACCGTCACTTCGGTGAAGTCGCAAAGGTCTTCCAGCCACAGCTCGCCCAGGTGTTTGGCGGCCGGGGCCAGCAGGTCCAGATAGACCATCTCGACCGACATGCCTTTGCGGCGAATGTCTGCGATGCATTGCGAAATCGGGATGTCCTCGCTCCCTAGCACGAGTTTGACAAAGACCTGCACTTCCTGCTCGGTGGGCGGCGGGCACAGACTGACCCGTGGCAACAACCCGCCCGGCGCCACGCGGTGGGCCTGCAGAAGGCGCGGGATGACTTCGGACTCCAGCGTCTTGACCAACTGAGTCATTCGCGCTTCAGCCGCGTCGCGCGATTGCCCGATCTGGGTCCAGGCAGGCGAATCGGAGTTGAAGGGAAGCCGCTGTTTTTCACGCCACTCGTCGGACCCCAACGTGTCCTGCGACAGGAAATTTTCGGCCAGCGCTTCAAGCTGCAAACGGTTCATGGGTTGTCTCCTCGCTTGACGAGAAGGCGGGCTTTCGAGCGGCGCCGAGGGGACATGCCCGCGCGCGCTTTTCCATCCCGACGACTCGATGCGATTCTTAACGGAATGAACCCGGAAGAGTGCCGGGGACGTACAGCTTGACTTGCCGGCTGCGAAATTAGCGTACCCGATGCCAACGCCGCTGTCGACCCCGGATTTCCGCATTGCCGTTGGCCTGCCGATGGGGCACGAGCCACTGTCCTGCGAGGCCTGCGGGGCCGGCAAAGCCCGGTCGGCTGAGGTTGGAAGGCCACCCTCCACCGCATCGGCAAGAGCGCACTGTTCAAGTCCCGCTGACTGTTTTGCGTGTGGATTCACAACAAACCCTTGGCGAAGAACGACCCAACGTATGTGCGTGACACGGAGCCAAGGTGGGCACAGTGAGCCACAGTCCAACGTCAACCTCGACTCGGTGAAATCATCAGTGACCGGGCAAATACTGTCAAGCTGAATTTACGTCAATCTAGATTGACAGATGCTTGCTGGCGCTCTAAATTCGCGCTGATGGACAGCAGCACTCCAGGGCAAACCACAGGCCAGCGCGGATTTCGCGGGGCAGCCGTCCGCCCGCTGTACACGGTGGAAGAGCGGGCGCGCCGCGACGCGTCGGGCTGGACCCTGGTGCAAGGGGTGCTGGCGCCGGTGCAGTTTGTGGTGTTTCTCGTCAGCCTGGCCCTGGTGTGGCGCTATCTGGCCACCGGCGAAAGCCTGGCCGCCGCCACGCTGTCGGTTGTGGTCAAGACGCTGACGCTCTACCTCATCATGGTTACCGGCTGCATCTGGGAAAAGGTGGTGTTCGGCCGCTACCTGTTTGCGCCCGCGTTCTATTGGGAAGACGTGTTCAGCATGTTGGTGCTGGCGCTGCACACGGCTTACCTTGCCGCGCTGTTCAGTGGCGCTCTGACGGCCAGGCCGCTGATGGTCCTGGCGCTCGTGGCCTATGCCACGTATGTGATCAACGCCACGCAGTTCATTTTGAAGTTGCGGGCGGCGCGGCTGGGCGCGGCGTCGGCCAGCGCCCACGCCGGGTCGGTGGAGCTCGCGGCATGAGTGCGGTCATTTCGATCCGCAGCGCGGTGTCGCAAGGCTGCGCCGATGCGCCGGTGCTGCGCGAGCGCGGCCAGCGCGAGGTGTTCTGCGGCCTGACCGGCATCATCTGGCTGCACCGCAAGATCCAGGACGCGTTTTTTCTGGTGGTCGGCTCGCGCACCTGCGCCCACCTTATTCAATCGGCTGCCGGTGTGATGATCTTCGCCGAGCCGCGCTTTGCCACCGCCATCATCGACGAGCGCGACCTGGCCGGCCTGGCCGACTGCAACGACGAGCTCGACCGCGTGGTGACAAGGCTGCTGGAGCGCCGGCCCGAGATCAAGATGTTGTTCCTGGTGGGCTCGTGCCCGTCGGAAGTCATCAAGCTCGACCTGTCGCGCGCGGCGTCGCGGTTGTCGGGCCGCTTCTCGCCCAACGTTCGGGTGCTCAACTATTCGGGCAGCGGCATCGAGACCACGTTCACGCAGGGTGAGGACGCTTGCTTGGCTTCGCTGGTGCCCGTGCTGCCCCCGGCCGCGGACAACGCACCGGCCTCGCTGCTGGTGGTGGGCGCGCTGGCCGATGTGGTCGAAGACCAGTTCGCGCGCCTGTTCCAGCAACTCGGCTTGGATGGTGTGCGGTTCTTCCCACCGCGCAATGCCACCGACTTGCCCAGCGTCGGCGCCAACACCCGCTTCCTGCTGGCGCAACCTTTTCTGGCCGACACCGCCAGGGCGCTCGAATCGCGCGGCGCAACACGCCTGGCCGCGCCGTTCCCGCTCGGCTCCGAAGGCACCACGGCCTGGCTGCAAGCGGCGGCTGACAGCTTCGGCGTCGATGCCGCCACGTTCGAGCGCGTCACTGCGGCCGGCCGTCAGCGCGCCGAAGCGGCGCTGGCGCGCTTGCGCCCGCAACTCGCCGACAAGCGCGTGTTCTTTTTCCCCGATTCGCAGCTTGAAATTCCGATCGCGCGCTTCTTGTCGCGCGAGTTGGGCATGCGGCTGGTCGAGGTCGGCACGCCCTACCTGCACCGCCAGCACCTGGCCGAAGAGCTGGCGCTGTTGCCCGAAGGCACGGCCCTGTCCGAAGGCCAGCATGTCGACAACCAGCTCGACCGCTGCCGCGCCGCGCAGCCCGACATCGTGGTCTGCGGCCTGGGCCTGGCCAACCCGCTCGAAGCGGAGGGCCTGACGACCAAGTGGGCCATCGAGTTGGTCTTCACGCCGATCCACGGTTACGAGCAGGCCGGTGATCTGGCCGAGTTGTTTGCGCGCCCGCTGGTGCGGCGCATGAAGCTCGCCGAGGCCGGCCGCGAGACCCTGAACGTTCAGGGATTCGCGCCTGCCGAGGGATGTGCGCAGCTCAGCGCACGGCTGGGGGCCTGAGCATGCAACTGACCCTGTGGACCTACGAAGGCCCGCCGCACGTCGGCGCGATGCGCATCGCCACTGCGATGCAAGGTGTGCACTACGTGCTGCACGCGCCGCAGGGCGACACCTACGCCGACCTGCTGTTCACGATGATCGAGCGCAACCCGAAGCGCCCGCCCGTCACCTACACCACCTTCCAGGCGCGCGACCTGGGCGGCGACACCGCCGAGCTGTTCAAGAACGCCGCGCGCGATGCGTTCAACCGCTTCAAGCCGCAGGCCATGATGGTCGG
>JANNDW010000208.1:0-3409 GCA_031378125.1 Methylibium sp. | reverse complement strand
AATGAAGTGCAGCGCAACATCGTTGCTCAAACCGTTTTGGGAAGCTGAACATGGACTTCGATTTCACCGACGACCAGGCTTCACTGCGCGACGCGGTGGCGCGCTGGGTCGAAAAGGGCTTCTCGTTCGAGCGCCGCCATGGCATCGCCAAGGCCGGCGGCGCAACCCGTGCGGTGTACGCGGAGTTGGCCGAACTGGGCCTCACCGGGCTGGCTGTGCCCGAGGCGTTTGGCGGCATGGCGAACTCGACGCAATGGGGCGCGGTCGAAGCGATGGTGGTGATGGAAGAACTGGGCCGCGGGCTGGTCAACGCGCCGTATGCCGCGGGGGCGCTGGTCGCGCCCACGCTGCTGGCGGCCGCACCCGCTGGCGTGCAGGCCGCCTGGCTGCCGAAGATCGCATCGGCCGAGGCGCTGGTCGTGCTGGCGCACCAGGAACGCGGCGCGCGCTATCGGCTGCACCATGTGACCACGCGCGCCACCGCCACGGCGGGTGGTCATGTGTTGACCGGCACCAAGAGCCTGGTGCCCGCAGGCGACGAGGCCGATGCGTTCATCGTGCCGGCGCGCTTATCGGGCGCCGATGACGATTCGACAGGCATTGGCCTGTTCCTCGTCGAACGGTCGGCCAGCGGCGCGACGCTGCGCGGCTACCCGACGCAAGACGGCGCGCGCGCCGCCGAACTGACGCTCGCCGCGACCCCGGCCACGCTGATCACCGACGACGGCGCGGCGCTGCTGGAGCAGGCCGTCGATGTGGGCATTGCCGCGGTCTGCGCCGAAGCGGTGGGGCTGATGGACCGGCTGGTGGCGATCACGGTGGAGTACATGAACACACGCAAGCAGTTCGGCGCCACGCTGGCCAGCTTTCAGGCGCTGCGCCACCGCATGGCCGACGTGAAGATGAACCTCGAACTGGCGCGCTCGATGAGCTACTTTGCCAGCATGAAACTCGGTGAGCCGGCGCCACAACGGCGCCGCGCGTTGTCGCAAGCCAAGCTGCAGCTGGGCAATTCGATGCGCTATGTCGGCCAGCAATGCATTCAGCTGCACGGCGGCATTGGCGTGACCGACGAGTACATCGCCAGCCACTACTTCAAGCGCCTGACGGTGATGGAAATGAGCTTCGGCGACACGCTGCACCACCTGGGCGAGGTGAGCGCGCGCATGCAGGACACGGCCGGGGTGTTTGCTTGACTCCCTCTCCCCCCGGGAGAGGGCTGGGGTGAGGGTGAATCCGCACGGCGCCATCACCGATGTGGCAGGCATTCTGGTCGGCCACTTCACCGACACGCGCCGCCCGACCGGCTGCACGGTGGTTCTCACCACCGGCGGCGCGGTCGGCGGGGTCGACGTGCGCGGCGCCGCCCCCGGCACGCGCGAAACCGAACTTCTGTCGCCGCTGAACGCGGTGGAGAAGGTTCACGCCGTGCTGCTGGCGGGCGGCAGCGCCTTCGGGCTGGACGCCGCTGGCGGCGTGATGCGTTGGCTGGACGAGCGCGGCGTCGGCGTGCAGGTCGGCCCCGCGCGGGTGCCGATCGTGCCGGCGGCGATTCTGTTCGATCTGTGGCTGGGCGATGCTTCGATTCGCCCGGATGCGCAGGCCGGCTACGCGGCGTGTCAGGCGGCCAGCCACCAGCCGCCCGCCGAAGGCAGTGTGGGCGCGGGCGCCGGCGCCACGGTCGGCAAGCTGTTCGGCATCCAGCGGGCCATGAAGGGCGGCATCGGCACGGCGTCTGTCCAGGTCGGCGCCATCACGGTCGGTGCGCTGGTGGCAGTCAACGCCATCGGCGATGTGGTCGACCCGAGCACCGGGCGCGTCGTGGCCGGGGCCCGCACGGCCGACGGCCAGTCGCTGCTCGGCAGCATGCAGGCCTTGTTGCGTGGCGAACTGCCTGCGCACCTGCAAGCCGGCATGGCCACCACGCTCGGCGTGGTTGCCACCGATGCGGTGCTGACCAAGGCGCAGGCCGGCAAGGTCGCGCAAATGGCGCAAGACGGCCTGGCGCGCAGCATCAACCCCGTCCACACCATGACCGACGGCGACACCGTGTTCGCGCTGGCCACCGGTGCGAGCGGCCTGCCCGGCAACGTGACGCTGATCGGCGCGTTGGCCGCCGAGGTGATGGCCGCGGCCGTGCTGCGCGCGGTGCATGCGGCGACCCGATTGGGCGGCCCTGGCCTGCCCGACCTGCCGAGTGCGGCCGACATGCGCCCGCCCCCACAATGACCCCGAACCGAGGCATACCCGCCATGAAGAACACCCTCACCCGCCGCGTGCTGCTGGCCGCGGCCATTGCCTCGCTGCTCGGCGCCTGCGCCAGCGGCCCGTCCACCGGTGTGCCCTCCAGCGCCGATTTCCCGCCGGTCGTCTTTGTGCACGGCAACGGCGACACCGCCGCGCTGTGGCACACGACGATGTGGCGCTTCGAGTCCAACGGCTGGCCGCGCGAACGGCTGTACGCCATCGACCTGCCCTACCCATTGGCCCGCGACGACGACGGCAAGCCGCAGGACGGCCGCAGCTCGACCACCGAGCACATGCGCTACCTGTCCGCCGAGGTCGACAAAGTGCTCAAGGCCACCGGCGCGCGCAAGCTGGTGCTGTACGGCAACTCGCGCGGCGGCAACGCGATTCGCAACTACATCGCCAACGGCGGCGGCAGCACCTCGGTGTCGCACGCCATCCTCGGCGGCACGCCCAACCACGGCGTGTGGGCGCACCAGAACGTCCTGCCCAACAGCGAGTTCAACGGCACCGGCCCATTCCTCACCGCGCTCAACACCACGCGCCTGATGGGTTATGACGAGGTGACGCCCGGCGTGAAATGGATGACGATCCGCTCTGACAACAACGACAAGTTCGCGCAACCCGATGGCGCGTGGATCGGCGCCAAGGGCACGCCCACCAACGTCACGTTCGCCGGCCCCGAACTCAAGGGCGCGCAGAACGTGGTGATTGCCGGCATCGACCACCGCGAGACCTCGTTCAGCGCCAAGGCTTTCGAGCAGGTGTACCGCTTCATCACCGGCAAGGCGCCGGCCACGCTGGCGATCACGCCCGAAGCCAAAGTGGTGCTGGACGGCAAGGTCAGCGGGCAGGGTTTGAACAACACGCAGGGCGGGTTCGTCAACAACTTGGCGCTGGCCGGCGCCACGCTGGAAGTGTTCGCGACGAATGCCGCTAGCGGCGAGCGCGCCGGTGCGGCGGTGCATCGCAAGACGATCGGTGCCGATGGCATGTGGGGCCCGTTCAACGCCGACGGCAAGTCTTCGTACGAGTTTGTCATCGGCATGCCCGGCTACGCCAACACGCACATCTACCGCGCGCCGTTCGCACGCTCATCGAACATCATCAACCTGCGTGCCGAGCGGCTGGCCGACGCCGACAAGAGCGCCGGATCGGTGCT
>JANNDW010000298.1:0-13513 GCA_031378125.1 Methylibium sp. | reverse complement strand
CCGGCATGATGGCCAGGCCGTCCAGCCCGTCGGTGAGGTTGACCGCGTTGCTCGTGCCGACGATCACGAAGTAGGTCAGCGTGATGAAGCCGAACACGCCCAGCGGGTAGCTGATGGTCTTGAAGAACGGCACGATCAGGTCGGCCTTGGGCGGCAGGTCGTTGGAGAAGCCGCTTTGAACCCAACGCAGGAACAGTTCGGCCACCCGCAGGTTGGAGGTCTCGCTGACGCTGAAGGCCAGGTACAGCGCGGCCACCAGCCCGATGGCCGATTGCCAGAAGAACTTTTCGGCCGAGCCCATGCCCTCGGGGTTCTTGTCGACCACCTTGCGCCAGTCGTCGGCCCAGCCGATGGCGCCGAAGCCCAGCGTCACGATCATCACGATCCAGACGAAGCGGTTGCTCCAGTCGAACCACAGCAAGGTGGACACGCCGATGCCGATCAGGATCAACACCCCACCCATGGTGGGCGTGCCGGTCTTGACCCGGTGCTCCTGCATGCCGTACTCGCGGATCGGCTGGCCGACCTTGAGTTCGGTCAGCCGGCGGATCACCCACGGGCCGAAGGCCAGGCCGATGATCAGCGACGTGAGCGCGGCCATCACCGCGCGGAAGGTGATGTACTGGAAGACGCGGAAGAAGCCGAACTCCGGCGACAGCGTTTGCAACCACTGAGACAGGCTAAACAGCACGCGGTTTCCCTCCGCTGGCCACCAAGGCCGCAACGAACTGCTCCATCTTCATGAAGCGCGAACCCTTCACGACCACCGCCTTGCATTGCGGCGCTTGCTGCACGGCCTTGATCAGCTCGGGCACGGTGTTGAAGTGGCGCGCGCCACGAAACACGGCGGCGGTGTGCGCACTCAAGGGCCCGACGGTCCACAGCGCCTCGATGCCGCGCTGCGCCGCGTAGGCACCCACCTCGCGGTGAAACTCCGGCCCCTTGTCGCCCACCTCGCCCATGTCGCCCAGCACCAGCCAGCGTGGCGCGGGCAGTCCGGCCAGCACGTCGACAGCGGCGCGCACCGAGTCCGGATTGGCGTTGTAGGTGTCGTCGACCAGGGTCACGAAGCGGCCGTCGCGCACCCAGGTGGAGATTTCCGAACGCCCCTTCACCGGCACAAAGGCCTCCAGCCCGCGCTCAATGGCACCCAGCGGGCAACCGGCGGCCAGCGCACACGCAACCGCGGCCAGCGCGTTCTTGACGTTGTGCAAACCGGCGATGTTGAGTTGCAGCGCGGTCGAGCCGGCCGGGGTTTGCAGCATCAAGGCCCAATGCCTGTCGTCCCACACCGCAAGGCAGGTCACGTCCGCACCGCCGTTCAACGCGAAGGTCAGCGTCGGCCGGGTGGCCGCCAGCGAGTGCCACAGCGCGGCATGGGCATCGTCGGCCGGGAACACCGCCACGCCCGACGGCCCCAGCGCTTCGATCACCGCGCCGTTTTCGCGCGCCACGGCTTGCACGCTGTGCATGAACTCCTGGTGCTCGCGCTGCGCGTTGTTGACCAGCGCCACGGTCGGCGCGGCAATCAGCGCCAGCATGCCGATCTCGCCCGGGTGGTTCATGCCCAGCTCGACCACCGCGGCGCGGTGCCAGGTCTCGTCGTCCTGGCGCAGGCGCAACAACGTCAGCGGCAGGCCGATGTGGTTGTTCAGGTTGCCGGCGGTGGCCAGGGCGGCGTCGCCCAGCCAGGCGTGCAGGATGAACGAGATCATCTGCGTGACCGTGGTCTTGCCGTTGCTGCCCGTCACCGCGATCAGCGGCAACTGAAACTGGCGCCGCCACGCGGTGGCGAGTTGTGCCAGCGCGGTTTGCGTGTCGGCCACCTGCAAACCCGGCAGGTCGGCTTGCAACAGGCCGTGTTCGGCGATGGCCCCGACCGCCCCATTGCCGCGCGCCTGGGCCAGGAACGAGTGGGCGTCGAAATGCTCGCCCTTGAGTGCGACGAACAGATCGCCGGGCAGCAGCGTGCGGGTGTCGGTGTGGACCCGCTCGATCGCTTGCGAGCCATCGCCCACCAGCATGGATTGGGGCAGCAGCGCGTGGGCCTGGGCCAAGCTCATCATGCCGCTTGTCCCCGCTGGCGCAAGGCCGCTTGCGCGTGCAGCACATCGGAGAACGGGTGCTTGACACCGGCGATCTCCTGGTAGTCCTCATGGCCCTTGCCGGCCACCAAAATCACGTCGCGCGCATCGGCCTGGCCCACGGCATGGGCCAGGGCGGCGCGGCGGTCTTCCACCACGGCGACCTTGTCGCGCGCGGGCAGGCCGGCCAGGATCTGCGCAATGATGGCGTCGGGCGCTTCGTTGCGCGGGTTGTCGCTGGTGACCACCACATGGTTTGCATGGCGCTGCGCCAGCACGCCCATCAACGGTCGCTTGGCCGCATCCCGGTTGCCGCCACACCCGAACACGCACCACAAGGCCCCGCCGCGCTGGGCGGCCAGCGGCTGCAGCGCGAGCAGCGCTTTTTCCAGCGCATCGGGTGTGTGGGCATAGTCCACCACCACCTCGGGGCCGGCGCCAGACGATGCCACACGCTGCATGCGGCCGGGCACCGGGGTCAGCGCCGAACACGCCTGCGCGGCGTCGGTGAGCGGCACGCCCAGTGCGCGCAGGCCGCCGATCACGGCCAGCAGATTCGACACGTTGAAGTCGCCGATCAGCGGCGTGCGCACCCCGGCCTGGGCGCCGGCTTCGAGCACCTCGAAGCACAGCCCATCGCCTTCGTAACGAACGTTGGCGCCGCGCAGCCGGGCGTCGCGCCGCGCCGAATAGGTCAACACCGCCAGCGGCCGGCCGCGCAGGCTGTAGGCCAGCGAAGCGCCGTGCGAATCGTCGAGGTTGACGATGGCCGCTTTCAGACCGGGGCGGTCGAACAGCTGGGTCTTGGCGCGCCAGTAGGCGTCCATCGTGCCGTGGTGGTCGAGATGGTCCTGGGTGAAGTTGGTGAACAGCGCCACGTCGATGTGCGTGCCCGCCAGGCGATGCTCATCGAGGCCGATCGACGACGCTTCAATGGCGCAAGCATTGAAGCCCTCATCCGCAAACTGGCGCAATGCGCCTTGCAACGCAACCGGGTCGGGGGTGGTGAGGCCGGTGGGCATCATCCGCGCCTCGGGATGGGCCGTCGACGGCGGCTCGCCCACACCCAGCGTGCCGATCACACCGCAGCGCCGGCCCAGCGCACCCAGCGCCTGGGCCGTCCACCATGCCGTGGAAGTCTTGCCGTTGGTGCCGGTGACGGCGACCATGCGCAGGCGCCGGCTGGGTGCGCCCAGGAAGGCGCTGGCAATGTCGCCGGTGACAGCCTTCAGGCCCGCCATCGACGCCACGCGGGGTTCGTTGTGGAGGTCGAATGCCTCAATCCCTTGCGCTTCGACCAGGCATGCGCTCGCCCCGTGGCTCAGCGCCTGGCGCACGAACTGTCGCGCGTCGAGCGCACGGCCCGGCCAGGCGATGAAGGCGTCGCCCGCTTGGATGCGCCGGCTGTCCACGCTCAACCCACGCACACCGTGCCGCTGCAACCAGGCCAGCGCGGCGGGCACCGAATCGAGCAGGGCCGAGGACATCAAAAACTCTCCGGCACCGCAAGCACGCTGTTCGCCATGATTTGCGGCTTGACGTCCAGATCGGGCGGCAGGCCCATCATGCGCAGGGTCTGCTGCACCACCTCGCTGAACACCGGCGCTGCCACGTCGCCGCCGTAATACTTGCCGTTGTTCGGCTCGTCGACCATCACCGCCACGACGATGCGCGGGTTGTTGATCGGCGCCATGCCGACGAACCAGGCCCGGTACTTCTTGTCGGCATACGCGCCCGCCTCCTGCTTGTGGGCCGTGCCGGTCTTGCCACCCACCGAATAGCCCATCACCTGGGCCTTCGGCGCGGTGCCGCCGTTGCCGGCCGCCAGTTCGAGCATGTGCCGAATGTCGCGCGCCGTCTGCGCCGACATCACCCGCATGCCGCCACTGGGCTCCGAAACTTTGACCAGCGACACCGGCAGGAGTTCGCCATCGTGCGCGAACACGCTGTACGCACGCGCCAGCTGAAACAAGCTGGTCGACAGGCCGTAGCCGTAGGCCATGGTGGCCTGCTCGATCGGCCGCCAGGTCTTGTAGGGGCGAAGCCGCCCCGTCACCGCGCCGGGAAAGCTGATCTGCGGCTTCTGCCCAAAACCGACCTGGGTGAATAGGTCCCACATTTCGCGCGGCTGCATCTGCATGGCCATCTTGACAATGCCGACGTTGCTGGACTTTTGGATCACCTGGTTGACCGTCAACGCGCCATGCGGGTGCGCATCGGTGATCGGCAGGCCGGTGACCGTCATGCGGCCGGGCGCCGTCTGGATCACCGACGTCGGCGTCACGCGGCCGGTCTCCAGCGCCAGCGCGGCGACGAAGGGCTTCATCGTCGAGCCGGGCTCGAAGGTGTCGGTCAGCGCGCGGTTGCGCAGCTGCGCGCCGCCCAGGTTCTTGCGGTTGGCGGGCGAGTAGCTCGGGTAGTTGGCCAGCGCCAGCACCTCGCCGGTCTTCACGTCCAGCACCACCACGCTGCCGGCCTTGGCCCTGTGCTCGGCCACCGCGTCGCGCACACGCTGGTAGGCGTAGAACTGCACCTTGGAATCGATGCTCAGCTCGATGTCGCGCCCGTCCACCGGCGCCACGCTGTCACCGATGTCTTCGACCACCTTGCCCAGCCGGTCCTTGATGACACGGCGGGTGCCGTTGCGGCCCGCCAGTTCCTTCTGGAACGCCAGCTCGACGCCTTCTTGGCCACGCTCTTCGAGATTGGTGAAGCCCACCACATGGGCGGTCGCCTCGCCGTCCGGATAGTCGCGCTTGTACTCGCGCACCTGGTGCACGCCTTTGAGCTTGAGGGCCAGCACGTCATCGACCAGCTTGTCATCGGCCTGGCGGCGCAGCCAGGCAAAATTCGGGCTTTCCTCAAGCCGGTCGTCCAGCTCGGTGGGCGTGAGCCCCAGCAGCTTGGCGAGCTGGCGGCGCTGCGGCTTGTCGGCCTCGACGTCTTTCGGAATCGCCCACAGCGAAGGCGCCGGAACGCTGGAGGCGAGCAGCAAGCCATTCCGATCGACGATGCGGCCGCGGCTGGCCGGCAGGTCGAGCGTGCGCGCGTAGCGAATCTCCCCCTGCCTCAGAAAGAACGCACTGCCGACGATCTGCACATAGATGGCGCGGCCCAGCAAGACGCAAAAACTCAGGCCCACCAAGGCCACCAGGAACTTGGAGCGCCACGGCGGCGTCTTGGACGCCAGCAGCGGGCTGGGCGAATACATCACCCGGCGCACGTTGGGCGCGGTGCCGCGCGCCTTCTTCGACTTGTCCAGCGCTTTCGACTGTTTCAGCAATTTCATTGCCCGCCTCCGGCGGATGCCGCCCGCGAATGGCTGACGTACTGTGTGACCGCGGGTGTGGCGTTGCGCATCGAGAGCCGGTCGCGCGCGGTGCGTTCCACGCGCAGCGGCGTGGCCTGCGACTGCTTTTCGGACTTCAACTTGTCGTGCTCGTGTTCGAGCAGGCGCTCTTCACCCTGCGCACGATCGAGCTCGGAAAACAAGCGCCGCGCGTCGTACGACACTCGCACCAGATAGACGCTGCTGAGCAGCAGCGCCACCAACAGCAGAAGGTTGAGACGGGTCATGCCGCAGCCCCGGCGGCGGTGCGCTCGGCCACCCTCATGATGGCCGAGCGCGCGCGCGGATTGGCGCGCACTTCGGCATCGCCGGGCTTGATGCGCGCAATCGCCATCAAGCGGGTCGGCTTCTCCGGTGCGAACGGCGCACGGCGGTCGATTTCATTGCGGCTCTCGCGGGCGATGAAGGTCTTCACGATGCGGTCTTCCAGCGAATGAAAGCTGATGACGACCAGGCGCGCACCGGGCCTAAGCAAGCGCAGCGACGCATTCAACCCTTGTTCGAGCTCCTCAAGCTCGGCGTTGACGAAAATCCGAAGAGCTTGAAATGTGCGCGTCGCAGGGTCCTGGCCCGGCTCGCGGGTCTTGACCGCGCGAGCCACGATTTCGGAAAGTTGCCTTGTCGTGAGAACAGGGTTCCCGCCTTCGCGCCGAGCAACAATCGCCTTTGCAACCTGTACAGCAAACCGTTCTTCCCCATGGTCACGAATCACCTCCGCGATGTGGCGCTCGTCGGCGCGGGCCAGGAATTCCGCGGCGCTCTCGCCGCGGGTGGTGTCCATGCGCATGTCCAGCGGCCCGTCAAAACGGAAGCTGAACCCGCGCTCGGGGTTATCGATCTGCGGCGACGAGACGCCCAAGTCCAGCAGCAGTCCGTCGATGCGTTGGATGCCCAACGCCGCCAGCAAGGCCGCCATGTGGGCAAAGCTCGTGTGATGGATGGAGAAGCGCGGATCGGTGATGCGCATGCTGCTCAGCATTGCGGCTTCGACCGCTTGCGGGTCCCGGTCGATGGCCACTACCCGGCCCTCGGTTGACAGCCGGGCCAACAGGGCGCGTGAGTGCCCGCCGCGGCCGAATGTGCCGTCCAGGTACAGGCCGTCAGGCGTGGTCACGAGCGCGTCGATCGCCTCGGCCAGCAAGACGCTGGAGTGCTGCAAGGCTGGGCCGTCGCTCATCTCAAAACACGAAGGCCTTGATCGAATCGGGCATCGCGCCGGCCTTGGTCCGGGCCGACTGTTCAATGTGACGTTGGCTGTCCCACAACTCCAGGTGGCTGCCCACGCCGATCAGCTTGACGTCACGCACCAAGCCCGCCGCGTCGCGCAGCTCGGGCGCGATCAATACGCGTGACGACGCATCGATCTCCACATCCATCGCATTGCCGAGGAACATCCGCTTCCACGGGCTCGAATCGAACGGCAGCGCCACCAGGCGCTCGCGGAACTTCAACCAGGTGGAACGCGGGAATATCATCAACGCATCGTCAGGGTGGAGGGTGATCGTGAGTTCAGTGACACCGGCAGCTGTCAGCAAATCGCGGTGGCGCGTTGGCACCGCAATGCGCCCTTTGCTGTCCAGCGTCAGGGCGCTGGGCCCCTGAAACACGATGTCTTCCACAATCCCCCACTAAAGTGCATTTTTCGCCACTTTAGCGGATGACCCTGTCAAGGTCAATCAAACTTGCATCGAAAAATCAATGAAATCAACCACTTAGCCGCTATTCTTTGAGTCGATGCAGGGAAAATGTGTTCAAAAATAAGGACTTGCACCGCGCTCTGAAAGTGATGGGTGAACTTCAAGAGCCCATTTTCGTGCGCGCGGCGACGAATGCGCCGACAATTGGGGATTGCGATGGGTTGTCCTTGGCGACACCCTTGCCCACCCCAGTCTTGAGCGTGCACACCATGGCCACACGACGTCCGACCCCCAGCGCCCCGACCGACACCGCGCAGAAACTGCGCCAGACCCAGGCGGAATACACGGCCGCTCGTCCGGCCAGTCAGCCGGGCGTCAAGCCGATGATGTCGAGCTCGAAGATGTACGTCTGCAGGCGCTGCCAAGCCAATTTCAAGACCGGTGACGGCAAACCGGATGCGCGGATTCCGGGGCTGGGCAAATGCAACGCCTGCCTGGCCGCCACCTCGGTGGCGGTTTAGTTCGAGGCAGGCACCGGCGCCTTTTCCTAAACTGGTGGCACCCCGATGAGCCACTGGTGCAAGCCCAGCAGGGTCACCGCGTAGAGCGCCAGCCCGCCGACCACCGCGATCAGGTCGTTGAAGCGGCCGGCGCTGCCCCCGGGCACCGCGCGTGCTGGCCGGCGTTTCAATGAGATGCGGTCGGCCACCGCCCAGGCCAGGAAACCCCCGAACAACAAGACATCGGCCAAGCTGCCGTTGGCCAGCAAGTGCGCCAAGGCCCAGAACTTCACGGCCAGCAACATCGGATGTTTGGCGGCGGTCTTGATGCGGCCTGGCAGGTAAGCCGCCAGCAACAGCGGGAACACCGGCAGCATCAGCAGCAAAGCGACATGGCGCAGCGCCGCGGGCGGCGTGTAGAGCAGCACCGGCGACTGCCGTGCCAGGCCGTAGCCATACACCAGCAGCACGAACCCGACGGCCGAGGCCACCGAATAAATCCCCTTCCAGGTCGCCTCGCCACGTTGCGCCAGCTGCGCATCGCGCCACGCCGGAGCGACGATGGAAGCCGAGTGAATGCCGAGGAACAGCACGAGGCCGATGATGAGCAGGGTCATGATGCGCACTGGATGAGTGTTGTCGCGCGCAGTCTATCGTCAATGCGGCGCACAAGGGCCTCAAGCGGCCACCCGACCGGCCCGGATGCGATGTTCACGCGCCGCATCAACTGAGACGTGACCATGCCCCTCGAGGGCTGGATGTGTGCGCGGGGGCCGCGGCGCAGCGGCCGGGAAACTCAGTTCGATTCCTTGATGAGCCGCCCACTGGCCGACTGAACCGGCCGCGCGTTCATCGGGTACAGGCGCGAGAAAATGCCGATCTGTTCGGCCGAGATCGTCACCGGCTCTTTCATCACCATCCACAACACGCCCTCGCTGCACGGCGGCGTGGTCAGCGAACCCATGTAGGTGAAATAGCTGCGGTCGGCCGGCAGCAATGCGTTCAGATCGAGCGCGGCGCGGGCGGCCAGCTCTTCGCCCTTTTCCAGCGGCAGGTTGTTCCAGACCGTTTGGATGAGAGGGTGCGCCGAGCCGCGGTCCAGCAGCACCGCAATCACCGCCAGGCGCCCTTCCATGTCTTTGTGCACCAGGTGCGCGACCATGTCGAACAAACGGCCGTTGATACGCTCTTCGGACGGGCGATGAAAGTGGAACTGCAGCAGCTCGTAGCGCCTGCCGATGATCTCGATCGAGTTGCCCGCCGCCACGTTGACCTGCACGGTGTGGCCGTTGTCGATGACGCGGAAATGGCTGGGCTTGTAGTCGAATCGAACCGCGTCCAGCTCGACCTTGATGCCATCGCGAATGTCGATCGGGCTTTGCCGCGTGCCGGTGGCGCATTGCGCGAATTCGGGTTTCAGCTTGCCCCAACTCTGCGGTCCGGCGTCACCTTTGTAGTCCCAATGAGCCGCATCGGAGGTCGCGCCGTGCGGGCTGGCGGCAGCCGCCGCGGACTGGCGGTGTGCGGCGGCAAGCCTGGCCGCGCTCGGCGAGCCGCCCGCACTGTGCCCTGCTGCTCTGGGAGCAAGCGCTGCCACAGCCACGGGGCCCGCGGAGCCGGCCGGCGCGGGTGAACGTGTGGCCACGCGCAGGCCCTGTGTGTCGGGCGAGGGGGTGGCCCCCAGTTTTTCGGCCAAGCGCTCGCGCAGCACGTCCATGACATCCCTGGGTGCGGCCTTGGCGGCTCTTGGCGCGCCGGCCTTGGGCTCCGGCGCGGCCCCGGCTTTGTGGGCCGGCTTGCCTTCGGCGGCCGGCGCCGGCTCGCGGGCAAGCTTGGCCTTGGCCTCGACGGCCTGATCCCGGGTGGCGTCGGCCTGGGCAACGCCCTTGGTCTTCGCGCCTTCGGCCCTGGATTCGTGGGCCTGCGAATCCGCCGCCGCGGCCGGTGCACACAGGCAGCCCATCAACAGGCCGAGCGACGCCGCCATCAGGGGACGAATCAAAACGACTGGGGGCGAAAACATGCTGCGGACTCCGGCATCGGCGCCCGGCCAAACGGGCTTCTGCACGGATATCGGCCGAACCGCGCGGGTCTTGAGCGGCCGGCGCGGCGCGATGCAGCCGCGAGATGCGGCAGCCATCACCGAGCAGCGCGCCGAACTTCTGTTGCCCCGTGGCCAGCAAATGCATCCAGGCGGCCAGCGGCGGGCTGGCAAAGCCTTTCGCGTACGCACACAAATCGATGGCGGGCTTCATGGCGCGCCCTGCTCAGCTGCATCGCCGACGCGCTTTTCCATGAAGACACTCAGCGGGTCCTCGGGATAGTGCGCAAACGGGCCGCGGCGAACATAGCCGGCGCGCCGGTACAAGGCCAGCGCCTCGCGCTGATGCACCCGGTCTCCAGCCGGAACACGCGGCAGCCGCCTGCCCCTGCCTGCCCCTCCAGGAAACCCAGCAATGCCGCGCCAACGCCCAGCCCGCGCTGCTCGGTTGCGACGTACACGCGCTTGACCTCGCCGTAGCCCGACATCAACCGCAACGCGCCGCAGCCGCAAGCGCGGCCCGCGGCATCACGCGCCACCGCAAACAAAACCTCGGGCCGGCGCAGCGCCGCCAGGTCGATCAGGTGGTTGCTCTCGGGCGGGTACAGGCTGACCTGGTAGGCATCGAGCCGTGCAATGAGCGCGGTGACCTCGGGCTGATCGGGGGACTCAATTGCAATGTGCATGCTCATGCGCAGAGTGAAAAGTGCTGGCGGCCTCAGATCACCCTGGGTTTGACCCAGATCCACGCGACCACGCCGATGCTCATCATCAGCATCGAGGCCGCCGCCAGCGCCACGGTGGAGTGCATCACCAGCGGCGCCACCACGCCCGCCACCACCGCATTGGCCAGGCTGCCCACGAAAGCCTGGAACGACGAGGCCATGCCGCGCCGCTCGGGCACCAGGTCCAGTACCATCAACGTGACCACCGGCACCATCAAGGCCCAACCGAACGCATACACCGCGATCAGCGCAATCGCCCACCCGGCCTGCGGCACGAACAGCAGGTTGAGCGCCACGTTGAGCACCGACACCACGATCATGATGACGAAGCCGTGGCGGATCTGGTGTTTGTTCTTGACCCGCCCCGCCATGCGGCCGGAAACATAGGCGCCCGACATGACGCCGGCGATGGTGAACACGAAGAACCAGAAGAACTCGGTCGGCCCGAGATGCAGGTGCTCGCCCAGGAATACCGGTGCCGACAGCACGTAAAGAAACATGCCGTTGAACGGGATGCCGCTGGCCAGCACCAGCAGCAGGAATCGCGGGCTCGATCCCATCTGCCAGTAGCCGCGCATCAGGTTGCGCGCATTGAACGGCTGGCGCTGCGCGGCATGCAGCGTTTCAGGCAGCAGCTTGTAGTTGGCCAGCCACAGCGCCGCACCGATGGCCGCCAGAAACCAGAAGATCGAATGCCAGTCGGCATGCACGAACAGAAAGCCGCCGACGATGGGCGCCACCGCCGGCGCCACGCCGAAGTAGATGGTGACCTGCGACATCACCCGCTGCGCATCGGCGGGCGGAAACATGTCGCGGATGACGGCCCGTGAAATCACGATGCCCGCCCCGGCCGCCATGCCCTGCACCGCCCGAAAAAACACCAACGCGGCGATGTTCTGAGACAAGGCACACCCGGCCGAGGCCAGCGTGAAGATCGCCGCGCCCCACAACACCACGGGGCGGCGGCCAATGCTGTCGGACAGCGCGCCATGGAACAGGTTCATGATCGCAAAGCCGAACAGGTAGGCCGACAGCGTCTGCTGCATTTGCACCGGCGTGGCGCCCAGTGTTTTGGCGATGCCGGTGAAGGCCGGCAGGTAGGTGTCGATCGAGAACGGCCCCAACATCCCCAGGCAGGCAAGCAATATGGCAAGGGCCCAGCGCGGCGCGCGCCAAAGGGTGTGTGCGTCGGGGTTCATCGGTGTCGGGCGAGTTTAGCGGCGCACTGCGAGACCCCTAAAATCGCTTCATTTCGGAGCCCCCATGCCCGCCAACATCCTGCAAAGACTGCCCCAGGGCGAACGTGTCGGCATCGCGTTTTCCGGCGGGCTCGACACCAGCGCCGCGGTGCACTGGATGCGCGCCAAAGGCGCCCTGCCCTGCGCCTACACCGCCCACCTGGGCCAGCCCGACGAAAGCGACTACGAAGAGATCCCGCGCAAGGCGCTGGCCTACGGCGCACAGACGGCGCGGCTGATCGAATGCCGGCCGCAACTGGTGGCCGAGGGCATCGCGGCCATCCAGTGCGGCGCCTTCCACATCTCGACCGGCGGCGCCACTTACTTCAACACCACGCCGCTGGGACGCGCCGTCACCGGCACCACGCTGGTGGTGGCGATGCGCGAAGACGGTGTCGACATCTGGGGCGACGGCAGCACCTACAAGGGCAACGACATCGAGCGCTTCTACCGCTACGGCCTGCTGGCCAACCCCAAGCTGCGCATCTACAAGCCCTGGCTGGACCAGCAGTTCATCGACGAACTGGGCGGGCGCGCCGAGATGTCGGCCTACATGACGGAGCATGGCTTCGGCTACAAGATGAGTGCCGAGAAAGCCTACTCGACCGACTCGAACCTGCTGGGCGCGACGCACGAAGCCAAGCACCTGGAGTTCCTGAACAACGGCATGAACATCGTGCAGCCCATCATGGGCGTGGCGTTCTGGCGCGACGATGTGGTGGTGAAGGCCGAGACCGTGTCCGTTCGCTTCGAAGAAGGCCAGCCGGTGGCACTGAACGGCAAGCGTTTTGACAGCCTGGTCGAGCTGATTCTGGAAGCCAACCGCATCGGCGGCCGCCACGGCCTGGGCATGAGCGACCAGATAGAAAACCGCATCATCGAAGCCAAAAGCCGCGGCATTTACGAAGCCCCCGGCCTGGCGCTGCTGTTCATCGCCTACGAGCGGCTGATCACCGGCATTCACAACGAAGACACCAGCGAGCAGTACCGCCTGACCGCCAAACGACTCGGTCGTCTGCTGTACCAGGGCCGCTGGTTCGACTCCCAAGCCATCATGCTGCGCGAGACCGCTCAACGCTGGATCGCCAGCGCAATTACAGGCGAAGTCACGCTCGAACTACGCCGCGGCAATGACTATTCGATCTTGAATACCGTCTCGGATAACCTGACCTATCACCCCGAGCGGCTGACGATGGAAAAAGGCGAGTCCAGCTTCTCGCCAGCGGATCGGATTGGTCAGTTGACGATGCGCAATCTGGATATTGTCGATACGCGCGACAAGCTGGGGATTTATGCGAAGGTGGGGTTGTTGTCGGCGGCTACGGGTGGGGATTTGTTGAAGTTGGCGGGGGAGAAGGGCGAGTGAGCAGAATGGCTAGTTTTGCCTTGGACTTGTTAACACAGGCCACCGCATAATGCAGCCATGAGTACCGACCGTCTCGAGCCGTCAGAACGCTTCCAGCAGCGCAAGGCTGATTTTCAAAAAGCCGTCACCCGCCTGGAAGAGGCCTGTGCGCAGCCTGAAAGCAGCTTTCTACGCGATTCAGTCATCCAGCGTTTCGAGTTCTGCTGGGAGCTTGCCTGGAAGATGCTGAAACTTCGATTGGCTTTTTTAGGCATCGAAGCGCTTAGTCCCCGCGACGTTATTCGCCAATCGTTACAGGCTGGCTTGATTCAAGATGGCAATGTATGGACTGAAGCACAGCTTCACCGCAATATGACCAGCCACACCTACAACGAAGCTTTGGCCGTCACGGTGTACGGATTTGTGCGCGGCCAGGGTGTGGTCCTGCTGCGCCGCCTGGCTAACGCAGCTAACAGCTGGCAGGAATAACCGGCGACTGACGCCTTGGATGCCAATGAAAGTTGACTCCCACACCGGTCTTTCCGAACGCGTCACCGACTTGCTGCGCGAAGAGCTGAGTCGCTTCCCCGAAAT
>JANNDW010000292.1:0-3622 GCA_031378125.1 Methylibium sp. | reverse complement strand
GCGGCGACAGCACCGAACGGGTGGAACCGGCCGTCGGTGATACGCCACGCCTGCCAGGACCGCGTCTGCTTGCTGGCCGCCGCCTTCGATCTCGCCCTGTCCGAATCCTTAGGCCGCGACGCCATGGAACAGCGACCAGAGCAAGTTCTCGACGCGGCGCGCGCCCAACTCGGTCAGGGCCACTTCGATTGGCCGCTTGCCGCTCAGCATGGCGTGGCCGGTGGACAGGAATGCCCGCGCGTCGTCGACGCTGTCCCATACATGCTCCGCGGTGGCGATCACGCGCGCCAGGCGCTCCACCCGCTCGCCTTCCTGGGGTTTCAACTCCTCGCCCCGGCGATGGAAGGTGGCCGCCGGAATGACGCGCTGCATCAGGGCTGCCGCATCGGCCGACGTGGCGTAAACGTGGCGTGCCACGGCGCCGAGCGACGCCTTGGGCAGGCCTGCTTCGACTTGCTGCTTGAGTTGCTCGACCAAACTGACCCTTCGGCGAAGACCCAGAGCGCAGCTCGCTGCCGGGCCGCTGCACGCCCTGTTGCTCAAAGTCAGTGCGACGGATTTGCGACAGCATTTGCGGACGGGCGCTACGCCCTGGAGGTCATTGCGGCGAGCGCCAGCAACATCATGATGCGCTCGCAGCCATGTCAGCGCCTGCATTCGGGCAGGCAAACTTCCAGGGCGAAGGTCGCTTGGCTGGAGAGTGGTGGCGCGTCAGCGCCCGGAACGGGTTCGACGGACGGCGCACATCGCCCCAATGGCTCAGGCCAGAGCGAAGCCCTGATGCAATGGGGCAGCGTCGGCCTGAGTTGAGCCGCCTTCCCTGCGCACTTTCATTGGCGCTTCGATCCGGCGGCTCAAGCCACCAGCAATCGCGCCACCAGGAAGTCGAGCAGGGCCCGCACGCTCCCCGGCTGCAAGCGTGACGACATCACAGCGTGGATGGGCAAGCGCTGCGCGCTCCACGCGGGCAACACCTGAACCAGGCTGCCGTTGGCCACCGGCTCGCGCACCAAAGACGGGTCCAGCACCGCGACGCCCATGCCGCGCTCGGCCAGCAGGCGCATCAGCCCGACGTTGTTGACCATGAATCGCCCACGCACCACCACCTCGGCCGAATCGGTGTCGCCCTGCAGCCGCCACAGGGCTTGCTGTTGAGCGCCGCGAGCCATGATGCATTCATGTTCCACCAGGTCGGCCGGCTGCGTGGGCGTGCCGCGCAGGGCCAGGTAGGCCGGGGCGGCAAACAGGGCCTGGGCGATGCTGCCGATGCGGCGTGCCACCAACTGCTCTTCCTTCACCGTGCCCAGCCGGATCGCCACGTCGACGTGATCGCCAATCAGGTCGGTGTGCCGCGGCGACAGATCGATATCGAACGTGATGCCGGGGAACTGGCGCGCAAAGTCGGTCAGCAGCGGGCCGATGACGAGCACACCCAGATCGACCGGCATCGAGAGCCGAACCTGCCCCCTGGGCTGTTCGGCGGTCTCGCGCAGGGCCTCTTGCGCCAGGCGGGCCTCGTCGACCAGGCGTCCGCAACGCTCGAAGTAGCGCCGCCCGGCTTCGGTGAGTTCGACGCGACGCGTCGTGCGGTCGAACAGCCGCACGCCGAACTCGCGCTCCATGGCCGCGATGCGCCGCGACAGCGTGGCGCCCGGCACGCCGAGGTTGCGGCTGGCAAGGCTGAAGCTTTGTGTTCGCGCAACTTCGACGAACAGCGTCATGTCGTGCAACGCCGAGAGATTGCCCATGAAAATCAGTTTATTCCATGGATGGAAAACTCAATCTCGCCGGCACGACTTCCGAACGCGGATGGAAATCACGACGATGCGCGCGTCAGCAACCTCTTCTCAGGACCCACCATGATCCGACGCCATGCCCTCTTCGCCGCCGCCGCGCTGTGTTCGGCGCTCGCCCTGCCGCACGCCGCCTTGGCACAAGCCACGCCAGCCACGCCCGCGGACGGCGTCACGATCGTGATCCCCTTGAATGGCGTTGGCGCGTCGCACGAGGCGTCGGTCAAGGCCATGCAGGCCGTCCAGGCCGTGGTGCGCAAGCAGCCCGGCCTCATCGACGAGGTGCTGATGGAAAACAAGAACCCCGCCAACAAACCCAGCCACGTGCACGTGATGCGCTGGCGCGAGCAGAAGAACTGGGAGGCCGTGTTCACCAATCCCGAGTTCCAGAAGGTGTTCCAGGCCAACAGCGCATTCCTCGCGGTGGTGGACAGTGCCGGCATCTACACGCCGGTCAAGTAGCTCGCCATGCAACCCGCCCGCTACCACGGCGCCCTGGTCGCCTTGCACTGGCTGCTCGCGCTGCTGCTGATCGCCGCCTTGGCCATTGGCACCTTCGCGTTGAAGACCGTGCCGAACAGTTCGCCCGACAAGATCGACGCCTTGCGCGGTCACATGATTGCCGGTGGCCTGATCCTGCTGCTGACGCTGGTGCGGCTGGCGGTGCGCCTGAAGACCGCGCACCCCGCACCGGCCAGCACCGGCAATGCCCTTCTCGACCGCCTGGCCCCGGCAACGCATTGGGCACTCTACGGCCTGGTGCTCTTGATGGCCGGCAGCGGCGTGGCCATGTCGGTGCTGGCCGGGCTGCCGGGCATCGTGTTCGGTGGGGTCGGCAGCCTGCCGGTCAACTTTGACGCGCTGCCGCCGCGCGCCGTGCACGGCATCGTGGCCAAGCTGTTGATGCTGGCGATCGCCTTGCACATCGCCGCGGCGCTGTACCACCAGTTCGTGCGGCGCGACGGCCTGCTGGCTCGCATGGGCTTCGGGCCGCGTTGACCGCTGGCGCCTCGTCACGCAGCGTCTCCTCGAACGCTGAACCGACCACCCGATCAAGGAAGACCCAGCCATGAAAGCCATCCGAATCCACGCCTATGGCGGCACTGAGCAGATGCAGCTCGACGACGCGCCGATACCGGCTTGCGGCGCCAACGACGTGCTGGTGCGCGTCGTTGCCGCCGGCATCAACCCGATCGACTGGAATATCCGCTCGGGCGCAATGGCCAAGGGCCTGCCCAAGACGTTCCCAATCACCCTGGGCTCCGATGCCGCGGGCGTGGTGGCTGCCGTGGGCGGCGCGGTAACGCGCTTCAAGACCGGCGACGAGGTGTTCTTCTATGCCGAGTTCGCGCGTGGCGGCAGCTACGCCGAGTACGTGGCGGTCGAAGCCGCGCAGGTGGCGTTGAAGCCGCGAACGGTGCCCTTTGCCGCGGCGGCGGCGCTGCCCACACCGGGCCAGGCGGCGTGGACGGCCTTGATGGACACGGCCCAGATCGAGCGCGGCATGCGTGTGCTGATCCACGGCGGCGCCGGCGCACTGGGCAGCGTGGCAGTGCAGTTGGCCAAAGCGCAGGGCTTGTTTGTGGTCGCCACCGCCCGTGGCGCCGCGGTCGAGCTGGTCAAGTCGCTGGGCGCCGACGAAGTCATCGACTACCGCGCACAGCGCTTCCAGGATGTCGTCACCGGCGTCGATGTGGTGCTCGACACGCTCGGCGGGCCCACGCAAGAAGCCTCGTGGGCCACGCTGAAGCCGGGTGGCATGCTGGTGGCCACGGTCATGCCGCCGTCGCCCGAGCGCGCTGCCGCTGCCGGGGTGCGCGCCGCATTCG
>JANNDW010000287.1:0-6297 GCA_031378125.1 Methylibium sp. | reverse complement strand
TTGCTGTCCGACCGCATCGTGATGATGACCAACGGCCCGGCCGCCACCATCGGCGAAATCCTGCGCGTCGACCTGCCGCGCCCGCGCCACCGCGTCGCGCTCGCCGAAGACCGCCAGTACGTGCAGTGCCGCAAGGAGGTGTTGGACTTTTTGTACACACGGCAGGGGCAGGTCGAGAAGACGGCGGCGTGAGCTTGGCGGGGCGGGGGATCGGCGCATGCAAGGTATTGAAATGACGGGCGCTGCGTCGGTTGGGAATCCACCCGATCTGGGATGTGTCTCGTGCGCCACGGGTCGCGTCAAGTGAAGCGGTGGAGCCACTGACATGAACACCTTTATCAAGGCCACCGAATACTGGGTGCCCAGCCGCGACCGCGGCTTTCTCGAATACGGTGGTGGCCTGTACGGCACAGCCACGCGCTTCGGCGCGATCAGCCGCACCTTGTGTTTCAAGCGCGGCGAAGGCTTGCCTGGCCAGGCCTGGCAGGCCGGCCACCCCATCGTGCTGCGCCAGTTCGTGGGCTCGTACTTCCAGCGCGCCGCGGCTGCGCATGCCGAAGGGCTGACCTGTGCGATCGCGATGCCGATCTTCGCCGGCGACTTCCTCGCCTCGGTGCTGGTGATCTTTTGCGGAGACGACGATGACCATGCCGGCGCCATCGAGCTGTGGCACAACGATCCGGCAAGGTCCAAGGACATGGCCCTCGTCGATGGCCACTACGGCAACACCGGCGACGCTTTCGAGTTCATCTCGCGCCGCACCAGCTTCCGGCGCGGCCATGGCCTGCCCGGCATGACCTGGGAGCGCGGCGTGCCCGTGGTCATGCAAGACCTGGGCAAGGCCAGCGGCTTTCTGCGCGGCGACAGTGCCGTCAAGGTCGGTATCAACCGCGGCTTCGCGCTGCCGTGCCCGGCCCGCGGAGGCCAGACCTATGTGCTGGCGTTTCTGTCGGCGCTGGCCACGCCGATCGCACGTCGCGTCGAAGTCTGGGAGCGCGTGGACGACACGGCGGCGCCGCAGTTGCGCCGCAGCGCGGGCTTCTGCGAGGTGGCCGGTTCGCTCGCGCCACCAGGCCATGTGCGGGCGGCGCCCATGCTGCAGAGCGGCCAGGGCACCCTCGGCCAGGCCTTGCGCACCGGTGTGCCCGGCATCAGCAGCCAGGCCGACGCCGAACCGGGCAGTGTGGGGGAGGCGGCCCGTGACGCGGGCCTGAAGTCGCTGGTCGCGGTTCCAGTGATCCGCGACGGGCGCTTCGTGGCCTGCATGGCCTGGTATTTCTGAAGCTGGGTGATGAACACCCCGTGGACACCCCGTCCCGCTTGACGGGTGAGGTGGAACCGGCTTCAGCCCCCCATGATCACCTGCAGGCTGCGCTCGTACATCTCGGTCAAGCGCTCAAACAGCCCCAGCAGCGTTTCGCTGCCGCGCGCCAGCGCCTGGCGGCTGCTCTTGCTGCGGGTGTCGCGCAGCGCCTGCGCCATGCTCCGCCATTCGGCGCGGGCGCTGGCCAGCGTTTCGCGGATCTCGGCCGAGCTCAGCGGCGCGCGGTCCAGCCCGTCCAGCGCCTGGCTGAATTCCAGCGCGGTGAGCGTCACACGCTCGCGCGCGGCGCTGTCGTCCAACAGCGCGTCGAGCAAGGCGTCCTTGGCCAGGCGCTGCACCAGCATGCGCTGGCGGCCCGACAGGTTGACGATGTGCACCGCCTGTCGGCCGCCGGATTCCTCGATCGCCGCTGTCAGTGTTTCGGCGCGCGCCAGCAGGGTTTCGGCCTGGGCATCGGCTTCGCGCAGCGCGGCGGGTTTGGGCGTGGCCGCGAGCAGCGGCTGCAAGCTTGCCCAGGCCGTGGCCGCCTCGGCCAGCGCCGCTGCGCTGGCAGAAGGCAAGGGCAGGGCCTGCAGCCGCTCCAGGTTGTCGCGCACGCGCTGCCGCGACTCGTCCAGCAACTCCCGCGAGCGGCGCAATTCCACCCCCGCGGCGCACTGCGCCAGCAGCCGCACCATGCGTTGCGACAGCATGCGCAACTGGCCGGCACGGTTGACCGCATCGGCCCGCTGCGCCGCTTCGATCACGCTGCGCGAGACTTCACCGACGCGCAGGTTGGTGTGCATGGAGGCGCCGCGCAGCAAGCGGAACGCATCGTCTTCGCTGATCTGGCGCGCGGCCATCAACACGCCCTTGGCGCGCTCGACCCATTTGCGTTCGTCCAGCCGCGCCAACGCATCGGCCAGCGTCGCGCGCGCGGCGGCCTCGCGGGCAAAGCGCGCCTGAGTCAAATGCAACTCGGCGGCGAGGCGCAGGCGCTGCGTTTCGCGTGCATCGCCGGCCGCGCCCCATTGCCAGCCGGCGGCCCAGCCTTGGACGCCCACCGCCAACGCGCGCCGCAGTGTCTCGGGCTGGCTGTCGTCGATAAACACCAGCACCGGCAGCGGCGCCGTGAGCTGCAGTTCGGCCAGCGCGGCGAGCAGCGCTTCATCGGCGCCGGGCATCGCGCAAATGATCATTTCCGGTGCCAGGCTGGCTGCGTTGCGCACCAAGTCGGGGACATCGCAGCGGGCCAGCAGGCGGCAGCCGAGTGCGGCGAGTTCGTCGAGCAGCGCATCGGCAGCGCTCGCAGCGCTGCCGGCCGGGCGGGCAGAGCCCACGAAAACAAAGGAATACACGGCAGCGGGCATGCGATGAGGCGTCAAGAGGCACGAGGAAGTCTAGTGTGGCGCTACACGCCAAGCGCGACATAAAACCGCGTCTTTGCGCCCGTGGCGTCGTTGCAAATCCTCGCGATGCCACTCGGCATCGCTGCGGTTTGCGCCTGGCCACAGACGCAAATCCAGCGGTTTTCTTAAGTCACGCCTGGCATGCAACACCACACCAGTTCAGGGTTTGTACGGTCTGCGGGCACGATGCTTGCGTACTGCCTGCCGCGCAGTGTGACGATGCACTGCTTCGGTACCCGATTCGCAAGCGACACGCGGCGACAGCCTCGCCGCCAGTGCACCGGTTTGCGCCGATCCGCGGCCTCGCTGCGGAAGCCTCCAACCCCATCACTCTTGAGCGACCCCCTCTCGACGCCCGCGTCGGGCCCGTCCCTTTTCACGATCTCGTCAAACCGCCACGCACCATGTCCAGCTTCTCGGTCTTTCTTCGCTCCGGCCACTGGCCCACGCTGGCGGCGTCGTTCATTTATTTCACCTTCTCGTGCTGCATCTGGGTGCTCAACGGTGCGATGGCGCCGTTCATCAGCGAGACCTACCAGCTCTCGCCATCGCAAAAGGGCTTGATGCTGGCCATCCCCATCCTGGCCGGCGCGCTGATGCGCTTTCCGCTCGGCGTGCTGGCGCAGTACATCGGCCGCAAGAACGCCACCTTGGTCGAGATGGGCCTGATCGCGCTGGCCATGCTGTACGGATTTTTCATGGTCGACAGCTTCAACGACCTGCTCGCGATGGGCGTGTTGCTGGGCATTGCCGGGGCCAGTTTCGGCGTGGCGCTGTCGCTCGGCTCGGGCTCGTTCCCGCCGCGCCACAAAGGCTTGGCGATGGGGCTGGTGGGCGCCGGCAATGTGGGCACGGCCGTGTCGGTGCTGGTGGCACCGCCGCTGGCGCAGGCCTTCGGCTGGCAGGCGGTCTACGGTTTTGCGGCGGCCGCGATCTGCGTGCCGATGGTGGTGATGATTGTCTTCGCCAAGGAGCCGCAGGATGTCGACCGCCATGCCAGCCTGCGCGAACACGTGGCCTGCCTGTTCGAAAAAGACGGCTGGGCGTTCAGCCTGATCTACGCCATCACCTTCGGCGGCTTCATCGGCCTGGCGACGTTTTTGCCGACCTACTACTTCGACCAGTTCCACGTCAGCAAGGTGCAGGCCGGGCAGCTGACGATGCTGGCCGCCTTCATGGGTGCTTCGGTGCGCATTTTTGGCGGCTGGATTTCCGACCACTGGGGCGGCATCAACACCTTGACCACCGTGTTGCTGACGGTGCTGGTGACCTTGGTGCTGTGCGGCCTGGCCGATGCGTCGCTGGTCGCGTCGACCCTGTTGTTCATGGTGTGTTTTGCCGCGCTGGGCGCGGGCAACGGTGCGCTGTTCCAGCTGGTGCCGCTGCGCTGGCCGGCCAGCACGGCGGTGGCCGGTTCGATGATCGGCGAGATCGGTGCGCTCGGCGGCGGGCTGGTGCCCTATTCGATGGGCTTGTCGAAGCAGTACGCCGGCAGCTACCTGTGGGGCTTTGTGTTGTTTGCGCTGCTGGCCGCGGGCGTGCTGCTGATGATGCGCAAGATGCAACTGCGCTGGACCCGCACCTGGGCCGAAAAGGGCGGTCGGGCGCGCGTGACGCAGGCCAGCGCGCTGACCGACATGACCGAGATGAGCGACATCAGCGGCGCGCGGCGCAACCTGCGTTGAACATGCGCGAACGCAGCCCCCTCACCCCAACCCTCTCCCCCGAGTACAGGGGCGAGGGGGCAATGCGGCTCCCTCTCCCGTTTGCGGGAGAGGGCTGCGGTGAGGGCCGGGCGCGGTTGCAACCCATGCCTGCTTCAGCGCGGCAGGAACAGCAGCCAAACGATCAGCAGCGCATTGAAAGCCAGCGAGACGGCCAACCCGATCTTCCACATGGCCGCCGGGTCGCGCGCCAGCAAAGGCGTGGCATGTCGCGCGCCCAGCGGCCGCGAGGCGCCGCGCTCCAGCGCCAGCACCAGTTCTTCGGCGGTCTCGAAGCGCTGGTCAGGTTCGCGCGCCACGGCCTTCAGCACCACATGGTCGAGCCAGATCGGAACGTCGGGGCGAAGCCGAGAAGGCGGCACCGGGTCGCGCTTGTAGCGCGCCACCTGGTAGGGTTCGATCTCTCCATACGGCAGCCTGCCGGTCAGCCACTGGTACAGCGTGACGCCCAGGGCAAACAGGTCGCCCATGCTGTCGGCCGCCGCCAGCGCGGGGTCGTCATCCCACTGCTCGGGGTTCATGTAGCTCGGTGTGCCGGCGTGCAGGCTGCGCGTGGCCTGCGGCTCCAGGCCGGACAGCGCCACGCCCAGGTCGAGAATGCGCCAGCGGCCGTCGTCGGCGCGGTGCAGGTTGGCGGGTTTGATGTCGCGGTGGATCACGCTTTGGCGGTGCAGCCGGCCCAACGCCTGCGCTATGGCGATGGCCGCCTCGACGACCTCGTGCGCCTCGAAGCGCCGCTTCTGCGCCAGCCATTGCTCCAGCGTCTGGCCGCTGTGCCAGTCGTAGACGAAGTAGAACGCGCTGGCGTCGCGCGGTTCGCGCACGCGCACAAAGCCCTGGCCGTGACGCTCGGTCACGCGGGCGCTGAGCCAGGCTTCGTGCGCGAGCATGGCGCACTCTTCGGGGTCGTTGCCGCGCGCCACGCTCAGCGTCTTCAGCGCCACCAGTTCGCGCGTGGCCACATCGCGGGCCTGCAGCAGGCGGTGCACGCCGTTGTCAGCCACCAGCGCGGTGACGGCGTAGCCGTCGAGCACGTCGCCCACCCGCAGCTTGGGCGGCACGGGCAGCTGTTTGGCCAGCCGCACCATGTCGTGCAGCCGTGCGCTGGACAGGCCGCGCACACGCACCACCAGCGCGCTCACGTTGTCGCGGCTGCCGGCTTCCAGCGCGGCCTTCACCAGCGCCACGCTCGCCTCCTGCGCGCTGCCGTGTTGCGCCAGCTCCACCAGTTGCTCGCGCTTGAGCGCCACGTGCACGCCGTCGCTGGTGAGCAGGAACGAATCGCCGGCATGCAGCTCGCCCTGGGTGTAGTCCACGCGCACGCCGTCGTCCAGGCCGATGGCGCGGGTCAGGCCGCGGCTCAGGTCGGGGTGGTCCAGCGTGTGGTCTTGCGTCAGCAACTGGCATTGGCCCTGGCGGAACAGCCAGGCGCGGGTGTCGCCCACGTGCGCCACGGTCCACGAATGGCCTTGCAGGGCCAGCGCGGTCAGCGTGGTCAGCGCCGAGCCTTCACGGTCACCCTGGCGGCGCCGGTTGTGGTCGGCCAGCCAGGCGTTCTGCGCGCCGATCAGACGGTCCAGCACGACCGTGGTTTCCCAGGTGGCGGGTGCACAAGCGTAGTCGGTGACCAGGCTCATCACCGTGGTCTGCGCCGCTTCCAGGCCGCGCCCGCCGGACGAAACGCCGTCGGCCACCGCGGCGATCAGGCCGCGCGTTTCGTCGGTCGTGGCGGCGACGAAGTCTTCGTTGCGCTCGCGCTGCCCGCGTTCGCTGCTGTGGCCGATGTCGACATCAAAACTCATGAAGTGGCGCGCCTTTCAGGCCGCCGACATGGCGCCCTGCAACGGCGCGCATTGTGCGG
>JANNDW010000260.1:0-4017 GCA_031378125.1 Methylibium sp. | reverse complement strand
GCCGAACTTCACTTCTTCGCCGTAACCGACGGCCTGTCCGTCGGTTCCGACCCGGCCTTCGCCGGCACGCAGCGTGTAGTCATCTTCGACCTCGATGACCAGGTCGGTGTCGGCCAGCCGCACCCGGTCGCCGGTGGTGGGGCCGAACATTTCGGCGTAGGCGCGGCGCTGGATCGTCGCCATCAGAGGCTCCCTTGCACGAGGCCGCGAAAGCCGTACACCTGCCGGTCGCCGGCGTAGTCGACCAGTTCGACCGTGCGTTGCTGGCCCGGCTCGAAGCGCACGGCCGTGCCCGAGGCGATGTTCAGACGCATGCCGCGCGCCGCCGTGCGGTCAAAGTTGAGCGCGCCGTTGGTCTCGGCAAAGTGGTAGTGCGAGCCCACCTGGATGGGCCGGTCGCCGGTGTTTTCAACCGCCATGGTCAGCGTCCGCCGGCCGGGGTTGAGCGCCAGATCGGGGCCGTCGGTGAAGAGTTCTCCGGGGGTCATGGGTTCGTCTTTCTTGAATGTCGAGCGCAAGCTTCGAGCCTGAATACCGAGTGCAATGCTTGCACGCTGCTCAGGCGATCGGTTGGTGCACCGTCACCAGCTTGGTGCCATCGGGGAACGTGGCCTCCACCTGGATGTCGGGGATCATCTCGGCGATGCCGTCCATCACGTCGGCGCGCGTCAAGACGGTTTTGCCGTCGCTCATCAGCGCAGCCACGCTCTTGCCGTCGCGCGCGCCTTCCATGATGGCGGCGCTGATCAACGCCACCGCCTCCGGGTAGTTGAGCTTGAGTCCGCGGGCCTTGCGTCGTTCGGCCAGCAGCGCCGCGGTGAAGATCAGCAGCTTGTCTTTCTCTCGCGGGGTCAGTTCCATAGGGGGCGGCCTTGCGGCGACTCGGTCGCGGTGCGACGCATCTTAGCGATCGGCGGCGCTTGCAGGCAAGAGGCCGGAGTGGCAAGTAAGAGGGGGAGCCAGCAAGAGGAGTGCCACGCGGCGGTGCGTTGCGCGTTTCATGTTGGTGCGTTGAATGCACGAAACCGTGTTGCTCGCACCAGCCTGTGCATGCTTTCAACTGTGAATTATTGGCACAGGGCTTGCTGACTGTGTGGCCAGACGAGAAGCCATCTCGCCTTTGGTCAACCACAACCTGGAGATTCCTTCCATGAATCGTCGCCACGCGCTTTGCGCCGTGAGTGCAGCTTTGGCTGCGTCCGGCCTGCTTTCATTTTCTGCCCTCGCCGCAGACACCATCAAGGTCGGTGTTTTGCACTCCCTGTCCGGCACCATGGCCATCTCCGAGACGGTGCTCAAGGACACCGTGTTGATGGCCATCGACGAGATCAACGCCAAGGGCGGCCTGCTCGGCAAGAAGCTCGAGCCCGTGGTCGTCGACCCGGCCTCCAACTGGCCGCTGTTCGCCGAAAAGGCCAAGCAGCTGATCGGCCAGGACAAGGTTGTCGCCACATTCGGCTGCTGGACCAGCGTGAGCCGCAAGTCGGTGCTGCCGGTCTATGAAGAACTCAACAGCCTGCTGTTCTATCCGGTGCAGTACGAAGGCGAGGAACTCTCAAAGAACGTCTTCTACACCGGCGCGGCGCCGAATCAGCAGGCCATTCCTGCGGTTGAGTACCTGATGAGCAAGGCCGGTGGCGGCGCCAAGCGCTGGGTGCTGCTGGGCACCGACTACGTGTACCCGCGCACCACCAACAAGATCCTGCGGTCCTTCTTGAAGAGCAAGGGCGTGAAGGACGAAGACGTCGACGAGAAGTACACCCCGTTCGGCCACAGCGACTACCAGACCATCGTTGCCGACATCAAGAAGTTCTCGGCCGGGGGCAAGACGGCGGTGGTGTCCACCATCAACGGCGACTCCAACGTGCCGTTCTACAAGGAACTCGGCAACGCCGGCCTGAAGGCCAAGGACGTTCCTGTGGTGGCTTTCTCGGTCGGTGAAGAGGAGTTGCGCGGCGTGGACGCCAAGCCGCTGGTGGGCCACCTGGCCGCCTGGAACTACTTCCAGTCGATCAAGGCACCGGCCAACACCGACTTCATCAAGAAGTGGAGCGACTACGCCAAGGCCAAGAATATCGCCGGCCACAAGGACAAGCCGCTGACGAATGACCCGATGGAAGCCACCTACATTGGCTTCAACATGTGGGCGCAGGCGGTCAAGAAGGCGAACAGCACGGACACCGACAAGGTGATCGCGGCGATGGCGGGCCAGACCTACACCGCGCCCAGCGGCATCACCTCCAAGATGGACGAGAAGAACCACCACCTGCACAAATCGGTGTTCATCGGCGAGATCAAGGCCGATGGCCAGTTCAACGTGGTCTGGAAGACGCCTGGCCCAGTGAAGGCCCAGCCGTGGAGCCCGTTCATCGCCGAGAACAAAGGCAAGAAGGACGAGCCGGAAAAGAAGTAATCCGGTTCTCGACCTCACCCTCCGGCCGCAGCACCGGCGCAGGTGCTGCGACTGGCCCTCGGCCCCTGAAAACGGGGCCGTGTACTTCTCGCCGCAGCTTCCACCATGTTTCTCCGAGCGTCGTTGCGCTGGCCGCTGTTTCGCCAGCTGCTGCTGCTGTCCGCCGCACTGCTCAGCGGGCCGGCGCTGGCGTTGACGCCGCAGCAGGCGCGCTCACTGGTTGCCGGCGAGGCCGAGACCCGCATCGAGGCCTTGAACTCCGTGCTGGCCAATGCCGACGAGAAGACAGTGGCCTTCATCCAGGCCATGTCCGACGACGCGGTCAAGCTGACCGACACCGCTGTCTTCGTGATGAAGGACGGTAAGGGCTACGACCCTGTCACGGGCTCGGAAGCGGCGGTGCCCGACAGTGCCGAAGACCTCATCAACAACAACCAGATGCGCGCCGAGCTCGATGCGGCACTGGCCTCGATCAAGCTTTTTTCCGCTGTCACGAAAGAGCGCGCCGACGCGGTCAAGACGCTGCAAAGCGAGCCCGACGAAGCCAAGCTGCCGCTGGTCGAAAAAGCCTATGCCGCCGAGACCGACCTGTCAGTCAAGCAGGCGCTGGAACATGTGCGCTCGGCCATGTTGCTGGGCAGTGCCGACAAGACCAGGCGGCTGGAAGCCGCCACCGCGCTGGGCGCCAGCGGCACGCCCGCCACCAAGACACTGCTCATCGAGCGGCAGAAGGTCGAAACCGAGGCCGATGTCAAAGCGGCCATCGCCGCGGCGCTGAAGACCATCGAAGGGCGGCTGGCCTGGGGCGAACGGCTCGGGGTCATCTTCACCGGCATCAGCCTGGGCTCGATCCTGCTGCTGGTGGCGCTGGGTCTGGCGATCACCTATGGGCTGATGGGTGTGATCAACATGGCCCACGGCGAGCTGATGATGATCGGCGCCTATGCCACCTACGTGATCCAAAACCTCTTCAAGGCGTACCTGCCCAGCGGATTCGACGCGTATGTGCTGGTGGCCATTCCCGCATCGTTCCTCGCCGCCGCGCTGGTGGGCGCGGTGATGGAGCGCAGCGTGATCCGCTGGCTCTACGGCCGGCCGTTGGAGACGCTGCTGGCCACCTGGGGCATCAGCCTCGTTTTGCAGCAGGCCGTGCGCTCACTCTTCGGCGCGCAGAACGTGCCGGTCGAGAACCCGGCCTGGCTGTCGGGCGGTGTGGACATGATGAGCAACCTGACCTTGCCGTTCAACCGCATTGCGATCATCGCGTTTGCTGTTCTTGTGTTGGCCGGGGTCTCGGCGATGATTGCACGCACCCGCCTCGGCTTGTTCGTTCGCGGCGTCACGCAAAACCGCAAGATGGCCGCTTGCATGGCGTCAACACCGCGCGCATCGACACCTATGCGTTTGCGCTCGGCTCGGGCATTGCCGGGCTGGCGGGCTGCGCGCTGTCGCAGGTCGGCAACGTGGGGCCGGACCTGGGGCAGGGCTACATCGTCGATTCGTTCATGGTGGTGGTGCTGGGCGGCGTCGGGCAACTGGCCGGCACCGTCTACGCCGCGCTGGGCCTGGGCGTGCTGAACAAGCTGCTAGAAGGCTGGCAGGGC
>JANNDW010000244.1:0-2186 GCA_031378125.1 Methylibium sp. | reverse complement strand
TTTGCGGTCGTAGCGGATGACCCGGGCCTTCACGCGATCGTGATGCAGCACCGCGCGCATTTCCTGCTGCGACAGGTAGAGGTCGGCCTGCCGGTCGTCGCGAACGACAAAACCGTGTCCGTCGCGGTGCCCTTGCACCGTGCCCTCGACTTCACTCATCAGCTCGGCGCCGACGGGGGTTGAATTCATTTGTTGATTTGTTTTGATGATAAAGTCCAAGACTTCCTGAAGTGCCCAGGTGGCGGAATTGGTAGACGCACTAGTTTCAGGTACTAGCGGGTAACTCCGTGGGGGTTCGAGTCCCTTCCTGGGCACCAAAAGAGCAAAGCCGCCGCGAGCGGCTTTTTGCTTTTGGGGCCCTGGGCACAGTGCCTGCGCACTGTGCGCGAAGGGAGGCGAGAGGTTTCGCCTGCAAGCGAAACCGGGGTCGCGGAAAGTGGCCGAGTCCCGTCCGCTTCGATGTCAAATGCCCGCACGAGCAGGCATTCATTCTTTGCAACGCGCTCAAATGACGAACTTCTTCGCAAGCCCCGCGGGCCTCAGTTCGTCGTACTCTTCAAACGGCTGATGAATCCACGGGCTGGTGGGCAGCAGCTCGACGAAGTAGTCGGGCGTGTACGTTGACGCCCCCTTGGTCCAGATTACCGCCGAACGCAACTCGCTGATTGACGGCATGCCCCGCAGCCTGTCAACCACGGCCCGCAGCGTGATGCCCGAATCGGCCAGGTCGTCCACCAGCAGCACACGCCCGGCCAGGTCGCCCTTGGGCAGCGTGATGTACTTGGCCATGTCCAGGCGTCCCTGGATCGTGCCGGCCTCGGCGCGGTACGAGCTGGTAGACATGATGGCCAGTGGCTTGTCGAAAACACGCGACAGCACATCACCCGGACGCATGCCACCGCGCGCGAGGCACAGGATCTGGTCGAACTCCCAGCCCGAGGCGTGCACCTTCAGAGCCAGACGCTCGGTGAGCATGTGGTATTCGTCCCATGAGACGTAGAGGTGTTTTCCGTCGTCGGTCAGCATTCGGGCTCCTCGGGCTTGGCGAGCGGACAGTCCATCAGGCGGCGTAGGGGTGGCGCAAGACAATCGTGTGGGCCCGGTCCGGGCCGGTGGACACCATGTCAATCGGCGCGCCGATGAAATCCTGCACCCGCTCCAGGTAGCGGCGCGCATTCAAGGGCAGCCGATCCCAGTCGGTGATACCGAAGGTGCTCTGCGTCCAGCCGGCAAAGGTTTCGTACAGCGGCTTGCAGGCATTGATGTCGTCGGCATCGAGCGGCAGGATGTCGATGCGCTTCCCATGCAGTTCGTAGCCGGCGCAAACCTGAATGTCCGCCAGCCCGTCGAGCACGTCGAGCTTGGTGATGCACAGGCCTGAAATGCCGTTGATGATCATCGACCGCTTCAGCGCCGCGGCATCCAGCCAGCCACACCGGCGCGGCCGTCCCGTCACCGTGCCGCGCTCCTGGCCCACGGTGGACAAGTGGTGGCCCACCGTGCCTGGCTCGCTCATCGGCAGCTCGGTCGGGAATGGGCCGCTGCCCACGCGGGTTGTGTATGCCTTGGTGATGCCCAGGATGTAGTGCAGCAGGTTCGGCCCCACGCCGGCCCCAGCGGCGGCGTTGCCGGCCACGCAGTTGCTGGATGTCACGTAAGGGTAGGTGCCGTGGTCGATGTCCAGCAGCGTGCCCTGCGCGCCTTCGAACAGAATGTTCGCGCCGTTGCGGTGCGCGTTGTGCAGGATGTAGCCGACGTCGGCCAGCATCGGCTTCAAAGCCTCGGCAACGCGCATCGCATGTTCGTAGATCGGTGCGAACTCCAAGGCCTTGGACTGCAGATAGCCGGTGAGCGCGAAGTTGTGCAGCGCCAGCAACTCGCGCAGCTTGGCCGCAAAGCGCTCAGGGTGCTTCAAGTCCTGCACCCGCAGCGCACGACGCGCTACCTTGTCTTCGTAGGCCGGGCCGATGCCCTTGCCGGTGGTGCCGATCTTGCCGGCGCCGCTGGTCTCGCGCAACGCCTCGCGCGCCTTGTCGACCTCCACGTGGAAGGGCAGGATCAGCGGGCAGGACTCGCTGATGAACAGGCGCGAGCGCACATCCACGCCAATCGCCTCCAAGCGCTCGATCTCGCCCAGCAAATGAGTCGGGTCGACCACGACGCCGTTGCCGATGTAGCAGGCCACG
>JANNDW010000211.1:0-43374 GCA_031378125.1 Methylibium sp. | reverse complement strand
CCGCCGCTGGTGGTGCTGCTCGACATCTCCGGCTCGATGGACCGCTACGCCCGCCTGTTCATGCATTACGTGCACGGCCTGACGCGGCGCTACCTGAAGGTCCACACCTTCACCTTCGGCACGCGCTTGACGAACATCACCCGCAGCCTGAAACACCGCGACCCCGACGTGGCGTTGAAGCTGGCCGACGCGCAGGTGCACGACTGGAAAGGCGGCACGCGCATCGCCAGCTGCCTGAACGACTTCAATCGCCATTGGGCGCGCCGTGTGCTGGGCGCCAACGCGGCCGTGCTGCTGGTGACCGACGGCCTGGAGCGCGACGACGACGGCCAGCTCGGCCAGGTGGCCGCCCACCTGCACCGCGCTGCGCACGAACTGGTCTGGCTCAACCCGCTGCTGCGCTTCGACGGCTTCAAGCCGCGCGCCGCCGGCGTGCGCTCGCTGCTGCCGCATGTGGACCGCTTTTTGCCGGTGCACAACCTGGCCAGTCTGGCCGACCTGGCCAGTGCGCTGCGCGCACCCGCTGTCAGGCTTTCCGCGTTGCTTGAAAATACGCGCTGACCCGAACGAATCGCTTTGGCGAATCCGCTCACTCGACAGGAGTTTTGACATGGACAGTCTCGATCTTCAGGTGCTCGCCCAGGCGCGCGACTGGCGCGCCCAAGGCCACCCGGTGTGGCTGGTGACGGTGATTGAAACCTGGGGCTCGGCGCCGCGCCCGCCCGGTGCGTTGCTGGCGATGCGCGGTGACGGCTTGGTGGTGGGCTCGGTGTCGGGCGGCTGCGTCGAAGACGACCTGATCGACCGCGTGCGTCAGGGCGAGCGCGTGGGCAAACCGTCGCTCATCAACTACGGCGTCAGCAAGGAAGAGGCGGCGCGCTTCGGCCTACCCTGCGGCGGCAACCTGCGGCTGGTGCAGGAGCCGCTGACCGACACAGCGTGGATCGACGATGTGCTGGCCAGAACCTCACGTCACGAACTCGTGGCGCGCCGGCTCGACCTCGGCACGGGCCGCGTCAGCATCGAGCCCGCCTCCCGCGGCGAAACCTTCCAGTTCGACGGCACCACCTTGCGCGCGTTGTTCGGCCCACGCTGGCGCCTGCTCATCATCGGCGCCGGCCAACTGTCGCGCACCGTCGCGCAGATGGCGCTGGCGCTGGACTTCGAAGTCATCTGCTGCGACCCGCGCGACGAATACAACCTCACCTGGGACATCCCCGGCACCATTTTCAGCAAAGCCATGCCCGACGACCTGGTGCTCGAGCTGCAGCTCGACCCGCACAGCGCCGTCATCGCCGTCACACACGACCCCAAGCTCGACGACATGGTGCTGCTGGAAGCGCTCAAGTCGCCCGCGTTCTATGTCGGCGCACTCGGTTCGCGCAGCAACACCGCGGCGCGCAAGGAGCGGCTCAAGTTGTTCGACCTGTCGGAGGCCGAGATCGCCCGCCTGCACGGCCCCATCGGGCTGGACCTGGGCAGCAAGACGCCGGCCGAAATCGCCGTCTCCATCGTTGCCGAAATCACCGCGGTGAAAAACGGCGTGGCGCTGATGCAGAAGAAGGAAGGCTCGGCGATGCCCGAAGCGGCGGGGGTGTGCGTGCGGGGGGTGAGCTGACCCTGCGCAGTGCGCCTCTCAAGCCGGCATCAACGCGACGCCGGCCAAGCGCGCTGCCTTCACGTCAAACGTCAGCATCGGCGCGCGTTCTGCAGCGCCGCACAAGCCGGCATGCAGACAGTCGGCGAATTCGACGCTGCCGTTTCGGTAGGCATGCAATGCTCTTTCGACGGCGCTCTCGGACTGCAGCTCCAGCCCTTGTGTTTCCAGCAGCGCGTTGAAGGCCGCAATCACCGTTTCCTTGTCGAGCCGATAGCGCGCGCGCAGCACCCACTCCAGCTCCAGCGCCACCGTCGCGGGCACGAACAGCGCTTCATCGGCCGCGGTTGCCGCGTCGAAGAGCCGTTGTGCCTGGTCCGCCTGTTCGTTGTCGTCGGCCACTAGCCAACGCACCAACACGTTGGTGTCCAGGCCGGCCATCAGCCGCGCCCGATGTTCATGTCTGCTGTCGCGACTTTGCGCTTGCCGACCGCTGGCTTCAGCAGGCCCCTCAGATCATTCAGCGAACGGGTCTTGGCCCGCATGACGGTGGTGCCGTCGTCGAGCCGGGTGAAAACCACCCGCTCGCCGGCAGACAGGCCCAGGGCCTTTCTGATGTCCGCCGGGATCGTGACCTGACCCTTGCTGGTGATGGTGGCTTCAGACATTGGAACTCCTTACATGACAATCAATTGTAAGGTGTCTGTCGAGGCGGGTGCAGAATACGCGCCGGTTCACCGTCAATCCCGGCATTGCCGTCACCGGCTTGATCGCGTTCGGGGCGGCAGCGCAGTTGGCGTACTGGATTCAGCGGGCGGGTGAGCGCCGGCCGGGGTGCTGATCGGGTGCGCGGCGCTGGGCGCGCGAGGCGCGGTCTGCGACCGGCCCCAACTACACGCCTCCCGCTGCCCTCAGTGCAGCATCGACGGTGGCCAGCGGCAGCAGCAGTGACCTGGGAGCGTCAAGCAAGGAGATCGCGCCAAAGGTCTCGTACCAGCGGGCGACCCGGTCGCTCTTGGCGTCGATCAACAGGGCAACACCACCCACTTCAGAGGCGGCGCGAATGCAACGGCGTCCAGCAGCCAGCAGCAGTTGAACGCCCAAACCTTGACCCTGCTGGGTCAAATCCACGGCCAGGCGCCCCAGGCGAAACACCGGCACCTCGTACCGGGCCAGCCCCTTCTTCACAAGCACGGGCGTACGCGCGTAGTCGATCGAGGCCGGGCTCAGGCTGTAGAAACCCAGCACCCGTCCTTCATCACCCAAGGGTGTGGCGACAAAGGTCTTGGCGCCACCGCTCGCGTGGTTCTGCCGCGCATGACGCTGCAAGAACTCGTTGAGCTCAGGTTCCCCACAATCGACGGCACCACGGTCATGTGCCTTCGAGATGGGTGTTTCGCGCCAATCGGCAGGGTTCATCTGCCTTTGGGCATGCGGCGCGCTGCGCCAAGCAGCTTGGCATTCGGTGCAGCGGGGTTCTCCAGCGCATCAAGCACGCGCAGACTGTCGCGCTCAGACAGAGTGACATGTTCAGCCTGCTCGATCACCTTGCGGGCCGCGTCCAGCGCATGGCGCAGAACGAAATCGGTCATGTCGGTACGCGCCAGCGCCACGGCGCGCATCAGCGTCGCCTTGTCGTCTGCGCGAACACGAAGCGTCAGCCGGCTGTTGTCTTCAACGACTGCACGGGGCATGATGGGGCTCCTTGTTTGTACACATTGAAATCGTACATGGCAGCGCCAAGCGCTGCGGTCGGCCGCGCCCACTTTCTCGGCGTGCATGGAAGGCCTGCTCACTCCGACCCGATACGAATCAGACGCTTTCCAAGATTCTCGCCACGGTACAGGCCCGCAATGGCGTCGGGTGCCTGCTCGATGCCTTCCAGAATGTCCTCGCGGTAGTGGATCAATCCGGCTCTGACCCATTCGGTCAGCGCGTGCAGGCCTACGGAATAGCGATCTGCATGGTCGAAGATCAGGAACCCCTGCATCCGCGCCCGCCTCACCAGCAGCTGTCGTTCGACCCTGGGCCCCAGGGGCGGCGGGTTCCAGGAGGCGATCGATGCGGTGCCGCAAATGATCACACGCGCGCCGACCGCCAGGTTCTTGAGCACGGCGTCGCTGATGTCGCCAGCCGTGTTGTCGAAGTACACGTCGATACCGTTGGGGCAAGCCTGCGCGATCGCTGCTTCAAGCTTCCCCGCCCGGTAGTCGATGGCCACGTCGTACCCGAATTCATCGAGGCACAGTGCAGCCTTCTTCGGGCCACCGGCTATGCCGATCGTGCGACAGCCTTTGATCTTGGCGATCTGGCCAACGCACGACCCGACCGCGCCTGCAGCGGTTGACACCACGACCGTCTCGTTCGCTTTGGGCTGCCCCAGGTCAAGCAGCGCGAAGTAGGCCGTCAGTCCGTTCAGCCCAAGCACGCCGAGCGCTGTCGAAATCGGGAGGTCCGGTTCATTGATCCGGCGCTGAACCTTGGATGCATCGACCACCGCATAGTCTTGCCAGCCGAACATCCCCGTGACGACATCGCCGATTGCATACTCGGCGCTGCGCGAGGTGATTACCCGCCCGACCGTGAAGGCGCGCATCACGCCTCCGAGGGGCACCGGATCGGAATAGTTGCCGACGCTGCTGACCCAACCCCGCATCGCCGGTTCAACAGAGAGGTACAGGTTGCGGACGATGAGCTGGCCGTCCGTCGGTTCAACAACCGGGGCTTCGACGATCTCGAAGTGTTCGGCTTGGGGAATGCCGGACGGGCGGGCCTTGAGCAGGACTTGGCGGTTCAGAAGTGTTTGCATTGTTCTTCACCGCCGACGCAAGCCGCTACGCTTCGATGCCTTCCACCGACACCAGCCTGGCGGAACTGCACTCGTCGCGCACGGTCTTGATGCCTTGGTAGACCGGGCCGGTGTAGAACGCCTCCCACGCAGCGACCGATGGGAACTCGAGCACGACGATTCTTCGCGGCCGCCAGTCGCCCTCATAGACCTTGTGGGCACCGCCCCGGGCCAGGTAGCGTGCGCCCGCCGCATCGAGAGCGGGTTTGACCCCTTTCATGAACTCCTGATATCGGGACATGTCGCGAATCTCGACGTCGAAAATCACGTAGGCGCTCATTCGCATCTCCTTGACTGACACTCGGTGGTGTGGCCCTTCAGCGATCACCTCGCGGAACCACGTTCGCGCTGAGCGCCACGGTCTGCGGGCTCCCCGTGGCGTCGTTGGGGATGTTCAAGGTGGCCGACCGTGCATTGGCGTCTACTTCGCCGGCTTCCATTGATTGACCGGGGTCATCGTGCCTTCAGGTGTCTTCACCTCAGATCCCGTCCACGTCATGACGTCTCCGTTGAACGAAATCTTCGCCGTGCGAACAGCCCCATTGAAAAGGGGCGAAGACGCACGGTCGACTTTCCACGTGAGCACCATTTCGGCCTCGTTGACCGTGTACGTTCCGTAGTAGGCGACAAACGGTCCGACCGGAGTGCGAACGCTCGGGCTGGTATTGGGTTGGTCGCGCCCGACCAGGAACAACGACGCATGACCGGTTGAGTCGATGATCAGATTTCCGGTCGCCCAGGGCAGGTTCCGTTTTCCGTCCGGGTAGTTCTCGGATCCGGATTCGAGCGTCCAGGTCCCCACGATCTTTTGTTGGAGGCTCTGCGCGATCGCAGGGATGGAAAAACCAAGGCACAAGAACGCAAGTGCCGTGGTCGCAGCCGTGACGGCGCGGGCAGCAAACAGATTACGACGCAACATTTTTCATCTCCTCTATGGGTTTGCAAAGGCGTGTCGTGCGCGCGTGCAGGCATGCACGGGCCGACGTGTGCACTGTGCGCCCACAACGACGCCCGCGTCTTGAAGCGGCTGCTAAAAGTTGCTAAACCTCGAGGGGCCGCCTTGGCTTTGCGGCCTCGACGGCCTATCGTCGGGCCCGAGCCGGGGTTTCCGACTCTTTCCGCAGTTTTGCAATTCAACCCTTTTGCTCGGGCTCATCGCCCGCTTGGAGTGCTCCATGCAACGTCGCACCCTCCTCGCCCTGTCGGCCGTCGCAAGTTTTGGCCTGGCGGCCTTATCCCTCGGCCAGCCGGCGCTGGCCGCCGAGCCCATGAGCGCGGGTGCCTGGGAGCTGAACCTCGCGGCCTCGAAATCCACCGATCCGATGCCGAAGAGCATCACGCGGACTTACGAGGTCGTCGGAACGTCGGAGAAGATGACCGGCACCATCGTCACCGCAGATGGCAAAACGATACCGATCACTTTCACCGCCACGCTCGACGGCAAGGACAGCCCGTTTCAATCCCCGGGCGTCGATACGCTGGTGCTGACGCCCGTCGATGCAACGACGACGAATTTCACCACCAAGCTCGCAGGCAAAGTCGTGGCCACCGGCAGTCGCGTGCTGTCCAAGGATGGCAAATTCATGACGCTGTGGAACAAGGGCGTCAACCCTGCCGGGCAGCCCATTGAGTCGACGATGGTCTATGACAAGCGCTGACTGATCCAGCGCAACCCCACCCAGCGCAACCACTCCTTGCGCCCTGATACGGTCGCTGTAATATCGACGAACGCTCCCTGACCGTCGTTAAAAGTTCCTGAGCATTCGCTCAGCGCCAACCCCGGCTGGCTGGCTCCGGGTCGGCGTTAACGATCGACGATCAGCCCTTGATCTCCTACCGCTTCGAACACTTCGAGCTGGTGCCCGCAAAGCGCCAAGTGCTGGCCAATGGCCACGCGGTCCCGCTGGGCGGGCGAGCGTATGACCTGTTGCTGGTGCTGATCGAAAATCGTGATCGGGTGGTCGGCAAAGACGAGTTGATGTCCCGCGTCTGGGCGGGCCAGGTTGTGGAAGAAAACAACCTGACGGTGCAGATTGCTGCGTTGCGCAAGGCCATCGGGTCCGAGGCCATCGCGACCGTGGCCGGCCGGGGCTACCGCTTTGCCGCGTCCGAAGCGCCGGTCCATTCGGCGCCTGCTGCCCTGCTGCCTCAGGCATCGGGCAACCCGTTCGAGCCGCCCGCGCTGGCCTTGCCCAACATCCCGTCGATTGCGGTGCTGCCGTTCGAGAACCTGAGCGGCGACCCCTCGCAAGACTACTTTGCCGACGGCATGGTCGAAGACATCATCACGGCGCTGGCCCGCATGAAGGCGTTCTTCGTGATCGCACGCAATTCGACCTTCGTCTACAAGGGCCGGGCGGTCGACATCAAGGCGGTGGGGCGCGAACTCGGGGTGCGCTACGTGCTGGAAGGCAGTGTGCGCCAATCCGGCGGCCGCCTGCGCATCACCGGCCAGCTCATCGACGCGAGCGACGGCCACCCTGTGTGGGCCGACCGCTTCGATGGCGGGCTCGACGACATCTTTGCGCTGCAAGACCAGATCACCGAACGCATCGTGCAGGCGCTGGAGCCGAGCATCCGCTGGGCGGAGTTCGAGCGCACGCGCGTGCTGCCCACGTCCAACCTGCAGGCCTACGACCTGGTCTGGCGGGCGCTGGCCAAGATCAGGCCCAACACGACCCGCCACGAAAACGACGAGGCACTGTCGCTGGTCGCCAGCGCCGTGAAGCTCGACCCGAATTTTGCGCAGGCCAAGGCCTTGGGCGCGTTGGCCTGCATCGCACGGATCGCCGAGGGTTATGGCGACGGCGGCGACGTAAAGACGGGGCTGCGCTACGCCGAACAAGCGCTGGCAGAAAACACCGACGACCCGACGGTGCTGAGCCAGGCCGGCCTGGCACTGGCCTCGCTGGGGTTTCGCGCGCTGGGCGTGCGGGTGCTCGGGTTTCGCTATGACGAGTCGACCCGCGCGATCGAACGGGCGCTCGAACTGAGCCCGAACCTGCTCACCGTCCAGTACTGCGCGGCGACCTTGCGCCTGTACCTGTGCGAGACCGAAGCGTCGCTCGCGCACTGGGCGCGTTGCGCGCGGCTCAGCCCGCTTGACCCGGTGAAGAGCCTCTTTACCGTCGGTGAGGGCGGCGCGCACATGGTGGCCGGGCGCTACGAACAGGCGCTGGCTGCGGCCGAGCTGGCCGTCCAGGAGAGCCCGAACTACGCGCTCGGGCACCGCCTGATGGTGGCGAACCTCGGCTTTCTGGGCCGGATGGACGAGGCCAGAATCGCCGCGGTCCGCATGCTCGAGTTGATCCCCGCGTTCACCGTGTTCAAGTACCAGAGCGTGGCGCCGTACCAAAGCGCCGAGTTCCGCAAGAAGAGCGCGGCGATTTATCGGGCGGCCGGCGTGCCCAGGTAGCGGGTGGCGGTTGCGATGGTGATTGCCTTCAAAGCGCAAAGCGTTTAGAACCTCGCGAGTGGGACCGCTGTGGGATCAAACCTTGATCCGCACGCAACACCCGCGCAGGAGAAACAACATGCCACTGGCCACCTACGGCGTACTCAAAGGAACCGTCGTCGGGCACTTGCGCGACGCCGACGACGACCACTACCAGATCCTGGTGCGCGCCGGCAAGGTGGTGCACCGCATCGCCTCGAACGTCAAGTCATCGGCGCCCAAGGCACCTTCCACGGTGCTGTTCGCTTCCACCACCACGCTGCCGCGGGCGCTGACCGAGGGGCTCACGGCGCTGGAGCTGGGCTACCGCAAGCTCCCCAGCAAACCGGGCGGCCTGGCGCTGGACTATCTGCGCAGCGGCATCGTCAAAACCGCGTTGATGAAACCCGTGCCGCCAGATGCGCCGGGCGCCGACAACGACCTGAAGGACCTGCTCGAGACCGCGGTGGTCAGGGCCATGAAGGAAGAGGGCTCTCTCATCTATGCCCTTGGCGCCAAATGGGGCCCGGAGAAGGGAAAACCGGACCGGTACTTCAAGTTCAGCCCCGGCAACGGCATCCACGACATTCACATGAACCAGGGCAATTCCGGCAAGTACAAGAAGGACAACGGCACGTTTCAAGATGGCGCTTTGATCGTTGCGTACCCGGGCGGCAAGTGGCGCGCCTTCTTCTTCGCATTCCAGTCCCAGGTGTTCAAGACCGACGGCAAAGGGAACCCGCTGCTCAAGTAGCTCCGTGCCCTCCACACCCTTCACGCTGCGTCGCATCGCCGTATCCGCCTTCGGCCCATCGCTGCTGTTCGGCCTGGGCGAAGGGGCCATCCTGCCCGTCATCCCGCTGTGGGCCGACCACCTGGCGCTCGAGCCTTCCGTTGCATCGCTGATCTACGGCCTGGCGGGCGGCATCGACATGCTGGTGTTCTACCCGGCCGGCAAGGTGATGGACCAGAAAGGCCGCCGCTGGGTTGCGGTGCCGTCGATGCTCATCATGGGGGTCGCCCTGCTGCTCACGCCGTTCACGCACGGTGCGCCAACGCTGCTGCTCGCGGCCGCGGTGATCGGCTTCGGCAATGGCATCGGGTCCGGCATGTTGATGACGCTCGGCGCCGATCATTCCCCCCGCCCCGGGCGTGCCCACTTCCTCGGCGTGTGGCGGCTGATGGCGGACATCGGTGCGTCCTGCGGGCCGGCGCTGCTGTCCCTTCTGGCGGCTACGCTGTCGCTCGGTGCTGGCATCGCCGTCACCGGGCTGATCGCGTTTGCGGCGGCTGCGCAGCTGGCCTATTCGATCCCTCGGGCGGGCGCACGCGGGCCACTGTGATCGCATGACGAAGAACGGCTGCATGCCGCTCGACACTGAGCCGCTCCGTACCTGTCGTTCACGACTGCCAGCAACCGGGCAAGCAGCCCGTCAATGGCATCCGCTTTCGGGCTGTGCCGCCGCAACTCGAGCGGCATCCGCTGAGGCCGATGCGCCTAAGGAAGTCGCAGCGCCGCCCGACTATTGGGTAACCGGCGGTCGACCGTAGAGCGGTGAGCGCGGTCCCGGTAGCACGCCGTTGTACCGCGGAGCTCCCAGCATGCGGTAGTTGGCGATGCCTGCGTAGTTGTATGAAGCATCGATGGCCGTGCCCACGATTTGCTTGACCAGCGCCGTGACCAGCAAGCCGATGAGCCCGCCCTGGGCCTGCTGTTGCTGTTCTGCCGACGTCGCAACAGCCTTGCCCTGCCACAGCAGTTCGCCACTGCGCAGGTCGATGATGCGTCCTTCGACTTCCACGCGGGTCTCGCTCGCCACAACGGCATAGCTCGTGCCGTACTTCGTTACCTTCAGGTAGACGGCTGCGTCGGCGCCGAAGAAGTCCCGCAGCTTCTGCGGCGGGATTTCCTGAGCCTCGTTGGCCGTGGTCACTCCGTTCTGGCGGAACGTTTCGTCGACGAGCGTGACGGGCAGGACGCAGTAGCCGGCTTCGGCGAGTGGCCTCGTCGAGTGCGACCAGACGCTTGGCGCGGCGCTGACTTCAGGCGAGTCGTTCACCGGCGGCATGACCAGCAACGTTGCCGGCTTGGCCTTCATGAACGCCGAGTAGTCGTACGGCGGCGCCTTCGTTGCGCAGCCGCCCAGGAGTGCGAGTCCGATGGCAGCCGCATAAAGTGAGCCTCGGGTCGGCTTCATGCAGGGTTGTCCGTTTTCTCAAGCACCTGGACCGCACGGCCCTGGCCAAGCTGTGCGACCCGGCCAACTACCTGGGTCAGTCGGACGTGATGGTGGATCGCGTGCTGGCCAGTTTGTGACGGTGCACCGCCACCAGCCCGCGCACCCGCTCGCTCACACCCTGAGCCACCTTGCCGGCCAGCGCCACCGACACCGGTGACGCAAGCATGCGCTGGAATTCGGCACGCACCTGCTCGGCCGTGACGGCCTGCACCCGCGCCAGCAGCTCGGCCCGCGGGCGCACCCGCCCGAACGCAAACAGATCACGCGCTGCGTCTTCGAGCCGCTGGTACGGCTGCTCTTGTGCACGCAGGTGGCGCACCGCGATCTGGTTGCGGGCGCGCTCCAGGTCCACCGGAGCAATGGTTTCGGTGTGCGCCACCAGCAGGCGCATCACTTCGGTAAAGAACTCGTCGAGCTGCTCGGGCGAGGTCGATGCCTCGATGACGAACTGCCCGCACAACTCCATCACATCGGCCGAACACGCGGCGTAGTAGACCAGCGCGCGCCGCTCGCGGATCTGGTCCATCAACGGCGAACTCATGCCTTCGCCGAACAACGCTGCCGCCACCACGCCGGCATGGTGGTCGCCGGCCAGCGCGGGCAGCGGGAATCCCAGCACCACGTGCGTCTGCGGGGCGCCGGGCAGCCGGCGCGCGGCCACGCCGCCCAGGTAGGCCGGCGCCAGCACCCCATTCGGCGTGCCGCTGTGCATGGAACCGAATGCCTCTTGCGCGTCGTTCAGAACCGCTTGCGGGTCCACAGGGCCCGCCACGCCGACGACGACGTTGGCGCCGGTGTACTGCTGCCGCACGTAGCCCAGCAGCTCGTCGCGCGTCAGCCGCTCGATGTTGCCGCGGGTGCCGATGACGGGCTGGGCCAGCGCATGCGTGCCGAAGCACAGCTTGTCGAACAGCTTGAACGCGGTCGACATGCCATCGTCTTCATCCTCGGTGAACTCATGCAGGATGACCTGGCGTTCGCGTTCCAGCTCGGCTTGCGGGAAGGTGCTGTGGCGCACGCTGTCGCCCAGCATCCGCACAAACTGCCCGGCATGCCGCGCCATGCCGCGCATGTGGTACGCGGTGTGGTCCTTGTCGGTGTGGGCGTTGACCTCGGCGCCCAACAGCTCGGCGTCCAGGTTGACCTGCTGGCAACTGCGCTCGGCCGTGCCCTTGAACGCCATGTGCTCACAGAAGTGGCTCGCGCCGTTCAGCCGCCGGCTCTCGTGCGCGCTGCCGGTGCGCACGAACACGCTGACGCTCGCGCTGTCCAGGTGCGGCAGGCGCAGGGTGAGGACGCGCACGCCGTTGGGCAGGGTGGCGACGGTGGTGTCGGGGTCGGGGGGGTGGTGTGTCATTCGCGAGAAGTGCAAGAGGGGTCACCGGGACTGCCTGTCGGCAAGGCGAAGTGTGAGCTGAAGAAGTCCGATGTCGAATCGAAGGAGACGAGGGTCTCACTAGTCGGGCCTTGCAGCAAGTAAATTGCGCTGACTAGCAATGGCGTCGTCAAGCATTTCGTCCGGTCGCATAGGATTCGCAAACCCAGTCCTCAACGGCCTGTCGAAAGCTCTGCATCACTGTCTCGTCACTCATCATGCCCACCTCGGAAAGCTGAAGAGAACTTGGTCCCAAAGGATTCACCTGAATCCGCGTGGTAAATCATCTTGATGAGCAAATCGTCGAGCAGCGCGGACGCCCTGCCGACGGCGAGCCTCAGCTCCCGACATCTGCTGCTGTGGTGCCGCGCAATCAGGCCCTGAGCAACACCACCCCGGCCAACGTCGCCATCGAGCGGTCGAACGTCGCCGTCGATTCGCAGCCCCAACGCGTGTTCTTCGCCGCAATCAGGCAATCTGAGAAGTCAGCCGACGATTCGGTGAACCCCTTCAGCGCATGGCTCAAGACCTCTCGGTCCTCGAAGCGAAACGTCAACGCCGACAGCAGGTGGCCCAGCACCTCGGCCTGGCCCGCGCGGTCAAAGCCGTACAGGCGCCGCAGGGTCCACAGTGTTTCGACCAGAACGATGTCGTTGATGAGCACAGCCTCGGGCACCGCGTCCAACGGCGCCAGCCGCCGCTGCACCGCCGCGGCCTGCGCTGCGTCGTCTTCGGTCAGCAGGCGCAGCAAGACGTTAGTGTCGATACCGATCATCGGGGCTTGCGCGGCTTGGCGCGCGGGTTCAACTCGGCAGCGGTGGCTTCGATCGCGTCGTCCATGGCCCGCTGCGACACCGGCTTGCGCCCCGGCCGTTTCAGCAGGCCGGCCAACCCGAGGGCCGTGGTGGCCATCGGCCGCGCGACGATCATGCCTTTGTCGTCGATGCTGAAGTCCAGCCGGCTGCCCGTGGTCAGGCCGAGCCGCTCGCGAATCTCCTTTGGAAGGGTGAGCTGGCCTTTGCTGGTGAGGGTGGCGAGCATGGTGTCGATTCCTTACAAATGATCGTGTTTCAGACGAATTCTAGATCGGAAGGCGCTACATCGTGCCCCGCGTTGTGCAGGGCGACCTGCACCTTCCCGATCACGTGTTCTCTCAACCCACAGCCCTGAAGACCGAAGGAGACATCGACCTGAAAGCCGACCTGAAAGCCCTTGCCCGAATGAGTGCGCTCCTCGTGGCCGCTGCCCTGGCCGGCGCCGCACCGGCACACGCCCAGACGGCCTTCCCCAGCAAGACCGTCACGATCGTCGTGCCCACCGCAGCCGGCGGCGGCAACGACGCGATGGCACGCACCATTGGGCAAAAGCTCGGGCCACTGCTGGGGCAGACCATCATCATCGACAACCGGGCCGGCGCCAACGGCTCCATCGCCAGCGAATACGTGGCCCGCGCCGCGCCCGACGGCCACACGCTGATGCTGGGCTACATCGCCACGCACAGCGTGAACCCGGCGCTGCAGAAGCTGAAGTACGACCCGTTGACTGACTTCGAGCCCATCGGCCTGGTGGGCTATTCGCCCACGCTGATGGTGGCCAACGCCGGTGTGGTGATGCTGGGCGTGCCGTACAAGGGCTCGGCCCCGGCCGTGAGCGACACCATCGGCGGGCAGACGCAGTTCATGTTCCCCAGCCTGTTCACCGCGCTGCCGCGTGTGAAGTCCGGCAAGCTCAAGGCGCTGGCCGTGGCGGGCCCGAAGCGCTCGCCGCTGCTGCCCGACGTGCCGACGCTGAAAGAAGCCGGCGTCGACGGTGTGGACGTGCAGCAGTGGTACGGCATCTTCGCCCCCGCCAAGACGCCCAAGGCCATCGTCGACAAGCCCAACAAGGCGCTGAACGAGGTGCTGACCGACAGGGAGATCGTCGAGCGCATGGAAGAACACGGCGCCGACGTCGAGACCAGCACGCCCGAGCAGCTGGGCGCACTGCTGAAGACCGAACTCGTCAAGTGGAAACGGGTCGTTCAGTCAGCCAAGCTGACCGCGGACTGATACGGGCGGCCGGCCCCTCACTCCCACTCGACCCTCAACCCCACCCAGGCGCCACGCGGCGCGCCGAGGCCGCGGAAGGATTCATTCACCGGGTTGGCCGGGTCGAAGCTGTGGCCCGGCCCGTTGAACACGTTGCGGCCGAGGATGCCGAAATTTGCGTACTGCCGGTTGAACAGGTTGTTGATGCGCGCGAACGCTTCGAAGTTCTTGCCGACGCGGTAGCGGCCGTCCAGGTTCAGCACCGCGTAGCCGGGCACGGCGCCGCTGGCGTCCTGGTTGTTCTCGTCGCCGCGCGCCCGGCTGGCGCTGACGGCCACGAGGTTGGCGCCCAGCGAGATTGCATCGCTCGCGTCCAGGTCCAGCCGCAGGTGCAGCGAGTGCCGCGGCACGCTGGGGATGCGGTTGCCGCGTTGCACATCGATGTCGCCATTGGCGTTGGCGGTGGAGTTGGACGGGCTGTTCTCGATGAATCCGGTGCGGTAGGTGGCATCAATGAAGCTGTAGCGCGCGACGACATTGAGCGGCCCCCAGTGCTGGCCCGCGTTCAGCTCGAGACCCTGGCGCCGCGTCTTGCCGACGTTCTGGAAGAAGCCCGCGTTGATGGCGCCTTCGCTGCCGATGAACTGGATGTCGTCGCTCAAGTCGGTGCGGTACACCGCAGCGCTCCATGTGAATTCGTCGACCTTTCCTCGCGCGCCGAGTTCCAGCGTGTGCGCCACCACCTTTTTCAGCGGCGGGTCGGCCAAGAAGGCATTCGGCAGTTTGCAGGGTGCGGCCGGGTCGGCGCAGGTCAGCTCCATCGCGGTGGGCGCGCGCATGCCTTCGTTGTAGCTGGCGTAGGCGGTGAGTTGTGGCGTGGGGTTGAAGTTCAGGCCCAGCGCGGGGTTGAAGCGCTCGAAGCGGTGGTCGCCGTCGAGCCGTGGCTCCAGGCCGCTCTGGTCGCGGATGCTCACGCGGGCGGCGTTAACGCGGCCGCTCGCGGTCAGTGTCCATTCGGGGCCGAGCGCCAGGCTGTTCATGACGTACAGCGCCAGGTTGCGGTTGCGCGTCTTGGCGAAGGTGGTGGTTTTGAAGTCGCCAGTGGCCACGGCTGCGCGGGCGGGCGTCAGATCGGCCGGCTGCGCGTCTTGCGTGTAGGTCGCGCGGCCGAAGTCGCCGCTGGCGCCGAGCACCAGTTGGTTTTTCATGCCGGCAAGATCGCGGCTCAGCGTGAACTGCAGGCCGAAGCCCGAACTCGTCTGATCGATCTCCGAGCGGTCGTTCAGCGCCTGCACGTTGTTCACCACGCCGGTGGCCGGGTCGACCTCGCCGAATTGATCGTTGACGTTGCTGCTGACATTGAAGTTGCGGTAGTGGCGCAGGTAGAGGTTGCCACTGGCCAGCATGTCGCCGGCAATGAAGTGGCTGCCTTTGATTGCCAGCATCGTCAGCTTGTTGGTGTTGACGTCGGGGTAGGTGTAGGCCTGCCGCGGGTTGTCGAAAAACGAGACCGGCAAGGTCTGCGTGCCTTCGAGCCGGTTGTTGGCGGCGGTCAGGCTCACGTCGACATCGGTGCCGTTGTGCTTGTAGCCGAGCTTGCCGAAGAGTTGTTGCACGCGGCTGGGGTTGTGTTCGGCCCAGCCTTTATCTTTCGACAGGTTGGCAGTGACGAAATAGTCCAGCGGCCCTGCTGTGCCACCCTGTTCCAGCTGCAGCGTCGTGCGCCCGAACGAGCCGCCGGACAATTCCACCGCACCGCCGGGATGGTCGCGGCCGTTCTTGGTGGTCACGGCCAACGCGCCGCCCAGCGTGTTCAGGCCGAACAAGGGGTTCGAGCCGGGAATCAGCGTGATGCTCGATATGGCCGACTGCGGCAGCAGGTCCCAGTTCACCACGTCGCCGAACGGCTCGTTGATGCGAACGCCGTCCTGGAACACCGACAGCCCCTGCGGCACGCCCACCAGCGGCGACGCGGTGAAGCCGCGAAAGCTCACGTCGAGCTGGTACGGGTTACCCTGCGCCGCATTGACGTTCACGCTGGTCGGGTTTTGCTCCAGGAACTCGGTGACGTTGCCCTGCCGCTGCTTGCTCAAGTCTCGCCCGCCGTAGGTCTGCACATTGGCCGGCACATCGCGCAGCGCCGTGCCCAGGCCGGGCAGCGGCGTGGTGCCGATCACCTCGACGCGCGGCAATTCAACGGCGGCTTGTTGCGCCGGGGCGGGCAGGGCGGCGCAGCAGGCCATGAAGCCAGTACCGGCGGCCCGCGCCAGCGGATTGAGCTTGAGGCCGGCGCGCGGCGTGGGGCGATGCATCGTGTCTCCGGGTCTTGTCGATGTTGCGCATTGCATAGACGCGCAAGCGGCACGCTACCCAAGCCGCGGGCTCGGCAACAGGGAAAACTTCCCGATCGCGCCGCAGTGTTGCAAAAGAGGGCTCAGCGCCAGGCGGCCGCACCGCCGGGTCAATGTCCGTCGGCGGAGATCACACCGTGCCGAATGGCCAGGTGCGCCAGCGCCGCCGAGGTGGTGAGACCGAGCTTTTCCTTGATCAAGGTCTGGTGGTTGGACACGGTCTTAGGGCTCAGACTGAGCGCCAGCGCGCAGCCGGCGATCGACTCGCCGCGCGCCAGCAAGCGAAAGATCTCGAACTCGCGTGGTGTCAGCGAATCGAGCGCTCCGCCGGGCGGTGTGCCTTGCATCAGGTGGGCCGGCAGGTCAGGGCTGAGGTAGCGCTGACCCGCGTGAACCTTGCGCACCGCGTCGAGCAGGCTCTCCGGCGCGCTGCTCTTGGACAGAAAGCCGCGCGCGCCGATGTCGAAGGCGCGGGCGACCAGCATCGCGCTGTCGTGCATGCTGAACACCAGCACGCGCGCATCGGGTGCACGCGCCAGCACCCGCCGAATCAGCTCGAGCCCACCGCTGCCGGGCATGGACAGGTCGGTCACCGTCACGTCCGGCGCATGCGTGGCAAAGGCCGCTACCGCCTCGTCGACACGACCGGCTTGCGCCACGACCCGCATGTCGCCGGCCTGTTCCAGCAGACGCTGGTAGCCGGCGCGGACAACGGGGTGGTCGTCGACCAGCAGCAAGCGAATCATGTCGGCTCGCCGGCCGCGGGTACGCTCATTCGAAGGCGAGTGCCTTCACCGGGCGAACTGTCGATCTGCAATTGCCCGCCCAGCGCAGCGGTACGTTCGCCGGCGCCCAGCAGGCCGAGCCCGCGCGTGTGCAGGGGCGGGCTGAATCCGCAGCCATCGTCAATCACCTGCAGCAGCACCTGGTCGTGTGCCGCGCGGTGCAGGCTGATGCGCACGCGTGACGCCTGCGAATGGCGGATCACGTTGGACAGCGCCTCCTGCGCCACGCGGTACAGGGCCGTGTCCAGCGCTTCGCCGAGGTTCTCGAGCGCGCCGTCGTGGTGAAAGATGCAGGCAATGCCGCTGCGTTCTTCCCAAGATTCGCACAGCGCCTGCAGCGCGGCCATCAGCCCCAGTTCGTCCAGCTCGGCCGGTCGCAACTGGCGCAACAGGCTGCGCACATGCTGGTACAGCGACTCGGCGCTGGCCGCCGCACGTGCCGCCGCGGCGTTGATTTGCTGCGGGTCGGTCGCACGCTGGATGTACGCCGCCTCCACGCGAATGGCGTTGCAGCATTGCCCCAGTTCGTCGTGCAGCTCACGCGCCAGGGCGCGGCGTTCGTTTTCCTGCACGGCAATGAGTTGCTGCGCCAGCTCGCGGTTGTGCTCCAGCAGGCGAAGCGCCTGGTCCTGCGCCTCGGCGCGCAGGCGCAGCGCGGCCGCCGCTTCGGCGCGGCGGCGAAACGCAAACCAGGCCAGGCCGAAGGCCAGCACGGTCAAGGCGGTCGGCACCTCGTCGACCTGCCAGAACTCCCAGCGTGCCGTCCAGCGCGACATTGCCTCGTGCAGCTCGAAGGCACCCGCCAGAACGAAGGCCACCAACGTGAGCAGCAGCACCAGGGCCAGGTCTTTGCGTGTGGAGGTGGACAATGCGCGGGGCATTCTCAGGTCATCAAGCACAAGGTTCGAATGGAAAGCGCTGCCGGGGAAGATCATTCGATGATACGGGCCCAGCCTGCACGGAGCAGCTTCCTGGCCCTGCTGGCCGGCAGCCTGGAGCAGGGCGGTTTCGTCAAGCTGGTGCTGGCCAAGTACAAGGGCGCCGAGGTGCAATTGAATCAGTTGGCGGTGCGCCAGGTGATGTTGCGCCGGGCGACGCTGCAAGAAGAGCCCTGCCTGTCGCTGGTGTACCGCTACCAGACCCGCGACATCACCAAGAACCTGCCGCTGGCCGAGGGCCTGCAGGTGGTCGACGACCTGCTGGGCGAGGCCTTCCGCAACGCGCATTTGCAGACGACCACCGAAGACATTCAGCTGGCGGTCAGCCAACGCGGCCAATGCACGCTGCGCCGCAGCGCGAACGCGCATGCCGGCGCGCCGACGCAAGAACACAACCGCGAAAAGCGGCGCTTCGTCGAACTGGACCGGCCGTTTCTCACGGCGCTGGGGGTGACCGATGCGCAGCACCGGCTGGTGCCCGCGATGGCGCGCAAGTGGAAGCAGATCAACAAGTTCGTCGAGGTGTTCTCGCACGCGCTGGCGTCGTCGGCGCTGGCGCAGGCGCGGCAGGTTCGGGTGGTCGATTTCGGTTCGGGCAAGGGCTACCTGACGTTTGCGATCCACGACCACCTGCGCCACGCGCTGGGCACGGCCGCGCGGGTCACCGGCGTGGAGCTGCGGCAGGACATGGTGACGCTGTGCAACGACGCGGTGGCGGCCCTGGGCATCGACGGCCTGGCGTTCGAACAAGGCGACATCGGCCAGCACGCGCCGCGAGCCATCGACGTGATGATCGCGCTGCACGCCTGCGACACGGCCACCGACCACGCCATCCACAAAGGCATTCGCGCCGGCGCGGCCATCATCCTGTGCTCGCCCTGCTGCCACAAGCAGCTCCGTCCGCAACTGCTCAGCCCGCACCCGCTGCGGCCCATCCTGCAGCACGGCATCCACCTGGGGCAAGAGGCCGAGATGCTGACCGACGGCCTGCGCGCGCTGCTGCTGGAGTCGCGCGGCTACCAGACGCAGGTGTTCGAGTTCATCTCGCTGGAGCACACCCACAAGAACAAGATGATCCTGGCGGTGAAGCGCGCCGAACCTGGGCCGGCGGACGAGGTGCTGGCGCAGATTGACGAGATCAAGCGCTTTTACGGCATTCGCGAGCAGTGTCTGGAAACGCTGTTGAATGCCGACGCTTGAAGCGTTGAGGCCGCGTTTCGCGCCCTGATCTCAACACGCTCAGCGCTCAACAAGTTCAACAAGCTCAACAAGCTCGGCGACCTCGGCGACCTCGGCGCGCGGACCGGCCCCGCCCCGCGCGGCCGTCCCGCGCTGCAACCGCCACCAGCGCCCCGGTGGCGAGCGCGGCAAGCATCAACAGGTCCAACCTGCCGACCCACCGCACCCACAACGCCAGCGCCAGCAGCGCAGCCAGCACCGCAGGGCGCTCGCCATGGCCGCCAACGAGGCGGCCGAACGCAACGACGCGGCAGGGGCATTGGCGTTCTGGTCGAGGCTGCGCGCGATGGTGCCGGCCGGCTCCGAAGTCGCCAAGTCCATCGACGCCAACGTGGCCAAGGTGCGCGAGGCGGCGGACATCAACGCGGCTTCCACCCTGGCCGCCCGGGGCGACGCGGTTGCCGTGCCGGCGCGGACTTCAAATCGATGAATTGATTCAGCGACCGCTTGGGCGACGGCGGCCGCGTGCCGCGGCTGCCGTGTCGAGCATATTGCGCAAGGCTTTGCCGCGTTCGGTGCGGTAGATGCCGAAGTCGCGCCGGTCCAGCGTCAGAACGTCCAGCACCCCGAGGTTCTCGGCCAGCCAGATCAACGAGGCATCCGTCAGGTCCATCGGCAGATCGGCGTACTTGCCCATGCGGTCGGCCAATGCCGACGCGGCCGAAGGCGGCAACTCGACGATCGTCAATCCGCCACGCGCCACCCACTGCATGAAGACGGGCACGGCGGGCTCGGGCAGCAGGTGGCAGGTCTCGGTCATCACCAGCCAGGTGCTCAGCAGTTCGCCGTCGTAGTCGGCGAGGAAACGTTTGACGGTTTCGTGCTGACCATCATCGGCGTCGAACCAGGCCACCAACGGGCCGGTATCGATGAGCAGCCGGCGCATGACGCGCGCTCAGGTCGCACCGGCCTTGCGTCGCGTCGGGCCGACACTCTTTGGTGCGGAAGGGACGGGCATCGAATCGCGTTGCAGCTTCGCGCGCAGCCGCTGCTTCACCCGTTGTGAATGGTTGGCGGCCAGGTCACCCTCTGCGCTCCTGAAGCTGCCGATCAGGCCCAGTTGCGCAGCAAGTTCCGCCGGCGACGGCCGATGCTGTTCGGCCAGGTGTTCGATGGCCACCTTGAGTGCGTCGGTCTGGCTCAGGCCGAGCCGTTCGCAGAATGCGCGAAACAAGGCATCGGTGCGGTCGTCGAGGCGGATGGAGATGGTGCGCATCAGAGGCCCCATGAAGTGCGTGTATTACATTGAATAATTCACTGCCACAACCCACAAAAGCAACGGGCCACCGCAAGGTGGCCCATGGCTTTGCCGGACACATGCATTGCATCAATGCAGCGACGGGTTCTGGCGCCGGTTACGGGTTCCGGAAAAGCCGCCCAATCGTGCGGTCGGTTTGTCGCCTTCGAGCTTCGCATTGTGGTGTGACGCCGAAGTTGCGATCGACGGAAATGGACTGCCTTTCACCCCTTTGTTATCGCGTGTCACGCCGTATCGGCTAACCTCGCGGCCTTGCCCGAAAACACCTGCTTGAGCAGGGCCGGGCCGCCACCCAAGGAGAGCCCGATTGTTCGGCTACTTTGAAAAACTGGTCCATCCCTATCCGGATGCTGAAGGCCCGCCGCCGCCGCGCGGCTTCTTTGCTTTTGTGTGGGCGTGCACGCGCGGGTTGCGGCCGTTCATTGCCGGCATGACGCTGTTGACCGCCGCCATCGGCGCGTTCGAGGCGCTGCTGTTCAGCATGCTGGGGCGCATCGTCGACTGGCTGGGCAAGGTGGCGCCTTCTCAGCTGTGGGCGCAGGAGCGCGGCACCTTGCTGTTGTTGGCGGGCATCCTGCTGGCCAGCCCGCTGGTCATTGCACTGCAGACTTTGCTCAAGCACCAGACCTTGGCGGCCAACATGCCGATGCTGCTGCGCTGGAACTTCCACCGCCTGATGCTCGGCCAGAGCATGAGCTTCTACCAGGACGAGTTTGCCGGCCGCGTGGCCGCCAAGGTGATGCAGACGGCGCTGGCCGCGCGCGACGTGGTGATGATCGTGTGCGACATCATGGTCTTCGTGGTGATTTATTTCGTCACGATGATCGCGGTGGTGGGCAGCTTCGATCTGTTCCTGCTGCTGCCCTTCATCGGCTGGCTGGTGCTGTACATGGCGGCCGTTTGGTATTTCGTGCCGCGGCTGGGGCGGGTGGCGACCGAGCAGGCCGATGCGCGTTCGCTGATGACCGGGCGCATCACCGACGCGTACACCAACATCGCCACGGTGAAGCTGTTTTCGCATGCCAAGCGCGAGGCGGGCTTTGCGCGCTCGGCGATGCAGGAGTTCATTGCCACCGTGCATGCGCAGATGCGGCTGGTGAGCGGCTTCGAGGTCGTCAATCACACGCTCAGCATGTTGCTGATTCTGGCCACCACCGGCGCCACGCTGTGGCTGTGGACGAAGGGCCAGGTGGGTGTGGGCGCGGTCGCGGCGGCCACGGCGATGGCCTTGCGGCTGAACGGCATTTCGCACTGGATCATGTGGGAGATGTCGTCGCTGTTCGAGCACATCGGCACAGTGCAGGACGGCATCAACACGCTGTCGCGGCCCCATGCGGTGGTGGACAGCGTGGATGCGGTGCCGCTCAAGGTGAGCCGTGGGGAGATTCGTTTCGAGGCGGTGAACTTTGCCTATGGCAGCCTTGACCCGAGCAAGCCGCCGGTGATCGACCGGCTGTCGCTGCACATCCGCGCCGGTGAAAAAATCGGCCTGGTGGGCCGCTCGGGCGCGGGCAAGTCCACGGTGGTCAACCTGCTGCTGCGCTTTCACGACGTGGCCTCCGGCCGGGTGCTGATCGACGGGCAAGACCTTGCGAAGGTGACGCAAGACAGCCTGCGCGCGCAGGTGGGCATGGTCACGCAGGACACCTCGCTGCTGCACCGCTCGGTGCGCGACAACATCCTCTATGGCCGGCCCGATGCGAGCGATGCGCAAATGGTGGCAGCCGCCACGCGCGCCGAGGCGCATGAGTTCATCCAGGGCCTCACCGACCCCAAGGACCGAAAGGGCTACGACGCGCATGTGGGCGAACGCGGTGTCAAGCTGTCGGGCGGGCAGCGCCAGCGCATCGCCATCGCGCGGGTGATGCTGAAGGACGCGCCGATCCTGCTGCTCGACGAAGCCACCAGCGCGCTCGACTCGGAGGTCGAGGCCGCGATCCAGGCCAGCCTGTACCGGCTGATGGAAGGCAAGACGGTGGTGGCCATTGCGCACCGGCTGTCGACCATTGCCGCAATGGACCGCTTGATCGTGCTGGACAAGGGCCGCATCGTCGAAGCAGGCGACCACCGCAGCCTGCTTGCCGAAGGTGGCTTGTATGCGCGCTTGTGGGCGCACCAGAGCGGCGGCTTCCTGGGTGAAGAAGGGGGCGAAGACCTGGACGATGAGGTCGACCCTCCCGCCGCGCCGTTGCGTGCCGGCCATGCCGAGCCTGTGAGCTTGTGACCAGGGGTAAGGTTTGCTGCGGCTGAGGCGCTTCCGACGCAGTCCCCCAGCGATGCGGGTCAACAATCGGCGCCTCTTTGGCACCACGATGGAGGCGTCGTCATGACCCATCCTGATCGACGCGCGGCACTCGCTGCGCTCTCTGCTCTGTGGCTCGCGGCATGCGGCGGTGGCGGGGATGCCGCGCCCGCGCCCACCGCGGGTGGCGCGCCTTCACCGGCACCGACCCCCGCACCCGCACCCGCGCCAGCCCCGGGCCCAGCGCCCGCACCCACGCCATCGCCATCGCCATCGCCATCGCCATCGCCATCGCCGAACCCGGCGCCTGGCCCGGCGGTCTACGGCTCGTTCGCCGGCGCGTCGCTGGGCATCGGCGCTGCGCTGAACGGGGCCCTGGCCTTCCCGGCCAGCAACCCCTGGAACACCGACATCTCCACCGCGCCGGTGGACCCCAACTCCAACGCCCTGCTGGCCAGCATTGGCCTCGGCACGGGCTTGCACCCTGACTTCGGCGCGGGGCTGTACAACGGCGGGCCGATCGGCATTCCGTATGTGGTGGTGGCCGGTTCGCAGGCCCGTGTGGCGATGAACTGGACGGCCTATGGCGACGAGAGCGACCCCGGCCCGTACCCGGTGCCGGCCAACGCGCCGATCGAAGGCGGCGGCGCCAACCCCGGCAACGACGGCGACCGGCATGTGCTGGTGGTCGATCGCGACAACAACCGGCTGTACGAGGTCTATCGCTCTTTCGTCAACGCCAATGGCGGCTGGAACGCCGATTGCGGCGCGCTGTTCCACCTGGACAGCAACACCGTTCGGCCCGGCGGCCAACCGGGTTGGACCAGCGCAGATGCCGCCGGCCTGCCGATCCTGCCAGGCCTGGTGCGCTACGAAGAGGCAGCACTCGGGCCGGGTGGCATTCGGCATGCCTTGCGTTTCACGGTGGTGCAGTCGCGCAAGGCCTACGTGCCGCCGGCCACGCACTTCGCATCCGGCAACACCAGCGCCAACCTGCCGCCGATGGGCATGCGCGTGCGGCTGAAAGCCAGCTATGCGATCCCCGCCAGCTTCAGCGCCGAGGTGCGCGCCATCCTGACGGCGATGAAGACCTACGGCATGTTCATGGCCGACAACGGCAGCAACTGGTTCGTCAGCGGCGCCCCCGATGAGCGCTGGGACAACGACCGGTTGCGTGAACTGGGCCAGGTGCGCGGGTCCGACTTTGAGGTGATTCGCATGGACGGGCTGGTCACCGGCTGAGCCACGGCCGGCTCGGGCCGGACCTGCTCAACTACAAGCCCTTGCCCAGCCCCAGCTTCTCCACCACGCGCCGTTCGGCGGCAAAGGTGTCGCGCATCGCGCGGCCGTAGTCATCGCTGCCCAGGTAGACCAGCTCCTGGTCGTACTTGGCCAGCTCGGCAATGTGCTGCGGGTCGAACAGGGCCGCCTTGAACGCATCGTGCAGCGTCTTCACGATGCCGGGCGCCATGCCGCGCGGCCCGGCCAGGCCATAGGGTGAATTGGCGACGACGCCGAAGCCCAGCTCCTTCAGTGTGGGCACCGAGGGCCAGCGCCTGGTGCGCGCCGCGCCAAACGTCACCAGCAGCCGCAGCGTGCCGGCGTCGACGAACGGCGCGAAGCCGTTGGAGTTGACCCCCGCCATCACCTGGCCCGCGGCCACCGCCACCATCTGCTCCGACGTGCCTTTGTACGGCACATGGATGTAGCGCAGGTTGCGGCGGCCGAAGACTTCTTCCAGCACCACATGCGGCGTGGTGCCCGCACCGTTGGTCGAAATGCTCAGCTCGCCGGGGTGGGCCGCCGCGTACGACAGCAGGTCTTCGAAGCTGCGAAATTCGCTGGAGCTGGGCACCACCACGCCGAAGGTCACACCGCTGACCTGGATGATGGGCGTGGTGTCGCGGATCGGGTCCCACAGCACCTTTTGTGTGTGCGGTGCGCGGAACACCGGCTGCGGCATTTGCGCGATCGTGTAGCCGTCGGGCGCGGCCTGTAGCAGCACCGGCATCACCAGCGTGCCGCCGGCGCCGGCGCGGTTTTCCACCACGATGCGCTGACCCAGTTGTTTGCCGGCCAGTTCGGCCAGCAGGCGCATCGTCAGGTCGGTGGCGCCACCGGCAGGCCAGGGCACCCAGAGCGAGACGGGCCGGGTTAAAAAGCTCTCGTTGGCACGCAGCGCTGGTGTGGCCAGCGCCGCGGCCGCGGCCAGCACACGCAGCGCTTGCCGGCGCGATGCCAGAAACCTTGCGTTGCTCGGCGGGGTTTTCATTGCCACGAGGCGAGTTCCATCTTCAAGCTGCCACCCGTCAAAAACGGCGAGGCCACCGGCTCCAGCCGCTCCAGCCGCGCCAGGCCCACACCGGGGCAATACCACTCCAGCGTCGTCAGCGGCAGGTCGCTCCAGCCGGAGCTCGGGTCCACATAGACGCGCGCGCTGGCGGCGCCTTTGACGCGAACGCACTTGTCGAAGCGGCCGGCCGGGGTGTCCAACGCCACGTTGATGGCTTCGATCTGGTACTGCATGGAAATGTTCTTGTGCGTGTGCCGAATCTCGCGCGGGAAATCACTGCGCCGCATCAGCAGGTAGGCGGTGGTGGGGGCCTGCCATTGTGTGCCAACGACATAGGGCGCTTTCAGCACGAAGCGCACGGGCTTGTCGGCCTGCGGGTCTTCCATCAGGTCGCTCTTGCTGGCCACGCGGTAGATGCCGGTGGCGTCTGTGCGCAGCCAGTAGTCGACCCCGTCGTCGCTGCGGCGCCGCCAGGCTGGCTGGCCGTCGAGCAGGGGCAGCGCTTCGGCGCCCAGGGTTCGGAGCGTCAATTGATGCGATTGCGGCGCTTCGCTTTCCAGTTCGGTGGTCACGCGGTAGGTCCAGACATGGCCCTTCTCCAGCGGGAACAGCGAGCCGCTTTGCGGTGGGCCGCCGCATCCGGACTGGGCGGCCAGCGCAACAGCGATGAACACAAGTGCCCGCGCTCGCATTCACTTCTCCGGCAGCTGCGGCATCGGCAGGTCGCCGATCTTCAGCACCTGATCGTCATTGCCCGGGCGCAGCCAGGACATGCCGCGCTTGCCGACCTTGGGTTCACTGGTGCCGAGTTGGCTCACACCCTGGCGCGCCTTTTTCATGCCTTCATTGAGCAGCGCGTGCAGGTCCTTGCTGTACGGCAGCCGGTAGGCCCGCGGCAGCGGCGAGGGCTTGCCGTTTTCCAGCGCGTTGACCCACACATACAGCGCGCCGGCGCTCTTGGTGTTGGGCTCTTCGATCACCGCGGCGAGCAGCACAAAGCGGGCCGGCATCGCGTCGCTGGCGGGCCAGCCCCACATCTGGTGCGCCACATCGTCGGCGAAAAAATAGAACACCGTCACGCCCGCCACCAGCACGCCCTTGAGCCAGGCCGGCCAGCGCGACGCCAGCAGCGCCAGCGCGCACAGCAGCAGCAGCGCGCAAAAACTCAACACGAGCGCAAGCGTCATAGCCGTTGAACCAGTTTTTTCGGGAGGGTGTTGGCGTTGGTCACCGCGCCGTCGGGCAGCACGGTGAAGCGCACGGCGGTGGCCTCGTCGCCCTTGCGCGCCAGCGTCAGCTGGCCGTAGAACACCACGTCGGCACGCGGGTTGACCTTGATCACCGAGACCGTCACCTCCACCGGCTCGTTGTTCTTCGATTCGTAATACTGCACGTTGACCGTGTACTCGCCCGGCTCGATGCCGCGGATCGTGACGACCTCGGTGTTGAGCGGGTTGATGATTTGCTTGCCGTTGACGACGATGGTGTCGTTGGCCAGGCCGCGGTCGTCGCGGTCCAGGTGCATCAGGCCGGCTTCGCGGGCGCGAAACCACACCATGTCGCCGCTGGGGCCCTGCACCCAAGTGTCGATGTCGTTCGGGTTCATGTCGGGCCAGGACACGCTGATGATGTATTCGGCCTTGGAAGGAATGTCGCCCGCCTTCAGCGCCTTCGGGTTCATGGCCAGCAGCGCAATGATGAAACAGAACACGAAGGCGATCAGCATGTTGAACAACATGTCGTAGAACGGATCGACCTCGGGTTCGCGGGTGGTGCGGCGGCGGCGCATGGAGAGTGCGGAGGGAGCGAGGTGGCGGCGATCGGGCGGCTGCGGTCAGGCCATCGCGCTCGGCAGGTTCATGCCGATGCGCTGGCAGTCGGCCACCAGCAGGTCCGCAAAGCGGTCCAGCCTTGTCAGCTGCAGGCCGAGCAGGATGTTGCCCACCAGCCCGACCATGGTCGTCAGCAGCGCCACCCCCAGGCCGGTGGTCAGGCTGCGCAACAGCTCTTGCGACTGGGCCGGGTCGAAATTCTGGAGTTGCCCGATATTGAGCGCCAGGATCGAAAAGCCGATCACCTTGCCCAGCAAGCCGAGCTTGAGCTGGATGCCGTTGACCCACCAGGCCGTGCCGTGCGGCCCATGGGTGCGCTCCAGCAGCAAGTCCAGCGGGGCGCCGCCGTCGCGCGACGCGGCGGCCAGGCCATGCCAGTATTCGGCCGCCCACGATTGGCGGCCCTGGGTGTGGCCAGGCAGCTGGCTCAGCAACCGCCGCTGGCGTTGCAACTCGCGTGTGCGCGCGCCGCACCACAGCGTCGCCGCGAAGAACAGCACGATGATGATCAGCGTGATGCCGGTCGGGTCGGAGCTGAGCAGCAGGCCCCACACGCCGCGCGCGCCCAACAGCCAGGTGGCGAACACCAGCATGCCGCCCAGCGCCAGCCACTCCAGCCAGATCGGCTCTGGCGCGGGTGCGCTGTCATGGGCTCGGGGGGCAAGGCGCGGCGGCGACATCAAAGACGGCAACTTCATTTTCAGGCTGGGCTCAGGGGTTCACGAGCCGGCTTCATGCAAACTGAGCACCCCGTGCATCCGCTCTCACAAAGGCGCCCACTGTGCCCATTCAAGTGCTCCCCGAAGGTCGGTATTTGCCCGAGCAGGATGGGCACCGCGTGTGGTGGTGCGAGACGGGTTTGCCCGGGGGTGCCGCGGTGCTGGTGCTCCATGGCGGCCCTGGAGGACGCACACGCGCAGCGCCATTCTCGTGGTTCAATGGCTTGCCCGTGCGTTGCATCGCGTTTGACCAGCGTGGCTGCGGCCAGAGCCTGCCCGCGGGCCGGCTGGAGCACAACACGCTGAACACGCTGGTCGCCGACATCGAGCGGCTGCGCGCCGCGCTGGGCATCGCGGCGTGGGGCGTCGTTGGCGGGTCCTGGGGTGCGTTGCTCGCGCTGGCCTATGCCGCGGCCCATCCGCGCCGTGTGACGGGCCTGCTCCTTCGAAGCGCGTTCCTGGGCAGCGACGCGGAAGTGGCACGCTTCTTCGAACCTTGGCCGGCTTGGCTGGGCGAGTCGGGCGCCGCCTGGCTGGGTGCCGCCCGGCCGACCGACCCGCTGGCGCTGCTGGGCTCGACCAACGGCGCGGCGCTGCCGGGGCGCGGTGTTTCGCGGGCTCGGGTCGGGTTGGCGTGGCAGGCGTTCGAGGAGGCGCAGGCCCGGCCCGGCGGCCTGCGGGCGACGCCCGAAGCCCGATTCAAGCCACCCGAGCCCGCGCCGGTTTCACAAGCCGACGGCCTGCCCACCCCTCTGGCGGTGCAACTGCACTACTTGCAGCAGCACTGCTTCGTGGAGCCGGGCCGGGTCGATCACTGGGTCGGTTTTCTTGAAACCGCGCTGGCGTCGCGCCCGGTGGCCCTGGTGCACGGATTGGCTGATGAGGTCTGCCACCCGGAAGTGACCGCGGCGCTGTTGGCCCGCTGGCCCCACGCCTGGCTGCGCTGGGTTCACGATGCGGGGCACGACATGGACGCGCCAGCGCTGCGCAACGCGCTCACCCAGGCCGCGCACCAGTGGGTGGCGCGCATTGCGGCGCTGTCGGCGTAATGACGATCAGGCGATCAGGCGCTTAGCCGCTCAGGCGCTTTTGTTCCAGCGCAACTTGCGGTAGATGGTGTTGCGGCTGATGCCCAGCCGTTTCGCGGCTTCGGAAATGTTGCCCCCGGCGGCGGCCAGTGCGTTTTGCATCATCTCGATCTCGGCCTGCTCCAGCGTGATCGCAACGGGCTTGCCGGCAGCGGCGTCATGGCCCGAAGGCAGGCCGGCGGCCGGGCCCGAACCGGTATCGCGCGAAGCGCTGCTGGAAGATGCAGCGCTGAACGAGGCAAGCGCGCCTGTGCCCATCGCCGCGGCGCTCCCCGCGGCGGCGGCGTGGAACGCCGCACCCGCTTCCGACGCGCCCAGCCGCGCCGCCATCGGGTGGACCGGTGGCGCGATGCGTCGCACGTCTTCCAGGAAGTCGTCGGACAGGTGCGCCTCGGTGATCTGGCGTTCGCCGATGGCCATCACGGCCGCCGTTCGCAGCACGTTGGCGAGCTGGCGAACGTTGCCCGGCCAGCCGTAGCGGCGGAACAGGTCCATCACCGTCGGGCTGATTTCCGGCGGGTTGTGCGGGCATTCGGCCAGCAGGATGCGCCGCGCCACCACGCCCAGGTCGGTGCGTTCGCGCAAGCTGGGCAGGCGCACCACCAGACCGTTGAGCCGGTAGTACAGGTCTTCGCGAAACTCGTGGCGCTCGATCATTTCGCGCATGTTGCGGTGGGTCGCGCCGATCAGCGCAATGTCCACCGGGATCGACTTGTGGCTGCCCAGCGGCGTGACACAGCGTTCCTGCAACACCCGCAGCAGCCGCGCCTGCAAGGCCAGCGGCAGGTCGCCGATGTCGTCCAGGAACAGGGTGCCCGCATTGGCCTGCACCAGCCGGCCGGTCGCGCCCTTGCGGCGCGCGCCCGTGAAAGCGCCTTCCTCAAAGCCGAACAACTCGGCCTCGACCAGCCCTTCGGGAATGGACGCGCAATTCACCGTCACGAACGGCTGGCGTGCGCGGATCGAGTCCTGGTGCACCGCACGCGCCAGCAGCTCCTTGCCGGTGCCGGTTTCGCCCAGGATCAGCAACGGGATGTCGCGGTTCATGATGCGCCGCAGTTTGTGCACCACCGCCTCGATGTGCGCGTCGCCGGTCTGCAGGTATTGCAGGCCGGACGGCGGCACGGTGCGCTCGGCATGCCCGGCCGCGGGCACGGCCTGGGCGTCGGGCGTGGCAGCGTGCACCGGCGCGGCGGCCGCGGCATCGCCGCCCAGGCCGCCGGCCAGCGGCCGGGACTGCCAATTGAAGCGGGCCGCGACATGGAACTGCCGGCCGTTGTCCAGACTCAGGTACATGGGCACCGACAGCGGCGCGCGGAAGTGATCGACCACCGCCGACGCGGTGGTGCCGAACAGGCTGACCAAGGTGTGCATGCGCAGCGCGGCGCCGCTCAGGTCGAGCTGGTCGAGCGCACTGCGGTTGGCACCCAAGATCTTGCCGTCGGCGCCCACCACGATGATGCCTTCGAGCAGCGTTCCGATGAACTCCACCCGGTTGTGGAAATGCAGCCGCAGGCGGTCGCCGTAGTCGTCGGAGAGCCAGTGGTTCTCGATCATGCGCGCCGACATGCGCACCAGGCCCATGGTGTGCTGGTGGTAGGAGCGCTGGTCGCCCGTCACGTCGAGCACACCGAGCATGTTGCCGCGCGGGTCGAAGATGGGTGCCGCCGAACAGGTGAGGAAGCTGTTGGCGTACATGAAATGTTCGTCCGCGTGCACCAGCGTGGGCGACTCGGTGAACAGCGCCGTGCCCATGCCGTTGGTGCCCTTGGAGTGTTCGGCCCAGTTCACGCCGGGCGACAGCGCCACCTTGCCGGCGCGGTCGAGAAAATCGTCGTCGCCGACCGAATGCAGGATGGTGCCTTGCGCGTCGGTCAGCATGATCATGCTGTCGGTGTTGACGATCTGCTCGAACAGCATTTCCATCACCGGCGCGGCGTGGGTGAACAGGCGCTGGTTGCGTTCGCGAGCGACGGTCAGATCGCCGCGCACCATCGGCGTGTAGTCGGGCCGTTCGATGCGCGACAGACCGAGGGCTGTGCAGCGCTGGTGGGACTGTTCGATCAGCTCCAGGTGGGCGGGCTGCATGATCAGCGCGGCAGGGCTGCGATAGCCCGCGCCGGTGTCAGCCATCGCCTTGGTTCGGTGGGCCACGGTGCGGTTTGCGGGGGGCATTTTGGCGCTCCTGTTGCCTGCCGAGCAGGGCATCCCAACGATGAATTCACCCTTGCCGCCAGCCTGAGATCTGGCCGGCGCAACGGCCCATTGTTCTGTTCTAGAGCAGCTTCTTCGGGCCCGACCATACGCCGGCCACGCTGCAAACGGCCCCTTCTGCAAGCCGGCAAAGACGCTGCCGCCGGGTCGTCCAATCACGCCACGTGCTCGCAGCGAACAGGATAGTCCAATCGCGCCGCGGCGCGCAGATGGCGTGAACCCGGCTGCCAACGGGTGGCCGGGGCGCTTGGGTGGGCCGGGCGTGGAGCAGCACGTGGAGCAGCGCCCCGATGTCCCCTAGGGTTTTGCCTAGGTGGGCGACCGGGCCCGGGGCTATGAAGATAGGCAGTCGAGTGCATAGACTGTGCGTTGTTCGGTGTGGACGCGACGCCTGCCCCCGGTGAGCCCTTGAACCTACAGAGGAAAGACTTCATGCAGAAGACCCTTCACATCAATCCCGACAAGTGCACCGGCTGCCTGCAGTGCGAGATGGCGTGCTCGTTCGAGAACTACGGCACCTATGCCACGGCCAAGTCGCGCATCAAGGTGTTCGACTTCCATCACACCGGCCGCAAGGTGCCTTACACCTGCACCCAGTGCGACGAGGCCTGGTGTTTGCATGCCTGCCCGGTGGAAGCCATCACCATCGACAAGCTGACCGGCGCCAAGGTCGTCAACGACAGCACCTGTGTGGGCTGCAAGGTCTGCACCATCGCCTGCCCGTTCGGCACCATCAACTACGTGCAGGAAACCGGCAAGGTCCAAAAATGCGACCTGTGCGGCGGCGAGCCGGCCTGCGTTGAAGCCTGCCCGACCGCGGCCATCACGTATGTCGATGCCAACTGGACCGGCCTGAACAAGATGGCGGCCTGGGCCGACAAGCTCGGCAACCAACCGTCGGCCTAACCGCAGATTAAGGAGCACCATCATGTCTTGGGCTGGAAAAATTCTTCGTGTGAACCTGACCGCCGGCACCGTCAAGTCGGAGCCGCTGAACATGACCTGGGCCAAACAGTACTTGGGCTCGCGCGGTCTGGCGTCCAAATACCTGGTCGAGGAAATCGACGCCAAGGTCGACCCGCTCTCGCCCGCCAACAAGGTGATCTGGGCCACCGGCCCGCTGACCGGCACCATGGCCTCCACCGGTGGCCGCTACACGGTGGTGACCAAGAGCCCGTTGACCGGCGCGATCGCCTGCTCCAACTCGGGCGGCTACTGGGGTGCCGAGTTGAAGATGGCCGGCTGGGACATGGTGATCTTCGAAGGCAAGTCGGCCAAACCGGTCTATTTGTACATCAATGACGACGTGGCCGAACTGCGCGATGCCGCCCATCTGTGGGGCAAGACCGTTTGGGAGACCGAAGGCACGCTCAAGAAGCAGCTTCAGGACCCGCTGACCCGCGTCAGCAGCATTGGCGGTGCGGGCGAGAACCTGGTGCTCTATGCCGCCGTGGTGAACGACCTTCACCGAGCCGCCGGCCGCTCGGGCGTGGGCACGGTGATGGGCTCCAAGAACCTCAAGGCGATTGCCGTGCGCGGCACCAAGGGCGTGGGCAACATCGCCAACCCCAAGGAGTTCATGCGCGTCACCTACGAGAAGAAGAAAATCCTGGCCGAGAACGGCGTCACCGGCCAGGGCCTGCCGACCTACGGCACCCAGGTGCTGATGAACGTGATCAACGAGATCGGCGCGCTGCCCACCCGCAACCACCGCGACATCCAGTTCGAAGGCGCGAAGGACATCTCCGCCGAAGCCATGGCCACGCCACGCAAGACCGACGGCAAGAAGCCGCTGGTGACGAACCAGGCCTGCTTCGGCTGCACCATCGCTTGCGGGCGCATCCAGAAGATCGACCAGGGCCACTTCACGGTCGCCAACAAGCCACAGTACTGGGGTGCTTCGGGCGGGCTCGAATACGAAGCGGCCTGGGCGCTGGGCGCTGCCAACGGCGTCAACGACCTGGACGCGCTGCAGTACGCCAACGTGCTGTGCAACGAGCACGGCATGGACCCCATCACCTTCGGCGCCACCATCGGCGCGGTGATGGAGTTGTACGAGATGGGCGTGCTGACGAAGGAACAGCTGGGCATCGACGCCAAGTTCGGCTCGGCCGAGGCACTGGCGCACTTTGCCGAAATCACCGCCAAGGGCGAAGGCTTTGGCAAGGAAATCGGCCAGGGCTCCAAGCGCCTGACCGCCAAGTACGGCCACCCCGACCTGAGCATGAGCGTGAAGGGCCAGGAGTTCCCGGCCTACGACGGCCGCGGCATCCAGGGCATGGGCCTGGCCTACGCCACCAGCAACCGCGGCGCCTGTCATTTGCGCGGCTACACGGTGGCCTCGGAAGTGCTGGGCATTCCGGTCAAGACCGATCCGCTGGCCTCCGAGGGCAAGCCGGATCTGGTCAAGGCTTTCCAGGACGCAACGGGTGTGTTCGACTCGGCCGGCCTGTGCATCTTCACCAGCTTCGCCTGGGGCCTGGCCGACGTGCAGCCGCAGGTCGCCGCGGCCTGCGGCGAAGAGTTCACGCTCGACAACCTGAACCTGATCGGCGAGCGCATCTGGAACATGGAGCGCGACTTCAACAACCGCGCCGGCTTCACCGCCAAGGACGACACGCTGCCCAAGCGGCTGCTGACCGAAGCGGCCAAGACCGGCCCGGCCAAGGGCTTGGTCAGCAAGCTGCCCGAAATGCTGCCGAAGTACTACGAGGCCCGAGGCTGGGACAGCAACGGCATGCTCAAGCCGGAGACGCGGGCGCGCCTCGGCCTTTGATTTGCCCTCTGGGGTTGTGATGGTTGCGAAGGCGGTTGCAAGACCGCCTTCCTTTTTTGGGCCCCGGTTTCGTGCTGCGCCGCGGCGCGGTTCCCCACCGGCCGACCCCGCGCTACTGTGAAGGAACGAACACCATGAAACACGTGATCCTGGGTGCCGGCCCGGCCGGTGTGATTGCCGCGGAAACGATTCGAAAACACGCGCCCTACGACCAAATCCTGATCGTCGGCGACGAGGCTGAAGCGCCGTACTCGCGCATGGCGATTCCGTACCTGCTGATGGGCAACGTCGGTGAATCGGGCACCCACCTGCGCCATGGCGCCAGGCACTTTGAGCAACTGCGCATCGAACTGAAACACGCGCGGTGCACCGCCGTGGACGGCGAGCGCCGTTCGCTGACCCTCAGCGACGGCAGCGTGCTGACCTTCGACACGCTGCTGATCGCCACCGGCTCGCGGCCGACGCGCCCGCCGATCCCGGGCATCGACTCACCCGATGTGCACCCTTGCTGGACGCTGGCGGATGCGCGCTCCATCATGCAAAAGGCCACCAAGGGCAAGCGCGTGCTGCAGATGGGCGCCGGTTTCATCGGCTGCATCATCTTGGAGTCGCTGGCCGCGCGCGGCGTCGAGCTGACGGTGGTTGAGATGGGTGACCGCATGGTGCCCCGGATGATGGGCCCCACCGCCGGCGGCATGATCAAGGATTGGTGCGAGAAGAAGGGCGTCAAGGTCTTCACCGGCGCACGCGTCACGGCCATCGAGCCGGCAGGTTCGGTGCAACCGCCCCACCCAGCCGCGCGCTCGGGGGGTGGCCCTGCCGCCGCACCGGCCGGTGAAGGCGGTGGCTTGCTGCAAAAGATCGCGAGTTTCTTCGGTGCTGGCACACCGGCCGCCGCGGCGGCCGAGGCAGCCTCGGCGTCAAACCAGGGTGCCGCACGCGCACCCGCAGCGGCTCCCGCGGGTCGTGGCCTGCGCGTGCGGCTGTCCAACGGCCAGGCGCTGGAGGCCGACCTGGTGATCAGCGCCACCGGTGTGAAGCCGAACATCGAGTTCCTGGAGAAGACCTCCGTCAAGTGCCTGCTGGGCGTGCTCACCGACGAGCACATGCGCACCAGCGTCCCCGGCATCTACGCGGCCGGCGATTGTGCCGAGGCCTTCGACAAGGTCAGCGGCAAAACCATCGTCAGCGCCATTCAACCCAACGCTGCCGACCAGGCTTACGTTGCCGCGATGAACATGGTCGGCCGCAAGGCCACGCTCAAGGGCGTGACGCAGATCAACGTGCTGGACACGCTGGGCCTGGTCTCCACCAGCTTCGGCAACTGGGAAGGCGTGCCCGGCGGCGAGCATGTGGAGCTGACCGACAAAGCGGCCGGGCGCCACCTGAGCCTGCAGTTCAAGGACGATGTCATGGTGGGCTGCAACAGCCTGGGCTGGACCGAACACGTGGGCGTGATGCGCGGGCTGGTCGAAGGCCAGATCAGCTTGGGCGAATGGAAAGACGTGCTGATGAAAGACCCGACCCAGCTGATGGAAGCCTATCTGGCCGGCGCGCAGGCCCAGGACCAGCGGGCCTGGCTGCCGGTCCATTGAAGATGACGGCCTTCAAAGCGCCTGCGAAGATTGGCCCATGAAGATCACATTCAAGCTCTACGCAGGCCTGACGGACTACCTTCCAGCGGACGTTCGAAGCAGCAACCAGTTGGCGCTCGACTTGCCCGAAGACACGCCGATCGCCGCGGTGATCGAACCCTTCGCGCTGCCGAAAAAAATGGTGCACCTGGTGCTGGTCAACGGGGTCTATGTCGCACCCGAGCGTCGTTTCACCCACGTGCTCAAAGAGGGTGACGTGCTGGCCATCTGGCCGCCGATTGCCGGCGGCTGAACCACTCATGCAAGCCTGGTATGCCGCTCGGTTGGAGCGCGAAATGGGTTGCACCGAAACCGAACTGTTGCGCTGGCTGCCCGGCGCCGCCGGCTCGCACACCGTGACCTTGAACGCCCAGTCGGCCGCGGTGGCCATCGGTGCGGGCCGCCTGGAGTTGCGTTGGAGCGTGTTGCCCGCGCGCCAGATTGCGCTGATGCGCATGCCGCGCATGGCGGTGTCTTTCTGCTTCGAGGGCGTCGACGAAACCAGCCGCCAGGTCTTCATGCGCCACTTCGACCTCTACACGCAGCGCGGCGGCGGATAGTCAACGGCTCCGTTGGCCGGGGCTCCCGCGCCGACTATTTCTGAACCCCCATCACCGCGTCAGGCAGCCACGTGGCGATGGCCGGAAACAGGGTGATCAGGGCGATGCACAGCACCAGGCACATGAAGAACGGGATCGCCGCGCGCGCAATCGTGTTGCTGTCCTTGCCGGTCATGTTCTGCAGCACGAACAGGTTGAAGCCCACCGGCGGAGTGACCTCGGCGATCTCGACCAAAAGCACGATGAAGATGCCGAACCAGACCAGATCGAAGCCGGCCTTCTGGATCATCGGCAGCACCACCGCACTGGTCAGCACGATCATCGAGATGCCGTCCAGCGCGGTGCCAAGCACCAGGTACACGACCACCAGCACGGCGATCAGCGAATAGGGGCTGAGCTGCATCGCGCTCACCCATTCCGCGAGTTCACGCGGAATGCCGGTGAAGGCCATGGTCTTGGCCAGAAAGGCCGCCCCCGCCAGGATGAACATGATCATGCAGCTCACGCGGGTGGCGCTCATCAGGCCGTCCCAGAAGTTGCGCCAGGTGAGGGATCGGCCGGCCGCCGCAATCGCCAACGAGCCGAGCACGCCGTAGGCCGCGCACTCGGTGGCGGTGGCCCAACCGGCCACGAGCACGATGACGATGAAGACGATCAAGAGGCCGCACGGGATCAGGCTGGCCGACAAGTGCAGCTTCTGCATGAACGTGGTGGGCGGCTCGGGCGGCGGCACCTTGCCGGGGTTGCGCAGGCTCCACCAGCCGATGTAGCCCGAAAACAGCAGCATCAACAAAAAGCCCGGCAAAAACCCGGCCAGGAAGATGCGGATCACGCTGGCGTCAGCGGCCACCGCGTAGACCACCATCGTGATCGAGGGCGGGATCAATATGCCCAGCGTGCCGGCGGTGGCCAACGAACCGAGCGCGATCTGTTCATCGTAGCCGCGGCGCTTGAGTTCGGGCAACGCCACTTTGGCGATCGTCGCGCAGGTGGCCGCCGACGAGCCCGACACCGAGCCGAAGATGCCGCAGCCCAGGATGGTGGTGTGCATCAAGCGCCCCGGCACGCGGTTCAGCCAGGGCGCGAGGCCCTCGAACATCTGCTCCGACAGACGCGTGCGGAACAAAATCTCGCCCATCCAGATGAACAGCGGCAGCGCCGCCAGCTCCCAACTGGCCGAGCTTTCCCAGAACGCGCTGAACAGGTTTTTGCCCGGCAGCGTGGTGGTGAAGAAAAACTGGCCGACCCAGCCGACGATGGCCAGCGACATCGCGATCCACACACCGCCCGACAGCAGCAGCAGGAGGATCAGCAACAGCAAGCCGCCGACCGCGATGAGGCTCATAGGTCTTCCGAGAAGTCACCGCGAGCGTGGCGCTCTTCCACCAGCCGCACGTAGGTGGGCTTTTCACCGCGCAGAACGATCACCAGCTCATCAACCACCGCGAGCAGGAACAGCGCTGCGCCGACAACAAAACTGAGCTGCGGAATCCACATCGGAACGGCCACCATGTTGGTGGCCATGTCGTTGAACTTCCAGCTCTCCCAGGTAAACCGGGCGGCCCACCAGGCCAGGTAGCCGATCGCCACGCAGGCCACCGCCAGCGAGCCCGCCTCGAAGACAAACCGCGTGCGCGCTCCCAGCCGTTCGAGCAGCAGCGTGACGCGAACGAAGTCGCCGTGCTTGAAGGCGTGAGCCATGGCCAGAAACGCCGCGGCGGCGCACAGCCAGGACACCACGTCGTTGACCCAGCCCACCCGCCAGGCCGCAACGCGGCCCACCGATGCGGCGATCATCAACAAGAAAATCGCCAGCACGCACAGTGCGGCCAGCTGGCCGGCCAGCTCGAACAGGCCGTTGAGCGCGCGCCGAAAGGCGCCTGGTGTTCGTTCGTCGCGATGCTGCATGCGGGGCGCTGGCTTGCCGGGGGCTTACTTGCGGTAAGCGTCGACCATGGCCTGGCCTTCGGGGCCGGCCTTCTCAAGCCACTCCTTCAGCATCGTATCGCCGACCTTCTTCATGTCAGCGGTCAACTGCGCGGGCGGCGCCACGATGTTCATGCCGTTTTTCTTCAGCAGCTCGATGGTCTCGGTGTTCTTGGCTTTGGACGTGGCCCAGCCGCGGGTCTCGGCGTCGGCTCCGGCTTTTAGCAGCGCGGCTTGCGTGGGTGCGTCCAGCGCATCGAACGCGGACCTGTTGACCAGCACGGCGTTCTTCGGCAGCCAGGCCTGCGTGTCGTACCAGTACTTGATGTGCTCAAAGGTCTTGGTGTCGTAGCCGGTGGAGCCCGACGACATGTAGCTCTCGATCACACCGGTGGCCATGGCCTGCTGCAATTCGGCCGCCTGCACCGTGACCGGCTGCGCGCCGATGAGTTCGGCGATGCGCGCGGTGGCCGGGCTGTAGGCGCGCCATTTCACGCCTTTTAAATCGGCCGCTGACGTGATGGGCTTCTTCACGTAGATGCCTTGCGGCGGCCACGGCACCGAGTACAGCAGCATCAGCCCTTGCTCGGCGAGCTTCTTCTCCATCACCGGCTTCTGGGCCTTGTAAAGTTTCAGCGACGCGTCGTAGCTGTCGGCCAGAAAGGGCAGGCCGTCGGCACCGAAGATTTGCCACTCGTTCTGGTAGTTGGCCAGCAGAATCTCGCCCATCTGCGCTTGCCCGCCCTGCACCGCGCGCTTGATTTCGGGCGCCTTGAACAACGATGCATTGGCATGCACGGTGATCTTGAGCTTGCCGGCGCTGGCTTTGTCGACTTCGTTGGCAAACTGCACCAGGTTCTCGCTGTGGAAGTTGCTCGCCGGGTACGCGGCGGGCAAGTCCCATTTGGTTTGGGCCGCGGCGGTGCCGGCCACGGCCAGCAAGGCGGCCGCGAAGATCGAGCGACGGGTCAGCTTCATGAGCACTCCATTCAACGGAAATGTGGTCGGGTGGATTGAACTGAAAACGTGAAAAGCATAGAGCGTGCAGGCTGGCGCGGTATCCGCTCTTGCCAGTATCCGGGCCCACAAGCATGGCTTGCAGTCTAGAGACTATTCAGATAAATTGTCAATAACTTATCAACGTTTAAAGGGAAAATACGAATGGCCCGCAAAGCAGCCGTGGCAGGCCCGGGCGCCCGCAAGGGGCCGGCGCGCAACATCGTGTCATCGTCGCATTTGGTGTCGCCGTGCAGCGTGGAGCTGTCCGAGCTGGAGTTCGGCCTGATCGTGGCGTGGAACGCGTTCTCGCGTTGGGCCATGCGCTGCATGGCGGCGGCCGGTTGCCCCGACCTGACCATCACCGACGTGCTGGTGCTGCACCACATCAACCACCGCGCGCGCAACAAGAAGCTGGCCGACATCTGCTTCGTGCTGAACTACGAAGACACGCATGTGGTGGCCTACTCGCTGAAGAAGCTGGTAACCGCCGACCTGGCGCAAACGCAGAAGCTCGGCAAGGAAGTGTTCTACAGCCCCACGCCGGCCGGCGAAGCCGCGGTGCACAAATACCGCGAGGTGCGCGAAGCCTGCCTGGTGGACAACCTGGACGTCGAGCGCAACCCCGACATCGGCGAGATGGCGCGGCTGCTGCGCACCATGTCGGGGCTGTACGACCAGGCGGCCCGTGCGGCGACATCTCTTTGATGGTGGCGCGGGCCCGTGGCTCCCGATCAAGCTCGTTCCGACCGTGCCGTGCTTGGCGTGCTGATCCTCGACACGCGCTTCCCACGCTTGCTGGGCGACATCGGCAACCCGCGGACCTTCGACTTCGCGGTGCGCTACGAAGTCGTTCGGGGCGCGTCGCCCCAGCGGGTGGTGCGCGAGCGCGACCCGTTGCTGTTGCAGCCGTTCATCGCAGCGGGCCACTCGTTGGTGCGCGACGGCGCCACCGCCATCACTACCAGTTGCGGATTTCTGGTGCTGTTTCAGCAGGCGCTGCAAGAGGCGTTGACCGTGCCGGTGTGGACGTCGTCGCTGTTGCTGCTGCCGCAATTCCAGGCCAGCCTGCCCAGTGGCCGCGCGGTGGGCGTGGTGACCGTCGATGCCGCCGCCCTGGGCGCCGCCCACCTGCGCGCGGCCGGCGCTGACGCCGCAACGCCGGTCGAAGGGCTGGCGCCGGGTTGTGCATTCCAGCGTTGCTTGTTGAACAACGAAGAGTCGTTCGATGCCGGCGCCGCCGAGCAAGCCACCGTCGCCGCCGCGCTGCGACTGGTGGAGCGCCGCCCTGACGTTGCGGCCATCGTTTTCGAATGCACCAACATGCCGCCGTACGCGCAAGCGGTGCGCGCCGCCACCGGGCGCGCGGTGCATGACATCACCACCCTGATCAGCGGCCGCTTCAGGCCGGCGTTGAGAGCCCAATGACATCCACCGATCGCCAGCAATTCTGGACGGTGTCGTTGCCGAACTCCGCAGCGGCGACCGGCGAGTGTCGATGTAGCTCAGCCCAAAATCGCGGTGGCGCGAGGCGGGCCGTGGGCGAACTTCGCGGGGTGTGGCGTCGCGTTCACAGCAGGCAGCGGGATCGCGGATCGAGTCAAAATGCAAGACTGGATCAATGTGAGACAACCTCGATCACCACAACGTGCTATGACGTGTTCGAGCGCTTCGTAAAGGCTGCGCGGGCAGGTGTCTTCATCGAGTCGGAGAGCGACAACGACAAGGAGTTTCACTTCCAGAACTGGGTCGGCGCTAGGCTGGATGAACTCAAGCTGGACTACGACGAGCCAGCGCGCAACACGTATCCCGATTTTCGGCTCGTCAACTCGCCCGAGGGCTATGAGGTCAAGGGACTGAAAAGCCCCGGGCGAATCACCAACTACGACTCAAACAGCCAGGTTCCAGCTGGGTCGCACAGAGGCCGCCAGATCTTCTACATCTTCGGCTTGTATCCGAAGAATCTAAGGCCGTATCCGAAGGCGGCAGATGGTAGCCGGCGCTATCCCTTGCTCGACCTTGTTGTCTGCCACGGGGACTTTCTAAACGCGGATCATGACTACGTGCACAAGAGCAAGGCTGTGAAAGGCTTTGGCACGTATGGCGACATCATGATCCGTGATCGGAAGATGTACGTCCCACCAACTCCGTCTGCACTGACGGCTGGCACGGGTGGTCTTCGAACACTGATCGTTCCGGAACGTCTAGCCAATGCAGGTTCCCGCTTTCAAGAGGTCGGCCGCCTTACGCGCGTCGAGGCGAGTACCTTGGTTGTTGGCTACTCTTTCAACCTCCAAAACAATGACCTCATCCCGGAAACCACACCCAATCCAAACGCTGGTACAGAACACAAGTTCGTGGCCTACCGGCTGAAGGGTGAACCCAGTCATGTAGTTTCGATGATGGAATACGTGCAGCCAGACGATGACGAAGGTACAGAGGCTGACGAAGCATGAACGAAGTAACCGCGCTGGAGCAGGACTTTCCGATTGTCGAGGTGAGTCAGGTCGCGGAGCAAGAAAGCTGGCGGAAGGAAATCAATAGGCCCCTGTACCACATCCACAAGTGGTGGGCCACGCGGCTTGGGTCAGTGTTTCGCGCCATCGTACTGGCTGCGCTGCGCCCAGCTTCAACGAATACATGGGATGACTTTTACAAGAAGCATGATCTGTCGAACAAGATCGTGCTCGATCCCTTTATGGGAAGTGGAACGACGCTTGGCGAGGCGCTGAAGCTCGGCGCCAAGGCCGTTGGCTGCGATATCAATCCCGTCAGCAGCTTCCTGGTTCGACAGGCGTTTACGCGGGTCTCTGAGGAGCGGCTACGTGTGGCTTTCCGGGACCTTGAAGAATCAGTTGCTCCGGCAATCAACCACTACTACCGAACTCGCGATCCGCTGACTGGTGAATTCATCCGGGTGCTCTACTTCTTCTGGGTGAAGACGGTTTCGACGCCGAGCGGTGAGTCGGTGCCGCTGCTGTCGAGATATGTCTTCGCTCAGGATGCCTATCCAGAGAAGAAGCCAAAGGCACAGCTTGTGTGCGCAAGTTGTTGGTCGGTATTCGAAGACCGGTACAACAGTCACGAAGTCGAGTGTCCGCATTGCCGCCATCGCTTCAATCCGCAGCTTGGACCTGCTGCCGGTCAGTATGTGGTGGACAAGGTCGGAGGGAAGCACCGGATCAAAGACTTGTTGCCGGAAGACGCTCCGCTGGATCACAGGCTATACGCGATCATGGCGTTGAGGCCGGATGGATCGAAAATCTATCTGACGCCCACCCAGGAAGATGTTTCTCTGTACGAGGAAGCCGGGCTTAGGCTTGAGGTGGAAGACCTCCCATTGCCCACGATGAATGTGCGCCCGGGACACAACACCGATCAGGCACGAGGGTACAACTACAAGCGGTGGCGGGACTTCTTCAACTCTCGGCAACTCCTGTGTCACGGCCTGCTGCTGCGGGCGATCCTTTCGATGGAGGATGTTGAAGTTCAAGAGCAGATGCTGTGTCTGTTTTCGAGCACGCTTGAGTTCAACAATCTATTTTGCAGTTTCAAGGGAGAAGGGACGGGTGCTGTTCGGCACATGTTTTCGAACCATATCCTGAAGCCTGAACGCATGCCGCTCGAGAATTGCGTCTGGGGAACTGCTCGAAGCAGTGGCACATTTAGTACGCTCTTTGAGTCCCGCCTGCTCAGAGCGAAACGGTACCTTGACCAGCCATTCGAACTTGCAATCGAGCGCGATTTGATGGGTGATCGTGTTGGCACTAGCAAGGTCATGGCTAGCCGGCCAATCGACGTCCAGACCGTGTCATGTTGGGATCAGTTGCAGGCATGTGACCGGGCAGTGATGATCCTAAATGGGGATAGCTCGAAGTTGCCGATCCCAGATGGCTCTGTAGATGCCGTTGTGACTGACCCGCCATACTTCGACTTTGTGCACTACAGCGAGTTGAGTGACTTTTTCTTCTCGTGGTTGTCGCCTGCACTCAGGGCACGCTATCCCTGGTTCGCGCGCTTGGATTCATCGGACAAGGGCGAGGTGCAGCACAAAGACCCACTTGTCTTTGCGCGTCAGCTTGGTTCGGTGTTCACCGAATGTGCTCGTGTCCTGAAAAAGGACGGCGTGCTCGCTTTCAGCTTTCACCATTCACGAGCCGAAGGCTGGGCTGCGATCTATGAATCAATCAACAGGGCCGGACTGTGCGTCGTTGCCGCGCACCCGGTCCACGCTGAATTGCGTGCGGCGAGTCCCAAGACGGCAGCGAAGGCGCCGATCAGTCTGGACGCGATCCTCGTCTGCAAGAAGCGAATCGACGCTACGAAGGCGCGTGACGTCGACTGGCCGATTGTTGAGAACACCCAGACTCTTGCCAGTCGTCTGGAGGCTGCGGGGATGTACGTCTCTGATGGAGATAGGTTTGTAATCGGCGCTTCGCAGTTGCTCATTGCAGCGGCGAAGGATGGGCTTTCATTTGAGGAAGTGAAAGGACGTCTTGAGTGTCTACGCAGCCAATTCCTCAAGGCCGACGTGGAGGGCAAGGTACCTGAAGCCGAGGTCGCTGGTGAGACTGTCGCGCCCACCCAGGTCAGACGAGAAGGTGCGGCAAAGGGGCGAAGCCGCGATCGTCGAACAAAGCAGCCGCCGTGCGTTGACCCGAATCCAATGCAAGGTGTCATCGAAGGAACTGATGAAGTCATCGAAGATTTTTTGCGTTGAACCGGATGAGTAACGTCTCGCAGAATGTTGTCTGACGCACGTCAAACGTGTCAACGGCTTGTCAATTCCAACGTCGGAGTCCAGTTGCGTCAATCGCAGAAACGGCCTCTGTCAACCCCATGTAAAGCACAGAAATGCCACCTAATCCGAGCCGTTCAGCCGAAAAATGGCAATTCTGGATCGACCGCGGCGGCACCTTCACCGACGTGGTGGGCCGGCGCCCCGACGGAACGCTGGCCACCCACAAGTTGCTGAGCGAGAACCCCGAGCAGTACCGCGACGC
>JANNDW010000176.1:0-6071 GCA_031378125.1 Methylibium sp. | reverse complement strand
CGTCTGGCCGGCGCGGATGTTGAACGAGATGTTGTCCACCGCGGTGAACATGCCCTGCACGCCTTGCAGCAGGCCGGTGCGAATGGGAAATCGAACGCTGAGATCCTGCACCTCGAGCAATGCGGCTTCGCCGGCCGGCTTGCGGGCAAGCTCCGCGGGCAGCGCCGGTTCGGCCGCGACTGCCGCCGCAGGAATCTGCCCATCGACGTACAGCAGGCAGCGCACGCCGCGGCCACCGATGTTTTGCAGTTCGGGAAGCGTGTGGTGGCACTGTTCCATCACACGGTCGCAGCGCGGCGCAAAGCGGCAGCCGCTGAACACCTGCCACAGCGGCGGCACGGTGCCGGGAATGGCCGCCAGGCTGCCGCCGCGCTTGGAGGTGTCGGGCAAGGCGTTCATCAGCAGCCGCGCGTAGGGGTGCCTGGGTGCATTGAAAAACTCGGCCGCCGGGGCCACCTCGATGATCTGGCCCGCGTACATCAGCGCCACCTGTTGCGCCATGCCCGAGACCAAAGCCAGGTCGTGGGTGATCAGCAACATGCCCATGCCCTGCTCTTTTTGCAGCGTTTTGAGCAAGTCGAGGATCTGCGCCTGAATCGTTACGTCGAGCGCCGTGGTGGGTTCGTCGGCCACCAGAAAGTCGGGCTCGCAGGCTAGCGTCATGGCGATCATCACGCGCTGCTTTTGCCCGCCGGACATGCGAAACGGGTACTCGTCGATGCGGCGCTCGGGCTCGGGGATGCCGACCCGGCCCAGCCACTCAATCGCCTTGGCGCGCGCTGCCGGGCCGCGCAAGGCGGTGTGTGCTTCGATCGCCTCGACGATCTGGTCGCCCACCCGCATCACAGGGTTCAGGCTGGTGCCGGGCTCCTGAAAGATCATGCCGATCTTGCCGCCGCGAATGGCGCGCATCTGCGATTCGGGCAACCCGAAAACGTCTTGTCCTTCCAGGTCGAGCCGGCCTTCGGTGACGCGGCCGTTTTCGGGCAGCAGGCGCATCAAGGCCAGCGCGGTCATGCTCTTGCCGCAACCCGACTCGCCGACCAGCGCAAAGGTTTCGCCGCGCCGGATGCTCAGGCTCAGGCCATCGATGGCCTTGACCAGCCCCGCATCGGCGTGCAGCGCCACTTTCAGATCGGCAATGTTCAGCATGGGATGGGGTTCACAACTCAGCCGGGTTTGCTCAGCCCCGCGGGCAATGCGACACGCCGCGGCCGGAACGCGCTGGCGCGCGGGTCGAACGCGTCGCGCACACCGTCGGCAAACAGGTTGGCCGCGAGCACCAGGCTCACCATGAAGCCAAAGGCCGCGGCGAACGACCACCACACCACCGGGTCGCGGCTCATCTCATTGCGGGCCAGGTTGATCATGCCGCCAAAGCTGTTCATCGACGGGTCGACCCCGACGCCGACATACGACAGCACGGCTTCGTACAAGATCAGCGACGAGAACTCCAGCACCGTGACAATCAGCATCAGGTGAGCCACGTTCGGGAAGATGTGGCGCCGCATGATGCGTGCATGGCTAACGCCGAACGCGTTGGCGGCTTGCACGTATTCGAGTTCACGCAGCTTGAGCGTCTCGCCGCGCAGCAGCCGGCACAGGCCAGCCCAGCCGGTCAGGCCCAACACCGCGCACAGCAAAAACAGCTTGAGATCGGCGCGCTCCGCGCCGGTCTCGAACATCTCGGGGTGCTTGTCCAGGAACACCTGCACCATCAACACGCAGGCCGCGATCAGCAACACATTCGGCACCGACGACAACACGGTGTAGAGGTACTGAATGACCTCGTCGACCCAGCCGCGAAAGTAGCCGGCCAGGATGCCCAGCCCCACGGCCAGCGGCAAGGTGGCCACGGTTGCCAGCGTGCCGATGACGAAGGCGGTGCGAATGCTCTTGAGCGCCTGGTACAACACGTCGTTGCCGGTAAGGTCGGTGCCCAGCACGTGGTAGTGGCCCATCAGCGTGGCGGTGGGGCCGATCAGCAAGCCGGCTGCCAGCATCGTCCACAGCACCACGCGCCACGGAATGTCGCCCTCGCCGCGCCAAATGGCCCCGGCAACCGTGCCCCCGCCTTGGTGGCGGCTGCGTGCCACCCAGGCAATCAGCAGCGCTGCCAGCGCGGCCGCAACGGCGCCGCCGAGCACCACACCCACGCTGGCCCGCAGGAACACGTCACCGGCCCACTGGTTTTCAGGATCGCTCAGGTGCTTGCCGCCATGCACCAGGCGCGGCGCGACTCTTTCAATCTGGCCTTTGACCTCGACCGATTCCTTGGTGAAGCTCACAAAAGCGAGCGGCCGCGAATAGGTCGCTTCGCGCGAGTCGACCAGATCGGCCAGCAGCCAGTCGAGTGCCGAGCGGGTGCGCACGTCGTAGGCGGCGCCACTGGCTTCCGAGCCGGCCGCAGGCGCAAGCAGGGGGCGGTAGTGCACGCTGTCCAGCAAGGTGAGCGCCAGGCACAGCAACAGCACCACCGAAGACGCCAGCGCGGGCGCGTCGCGAAACACCTTGCGCCAGTTGGCCGACAGCCCCGGGCTGCGCAACACCATCACGCCATACACCACCAGGGCCACCAGCAGCACCCAGATGGAGACATCGGTCCAGAGCAGTACGAACTTCGGCATGGCTGTCTCTGTGCGAGCCTCTAGGCGAGCCGCACGCGAGGGTCGGCCCAGCTGTAGGCAATGTCGATCAGGATGTAGGTGGCGATGTACAGCAGCGAGCCCAGGAACACCATGGTCCGCACGATCGCGAAATCCTGTTTGGTAATGGCCTCGATGACGTAGGCGCCCAGCCCCGGCAGGCCGAAGAAGCTCTCGAACACCAGGCTCCCAAGAAACACATATGGCAGGTAGCTGCCGGCGCTGGTGATGATGGGGATCAAGGCGTTGCGCAGCACATGCCTGGACAGCACCGCGATTTCCGCCAGGCCTTTCGCGCGCGCGGTGCGCACATAGTCTTTGCCCAGCTCCTCCAGGAACATCGCGCGGTACAGGCGCGCCTCGCCGCCCAGCCGCGCCAGCAGCGACAAGCCGATCGGCAGCACCAGGAACTTGAACACATCCAGCCCGCCGGCGTAGCCCGAAATCGGCGCCAGCTTGAGCACGCGAGAAAACAGGAACTGCCCGACGATGATGTAGAACAGGCTGGAGATCGACAGCATCAGCACGCAGGCCACCACGCCCCAGAAGTCGAGCCGGCTGTTGCGGAACATCACCAGCAACAGCGCGAATGCCGTGCTGGCAATCACCTGCAGAATGAACAGCGGCAACGCCATTTGCAGGCTGACCCACATGCGGCTGCTCACCTCATGGCTGATGTCGCCGGCGCTTTCGGAATCGGCGCGGCCGAACTTCAGCGTGAACAACGAGACCGAACGCTCCCAAAAAATCGTCTCGGTCAGTTGCTCGCCGCCTTGCTTCTTTTCATTGAAGTACAGCGGTTTGTCGTAGCCGCGTTCGGCCTTCCACTTGTCGATCACCTCTTGATTGACACGCTTGCCGCCGATGTTCAGGCGTGCCATGTCGTCGGGCGTATTGACGGTGAAGAACAGAAAAAAAGTGATCAGGTTGACGCCCAGCAAGATGAGCGCGCCATAGCCCAGGCGTCGAAGAATGTAGCGAAACATCGGCGAGTCGTCTTCGCGCGGCTCAGGCCAAAACCTCGCCGCGCGCGTTCATGCGCTCGCGGCGGCGGAAACTTCGCACGGCCACCAGCACCAGCGCGGCCAGCGCGCCGCACAGCAGCAGCATCGGCCACCACACCTGCGCGTTCCATTCCTGCTGGCGTTTGACGCGCTGGGCCACGTCGAGCCGCAGGTAGCGGCCTTGGTCGCGAATCAGGATTGCCGGCTTGGAGTTGTGCACCCAGGACTGCACCGCCGCGGAGGAGTACGGGAAGAAGCCGAATGTCCACGGGGCGTCTTGTTGGAGGATCTTCACCATCTGATCGATCAGCATCTGTTTCTGGGGGCCGTCGTCGAGCATCTTCAGTTGCGAGAACATGCGGTCGTATTCGGGATTGGCGTAGTTGGACGTGTTCTCACCGTCGTACTTGGTCTTGCCGTTCGGGCCGTACAACAGGAACAGGAAGTTCTCCGCGTCCGGGTAGTCGGCATTCCAACCGAGCCAGAAGACCTGGTACTTGCCCTTGCGAACCTTGTCCTGGAACTGGTTGTTGTCGGTGGCGCGCACTTCGAGCTGGATGTCGATCTTGGCGAACTGGCGAACCACCCAGTCGATCTCGGGTTTGCGCTCGGGTGTCGCGGGATAGTAGACGTCGTAGTTCAGCACCAGAGGCTGTCCGGTCTTGGCGTCCCGCCCATCGGGATAGCCGGCCTCGGCCATCAGCTTCTTGGCATCGGATATCGGCCTTCGAACCAGCTTGCCGTCCTTGACCGTGTGGGTCACCGGGTTGACGCCTTCAAGCGTGCCGTGGCGCGAACCATTGATGCCGTCAGGCAGCGGGCTCATCGCCGTGTCGCCGGCCTTCTTGGGGAATACCTTGGAATACTCTTCCCAGTCGATGGCGATCGAGATGGCCTGGCGCAGCTTGCGGTTCATCTGGTCGCGCTGCGAGGTAGCACCGGTGCCGATGGTCGGGTCCAGCATATTGAACGCGATGATGTAGCTGTTGACATCGGAAGACAGACCGAGGCGAAAGCCCTTCTGGAGGTAATCGCGCCGCACGTCCTCCGAATCCTGCATGTCGACCCGGTAGTCCATGCCGGTGTCGGTGCGCTCGAACACCTCCACGTCGTAGAAACCCTGGCGGAACTTGCCTTTCCTTGGCACCGCCTCGCGCTCGACGGTGGAGACCAAGGTGTCGATGAAGGGGGTGCGTTTGCCACAATCGTCCAGCAACCCGGCCTCCTTGTCACCGGGCATCCCTTCGCAGGGATAGGGCTCGCCGCGGTAATTGGGGTTGCGCTTCATCACGTGCCGGCGGTCCTTGATGAACTCGGTCATCATGTACGGGCCCGTGCCCACCGGCCAGGTGTCCAGCGTCAAGCCGACCGAAGCCATGCCGGGCTGGGCATAAAACGCATCGGCCTCCCATGGGACGGGTGCGATGAAGGTCATCGACATCCAGTAGCTCCACTGCGGGTACTTGCCCTTGATGCGAATGCGCAGCAGGTGCTTCTCGGGCGCAGTCGCTCCGGCCAGCGGCCAGTTCCGGAAGTCGAGGAAAGGCTTGTCCTGGCTCGCCTGGTCCAGACCGGCGCGCAATTTGACGTCCTCGCGCTTGATCAGCTCGCCATACTCTTTGAGCCCCAGCACGTACTCCGAAAAGATGCCGTAGATCGGCGTTGTGATGCGTGTGGTGGCGTGGCGCTTGATCGCGTACACATAGTCTTCGGCGCTCAGTTCACGCGTGCCGGTAACCTCGAAGTCCAGCGGCGTGCGCCGATTGCCGATCTCTCCCGGCTTCATCGCGTGATAGCGGTACTTGCCCTGCTCATCTTTCGCGAACGCCGGGTGCGGCTGGAACAGGATGCCGGGCTTGATGCGCACGTCGTACACGCTCTCGGCGACCAACTCACCGGGCGCATCGGCCGGCAGCGGCTTGCCGTCTTTGTCGAGGTAATTTGGCTTGACGACTTCTTGCGCCGTCTTGGGCACCAGCACGAAAGGCCGCTTCAGGTAGTGATAGCCGTACAGCGGCTCGTAGATCTGGTAGGTGTACGGCGTGTCGTTGCTCCAGTACGAGGCCGTCGGGTCCAGATGCCTGGGCGAGTTTTCGATCACCGCGCTGAACGAGGTGTTCGACGCGGCGGCGTCATGGGGCAACGGGTTGTTGTTGCAGCCGAACAGCAGAGCCACCAGGCCAATTGCCGCCAGCAATCTGCTGCTCTTCGCGTTCACCTGACCGTGCATGCTGCACCATCCCTTTGCATACCCTGCCCGCCGCGGGCTTGTGCGGCGGTTCAGAAAAACAGCCTGCCTCCGGAGAGCGCCGGCTTGTGGCCGAACTCACCGCGAGGCAGAGACCGATCATAAGCCCCGCCGCGGCGCGCCCCTGTGCTGGGTTTCACCGACTTCAGCGCGGAAACATCTCGCGCAGCTTGA
>JANNDW010000163.1:0-7684 GCA_031378125.1 Methylibium sp. | reverse complement strand
CTGATCACCGCACGCATGTCCGGCCTGGCGTTCGAGGTCGGGGTCTTCGTCGGCCTGGGGGGCATCTTGGTGTGTTCGTTCCTCGGCGGCATGCGCGCCGTCACCTGGACGCAAGTGGCGCAGTACATCATCCTGATCGTGGCCTACCTGCTTCCGGTGGTCTGGCTGGCGGTCAAGCAGACCGGCGTGCCAGTGCCGCAGGCGATCTACGGCTTCCAATTGGAGAAAGTCAGTGCGATCGAAAAGAAGCTGATCGACGACCCGAAGGAAAAGGAAGTCATCGCGGTCTTCAAGAAGCGCGCGGATGACCTGGGCGCAAAGTTGAAGGACATCCCCACAGCGCTGGCTGCCGACAAAGCCGCGGCAAAGAAGAAGTTTGAGGACCTGACCGCCGCCAATGCGCCGCTGGCCGGAGTTCAGGCGGCCGAGAAGGCACTGGCCGGTTTGCCCAAGGATGAGGCAGACGCCAAGAAGGCATGGACCGCCGCCAAGGCGGCCAACGAGGCGCGTGCCAAGCCACTGGCCGGCATGTTGCCCCATGCCCAGGTGTTCTCGGGAGATCCGAACGGCGACGCCGCGGCCCAGAAGGCCTTCGACATCTCGCGGCGCAACTTCCTGGCGCTGGTGTTCTGCCTGATGGTGGGCACGGCCGCGTTGCCGCACATCCTGATGCGCTACTACACCACGCCGTCGGTGAAGCAGGCGCGCGAGTCGGTAAGCTGGTCGCTGTTCTTCATCTTCTTGCTCTACTTCACCGCGCCGGCGCTGGCCGTGCTGGCCAAGTTCGAGGTTTTCTCGCTGCTGGTGGGCACACCGTTCGCCCAACTGCCAGCCTGGATCGACAACTGGCAGAAAGTTGATCCGACCCTGCTGTCATTGGTGGATGTCAATGGTGACGGCATTCTCCAGCTCGGCGAGATGAGGATCGGCGGCGACATCATCGTGCTGGCCACGCCCGAGATTGGCGGTCTGCCGTACGTTGTCTCAGGCATGGTGGCCGCCGGCGGTCTGGCCGCGGCGCTGTCGACCGCGGACGGTCTGCTGCTGACCATCGCCAACGCGTTGAGCCATGACCTGTACTACAAGATGATCGACCCCAACGCTTCGACTTCACGGCGCGTCACGATCTCCAAGGCCTTGTTGCTGGTGGTGGCCCTGGTCGCTGCCTTGGTCGCAGTGCAGAAGCCGGCGGATATTCTGTTCCTGGTCTCGGCGGCGTTTTCGTTCGCGGCCGCGTCCTTCTTCCCGGCGCTGACGCTGGGCATCTTTTGGAAGCGTGCCAACAAATGGGGCGCCTCGCTGGGCATGATGGCCGGCCTGGGCGTGACCGCCTACTACATGATCACAACCCAGCCTTGGCTGCGTGGCATGTTCGGCGTGGCCCGCCCGGTTGAACTGTGGTGGGACATCCAGCCCATTTCCGCCGGGCTGTTCGGTGTGCCCATTGGCTTCGCGGTGATCGTGATTGTGAGCCTGCTGACGGGTCCTCCGCGCAAGGACACACAAGACCTGGTGGAGCATGTGCGCTACCCCGACCTGAGGCTGGCCAAGGCCTGACCGTGGCGGGCAAGAATCCGGGCGCCTGAATCAAGGTGCTGGTTTGCGCAAGGGCCCCTGGGAAACCAGGGGCCCGTTCCATTTCGCGCGCTATACTCCAAGGCTTTCCTTGCCACACCCGAGTCTGACGCTTTGGGGTGGCTTCCAACACCGCCGCCGCACACCGCTCCACGGAGCGCGGCAACGGAAATCCACAAGGAGTATCCATGCGTCACTATGAAATCGTGCTGCTGATCCATCCGGATCAAAGCGAACAGGTTCCAGCCATGCTGGAGCGCTACAAGGCGGTGATCACCGCCGGCGGTGGCAAGATGCACCGTGTTGAGGACTGGGGCCGCCGCCAGATGGCCTACATGATCCAGAAGCTCGCCAAGGCGCACTACCTGTGCATCAACATCGAGTGCGGCAACGAGGTCCTGGCGGAACTGGAAACCGGCTTTCGGTTCAATGACGCCGTGCTTCGCCACCTCACGGTGCTGAAGAGCCAAGCTGAAACCACGCCGTCGGTGATGATGAAGATGGTCGAACGCGAAGACAACCGCCGAGCGCCGCAGCAAGAGGCCACAGCCTGAACATCACATGCCGCACGCCGGCCACACACTCACGTTGAATGAACCGGGTGGTTCTGACAGCACAGTTGGTGGAGCGAGGTGCGTTGCGTTTCACTCCGGCCGGTTTGCCGGCCCTCGATTTGAGCTTGAAGCACGAATCGTCGGTCACGCAAGACGGGCAGCCCCGACAGGTCTCGGTCGAGATCAAAGCCAGGGCGATCGGTGAGATTACGCAGCGCCTGGCGAGTGTCGAAATGGGAAGCACCCACGGCTTTGCCGGCTTCCTGGGCTCCCAGCGCAACGGCCGCGGCGTGGTGTTTCATGTGACCGAGTTGGATTGAGCCTTGGCTCAACTGTTTGCAATTTGTCCGGATACGGATTGATATTCTGAAAGAGGTGAAATATGCCCCCGCCACGTGGTAAAGGTCGGTTCTCGAAGGACCGCAAACCCAAACGCAACACCCAGTCGCTGCTGTTCCGCCGCAAGCGCTTTTGCCGCTTCACGGTGACCGGCGTCAAGGAAATCGACTACAAAGACATCGACACGCTGCGCGACTTCGTCGGCGAGAACGGCAAGATCACGCCGGCCCGCCTGACCGGCACGCGCGCGTTTTTCCAGCGTCAGCTGACCACCTGTATCAAGCGGGCCCGCTTCCTGGCCATGCTGCCGTACAGCGACCAGCACCGCGTCTGAGGAGCCCGCCATGCAAGTCATACTGCTCGACAAAGTGGCCAACCTGGGCAACCTCGGCGATGTCGTCAAGGTCAAGGACGGCTACGCGCGCAACTTCCTGATCCCGACCCGGGCGGCGCGGCGCGCCACCGAATCGGCGATCAAGGACTTCGAGACCAAGCGTGCCGAACTCGAGAAAGCCGCCGGCGACAAGCTCGCCACCGCGAAGGCGCTGGGCGAGAAGATGAGCGGCCGCACGGTGCACATCACGCAGAAGGCCGGCGTGGACGGCCGGCTGTTCGGCTCGGTGACCAACAACGACATCGCTGAAGCGCTGACTCGCATCGACTTCAAGGTCGTCAAGGCGCAGGTTCGCATGCCCAACGGCCCGCTCAAGACGGTGGGCGAGCACACGGTCAGCGTGGCGCCGCACACCGATGTGCTGGTCGAAGTGAAAGTGGTTGTGCTGGGCGAGACGGCGTAACGCGGGACGCGCAACTCCTGCAAGAAAATGGGTCGGCATTGCCGGCCCTTTTTTGTTTCAGAGTCACTCTCCACCGCCAGCCCACCCGATTTCCACAGACTTGCGCACAAGCGATTCGAGGCTTCGCTCGTATCATCCGCCGATGCCTGTTGTCCTCACGTCCACTGATTTCTCGTCTGCTTCCCGCAGCCCCGATGACGATGTCTCGCGCTTGCGCATCCCGCCCCATTCCGTCGAAGCCGAGCAGAGCGTGCTGGGTGGCCTGTTGCTCGACAACAGTGCCTGGGATCGCGCCGGCGACCTGCTGACCGAGAGCGACTTCTACCGCTACGAGCACCGATTCATCTACGCGGCCATCGGCGCGCTGGTCAACGCGACCAAGCCGGCCGATGTGATCACGGTTTTCGAGCAGCTCCAGAGCCTGGGCAAGGCCGAAGAGTGCGGCGGCATCCTCTACCTCAACTCGCTTGCACAGAGTGTGCCGAGCGCGGCCAACATGCGCCGCTATGCGGAGATCGTGCGTGAGCGTGCGGTGCTGCGCAAGCTGGTGGCGGCCAGCGACGAAATCGCAACCACCGCCTTCAACCCACAAGGCATGCCGGTCTCGCAAATCTTGGACGAGGCCGAAGGCAAGATTTTTCGGATTGGTGAAGAAGGCTCGCGCTCGCGCCAAGGCTTTCAGAGCATGGACTCGCTGGTGGTGCAGTTGATCGACCGGGTCAACGAATTGCACGAAAACGGCGCCGAGGAAGTGACGGGTGTGCGCACCGGTTTCTTCGACATGGACCGGATGACCGCCGGGTTGCAGCCGGGCGATCTGGTTGTGCTGGCGGCCCGCCCGTCGATGGGGAAGACCGCGTTCGCGCTCAACATTGCCGAGCATGTGGCCGTCAACGAAGGCCTGCCGGTGGTGGTGTTCTCGATGGAAATGGGCGCCTCTCAATTGGCGCTGCGCATGGTCGGCTCGCTGGGCCGCATCGACCAGCAGCACCTGCGCACCGGCGCATTGAAGGACGATGAATGGGGCCGCCTGTCCGAGGCGGTTGAAAAGCTCGGCAAGGTCAGCCTGTTCATCGACGAAAGCCCCGCGCTCACCTCCAGCGAATTGCGTGCCCGGGCCAGGCGGCAGGCGCGCCAATGCGGCCAGCTGGGTCTGATCGTGGTCGACTACCTGCAGCTGATGAGCGCCAGCGGTGGTAACAGCGAGGAGAACCGGGCGACCGTGATCGGTGAGATCTCGCGCGGGTTGAAGTCGCTGGCCAAGGAGTTGCGCTGCCCGGTGCTCGCCTTGTCGCAACTCAACCGCAGCGTGGAGAGCCGGACCGACAAACGCCCGATGATGAGCGACCTGCGCGAGTCCGGCGCGATCGAACAAGACGCCGACGTCATCATGTTCATCTACCGCGATGAGTACTACACCAAAGACGCCTGCAAAGAGCCGGGCGTGGCCGAGATCATCATCGGCAAGCAGCGCAATGGGCCGACAGGCTTCGTCAAGCTGAGCTTCGTCAAGTCCCTCACCAAGTTCGACAACCTCGCCCCCGGCAGCGCCGGCGGCGGCTATTGATTCGGCGCAACGTCGGAACCCGTTCTGAGCTGCCGGCAGGGCAACCCGCTGGAATAGAATTCACGCCATTTCACCACTCTCCTCCAACGCAGCGCCCGGAGCCAGTTCCCATGTACAAGCACATCAAGGTTCCCGCTGGCGGGACGAAGATTACCGTCAATGCGGACTACTCGCTCAACGTGCCGGACCAGCCGATCATTCCCTACATCGAGGGAGACGGCACCGGGCTGGACATCACGCCGGTGATGATCAAGGTGGTCGATGCGGCGGTGGCCAAGGCTTACGGCGGCGCCAAGAAAATCCACTGGATGGAGATCTACGCCGGCGAGAAGTCGACCCAGGTCTACGGCCCCGATGTCTGGCTGCCGGAAGAAACGCTGCAGGTGCTCAAAGAGTATGTCGTGTCCATCAAGGGTCCGCTGACCACGCCGGTTGGCGGGGGCATTCGCTCACTGAATGTGGCCCTGAGGCAGGAGCTCGATCTCTACGTGTGCTTGCGTCCGATCCAGTATTTCACCGGCGTCCCCTCACCGCTGAAGGCGCCGGAGAAAACCAACATGGTGATCTTCCGCGAGAACTCGGAAGACATCTACGCCGGCATCGAATTCGAGGCCCAGAGCGAGAAAGCGAAGCGGCTGATCAAGATTCTTCAAGATGATTTCGGCGTCAAGAAAATTCGTTTCCCCGACACCTCGGGCATCGGCATCAAGCCAGTCTCCCGGGAAGGCACCCAGCGGCTGGTTCGCAAGGCCATCCAGTACGCCATCGACAACGACAAGTCTTCGGTGACCCTGGTGCACAAGGGCAACATCATGAAGTACACCGAGGGCGGGTTCCGGGACTGGGGCTATGCCTTGGCGCAGACCGAATTTGGCGCCGAACTGATTGATGGCGGACCGTGGTGCAAGTTCAAGAACCCGAAGACGGGCCGCGACATCGTCGTGAAGGACTCGATCGCCGATGCCTTCTTGCAGCAGATCCTGTTGCGCCCGTCCGAGTATTCGGTGATCGCCACGCTCAATTTGAACGGCGACTATGTGTCGGACGCGCTCGCCGCGCAGGTCGGCGGCATCGGCATCGCGCCGGGCGCCAACCTGAGCGATTCGGTGGCCATGTTTGAAGCCACCCACGGCACCGCGCCCAAGTACGCTGGCAAGGACTACGTCAACCCGGGTTCGGAGATCCTGTCGGCCGAGATGATGCTGCGCCACATGGGTTGGACCGAGGCGGCCGACCTCATCATCAGTTCGATGAAAAGCTCGATCCTGTCCAAGAAGGTCACCTATGACTTCGCTCGCTTGATGGACGGTGCCACCCAGGTCTCTTGCTCGGGCTTTGGCCAGGTGATGATCGACCACATGTAACAGGATTTCAGGGCGTCCCAAGACGTCCAAACTGGTTTCACAAAGTACCCCAGATCGTTGATTTGACTGGGGTTTCTTGTTTCATGGCGTCCAGCGACGTTTCTTGACTGCCGATCCAAACGGGCCATAGTTTGGGGCCAAATGGGGCCATGACTTCGGCCAAGTCACAGAATGCGGTACGTCAACTACACCCTTCGCCCGCTCACGATCGACAACGCCAAGCCGCGCGAGAAGGCCTATGCGCTGACCGATGGCGGCGGCCTCTTGCTGGAGGTCTTGCCGTCCGGCACCAAGACCTGGCGCTACAAGTACCACCTGAACGGCAAGCGCGAGAAGGTGACGATCGGTTCCTACCCGGCATTCACCATCAAGCAAGCGCGCGACCGCCACGAAGAGCTGCGCGCGATGGTCGAGCATGGCGAGAGCCCGGCCAAGTCGAAGCAGACTGCGGTGGCAGAAAGGAAGGTCGCTGACGAGCGGCGTGTGACCTTCCGCGCCTTCTCGCAGCGGTGGATCGAGGAGACGCTGTTCTACCGCTCAGCCGGCTACGTCGCGCAGATCGTGCGCTGGCTCGACGCCTACGTGAACCCGGCCATCGGCGACATGCCGATGGGCGACGTGCAGCCCGGCGACGTGCTCCCTTGACCCACCGCCCTGGGCGCGATGCAGGCCTCGCGATCAATGCGGATCGGTGGCGCGCGTGGCGTTCCACTGTTCGAGGTCGGACCAGCGCCAAGCGATGGCGCGCGGGCCCAGATGCACGGGACGCGGGAACTCGCCGCTGGCGACCAGACGGTAGATGGTCGATCGGCCCAGGCCGGTGGCCTGGATCACCGTGGGCAGGCGCGCGAACGAGCGCGCCGGTTCGGCGGCGCCGCGGGAAGTGGATGCGAGGCGATTCATGCGAGTCGTCCGGCCGGCGATATCAGAAGCGTAGGCGCGGTCGCGCCACGTCGGAGCGATGATTCTTCGAGCAGAGTCATCGGTCGTCCGTGCAAGCCACTCTACGTGCGGGAGCCCGCGCGGAGGGTGCTGGAATCGGCCGCGGTTCCAGCAAGAGGACTCGGCACAGCCTAAGTTGCGTATGCGAAAACGATCACATTCAGTCTGAATTCGCATATGCTTCGGCATGGCCGCCCTGGACACCTTCATCGACGACCGCCTCGCCGCAGGGCGAGGCTGGTTCAGCCGCGACGAAGCGGTCGCGTCCGGCATCGCCCTTAGCGCGTTGTCGCCGGCGCTCACGCGTGCGGTCGCCAAGGGCAAGCTGGCCAACCCGAGACATGGCTTCTATCTCATTGTGCGGCCCGAACACAGAGCGGCAGGGGCCGCGGACCCGGCCGAATGGATAAACCCGCTGATGAAGCATCAAGGCCTGGGCTACCGCGTATCGCTACTGCGCGCGGCAGCCCATCACGGCTCGTCGCATCAGGCGGCCATGATCTTCCAGGTCGTGGCGCCGCGCCAGCTACGCGATCTGACGCTCGG
>JANNDW010000155.1:0-9242 GCA_031378125.1 Methylibium sp. | reverse complement strand
CTTTCCCGACAACGGCCTGGCCCATCCGCAAGGCGGGTGCTGCCGTCGACCCCCTCAAACGCGGGGGCAGCCAGTCGGCCAAGGGCGCTTGCGGTGCATTCGCCACAATCAGCCCATGACCCTGACCGAGCTGAAGTACATCGTCGCCGTGGCCCGCGAAAAACACTTCGGCCGCGCGGCCGAAGCCTGCTTTGTTTCACAGCCGACGCTCAGCGTGGCCATCAAGAAGCTGGAAGAAGAGCTTGAAGTCAAGATTTTCGAGCGTGGCGCCAGCGAAGTCAGCGTCACGCCCCTGGGCGAACAAATCGTGCGCCAGGCGCAGCAGGTCATTGAACAGGCCGCCGCCATCAAGGAAATTGCCAAGCTCGGCAAAGACCCGGTTTCGGGGCCTTTGCGCCTGGGCATCATCTACACCATCGGCCCCTATTTGCTGCCCGACCTGGTGCGCCAGGCCATCGGCCGCGTGCCGCAAATGCCGCTGATGCTGCAAGAGAACTTCACCGCCAAGCTGCTGGAGATGCTGCGCACCGGCGACCTCGATTGCGCCATCATGGCCGAGCCCTTTCCCGACAACGGCCTGGCCGTGGCGCCGCTGTATGACGAACCTTTTCAAGCCGCCGTGCCCACCGCCCACCCCCTGGCCAGCCGCAGTGAAATCTCGGCCGAAGAGCTGAAGAACGAAACCATGCTCTTGCTCGGCACGGGCCATTGTTTCCGCGACCATGTGCTCGAGGTCTGCCCCGAATACGCGCGTTTTGCCAGCAACACCGGTGAACTGCGCGAGGGCATCCGCAAGAGCTTTGAAGGTTCGTCGCTCGAAACCATCAAGTACATGGTGGCCTCGGGCATGGGCGTGACCGTGGTGCCCCAGCTCAGCGTGCCCAAAGACCCGCAGCCGCACATCTGTTATGTGCCCTTCAGCGCACCCGTGCCCACGCGCCGCGTGGTGCTGGCCTGGCGCCGCACTTTTCCGCGCTACGAGGCCATTGCGGCGCTGCGCAATTGCATTTACGCCTGCGAGCTGCCGGGCGTGGCACGGCTGAGCAGCTGAAAGCACGGGGGCCCAAAACCCAACTTCGCTAGAGTGCCATCATCCGCCGGCCCGGGCACCCCGCCGGTGCCCGCAGCAACCCAAGGAAAGCAGCATGGCCAAGCCCAAGAAAACCAAAGCCGTTGAATCGGTCGGCATTCAAATCGGCATCAGCGAAAAAGACCGCGCGGCGATTGCCGGCGGCCTAAGCCACCTGCTGGCCGACACCTACACCCTGTACCTCACCACGCACAATTTCCACTGGAACGTGACCGGGCCGATGTTCAACACCCTGCACACCATGTTCATGGCCCAGTACACCGAGTTGTGGACCGCGGTCGACCCTATCGCCGAGCGCATTCGCAGCCTGGGCCACCCGGCGCCTGGCAGCTATGCCGCTTTTGGCGCGCTCGCTTCGATCAAGGACGCACCCGCCACACCGCCCAAAGCGCTGGAAATGGTGCGTATCCTGATGCAGGGGCACGAGGCCGTGGCGCGAACCGCCCGCGGCATTTTTCCACTGGCCGAACCAGCCTCGGACGAACCCACGGCCGACCTGCTGACCCAACGTTTGACGGTTCACGAACAAACGGCGTGGATGTTGCGCTCGATATTGGAAGAATGAGCCAAGAGTGAAGGAAGTGCCGGGGCCGGGCCCGGGCCCGCTGTTGCGTTTTGAAACGATGGTGTTTGGCCAGAACCCGCCTTCAAGTCGCTATAACGGGTTCCCTAAATTGATGATGCTGCGCAAGCCCCTGGATCGGACTTGCTGCCATGATGCAAGCAGCGTCTGATTTGCGCTTCGCCGGCCCCATTTGTTTGAAGGAGCATCGCACCATGGCCCTGTCCCCCTCTTCATTGCAACGCTCGCTGCTGGCCCTGGCGGCCGCGGCGGCCCTGGCCACCCTTGCAGCCTGCGGCGGCGGGGCCGATGCCCCTTCCGAAGGCGCGGTGAAATTTGTCGCTCAGATGCGCGCCTTGGCAGTGCAGGCAGAAGTGGCGGCACCGGTCAACCCCACGGCGGCGGCTGTGGCAAGCACGGCTGCGGGCGCCGGCCTGACCACCAGCGTCACCGCCGACATGCTGCTCGACTGGGTCGAATACAAGTTCGCCAGCCTGTTCCCCAAGCTCGCGGTACAAAGGTTTCCGGCCGTGGTGTACGCCGGCGTCACCTACAACGCCCGCGCCTACACCGGCCCCTGGGGCACGCGCTACATCGGCATCACGCCCGACGGCCGCATTTTCGGCCTGGGTGACTTCACCAACAACCTCTTGCAGGCCTTCGACACCATTGCCTTCTGGGCGGCGCAGGTCGATGCCGACCGCTGCGCCGTGACGCCCAGTAGCTGTGTGGGAACCGCGACGCCGCCAGCAGGGCCGCTGAACGACTGCACCCTGCCAGCCGCCCAGGCCTTGGCCACGGGCAGCCGCTTTCTGGCCACCTATGCCATCACAGGCAGTTTTACCGGCCAGTTGAGCCTGGACGCGCTGGTGCAAGGCGCTGGCACTTTCGAGGGGCAGAATGCCATCAAAGTGCTCAGCAAGTCAGAGACCTCGATCGTCAACCAGGGCATCACGGTGAGCTCGAAAAACGACTCCGTGTCTTACGAACAAGACGGCGGCGGCGGATTCACCCGGTCTTTGGGCGACGAAGCCTCTGTTTCGACCGGGGGCGTCACCGTACCGGGCGTGGGCACGGTGGGGGGCTCGGTGAGCACGGTCAAAACCGTGTTCACGCCGTCAGAGCTGAATGTCGAGTTTTCCATCCAGCCGGGTCAGTCGATCAAGAAGAACAGCAGCTTGGTCTCGACGGTCGACGGCAGGGTGCTGCCCCTGGTTTCGTCATCGACCACGTATGCCTTTGTGGCACGTGAACAGATCACCGTTCGGGGCCGCAACTACAGCACCTGCCGCTACACCGAAACCGAGAACAGCGGCGGCAGCACCAGCACGAACTGGTACATCGTCAACCGCGGTGCGCTGGCCCGCAGCGAGACCACGACCACGATCAGTGGCAAGACCGAGACTCAGCTGACCGAACTGGTGCAGGGCAGCTACAACGGCACGCCGCTTTAGCTGTGGCGAGCGAAATTCACCGGGCGCTGGGAGCGACCTGATAATCGGCAGCTTCCCAGTCGATACGCGGCCCGCCACGCGCGGGCCGTTTGCATTCCATGTCCGCCGACCTTAGCAGCCAAGTGCGCCGCCGCCGCACCTTTGCCATCATTTCCCACCCCGACGCCGGCAAGACCACGCTGACCGAAAAACTGCTGCTGTTCTCAGGCGCCATTCAAATCGCCGGCAGCGTCAAAGCGCGCAAGGCCACGCGCCATGCGACGAGCGACTGGATGGAGATTGAAAAACAGCGTGGCATCTCGGTGGCTTCCAGCGTGATGCAAATGGAATACCGCGACTGCGTCATCAACCTGCTCGACACCCCCGGCCACCAAGACTTCAGCGAAGACACCTACCGTGTGCTGACAGCGGTTGACGCGGCCCTGATGGTCATCGACGCCGCCAATGGCGTCGAGCCGCAAACCCGGCGCCTGCTCCAGGTTTGCCGGGCGCGCAACACCCCCATCCTGACCTTCGTCAACAAGATGGACCGCGAGGTCAAAGACCCGCTGGTGCTGATGGACGAGATCGAACGTGAACTGGGCATGGAAGTCGTGCCCTTCACCTGGCCCGTGGGCATGGGCAAGGCCTTTCACGGCGTGATGGACCTGCGTGAAGAACAGATGCGCGTCTTCAGCGCCGGGCAAGACCGCGACCGCCATGACGACGAGATCTTGACGGGACTGCACAACCCGGCCTATGCAGAACGTTTTGGCATGCAATACACCCAGGCCGCGGGCGAAATTTCGCTGCTGACCGACGCCGCACCGCCTTTCGACCGCGAGGCCTTTCTGGCCGGCAGGCAAACGCCGATGTTTTTTGGCTCGGCCGTTAACAACTTCGGCGTGCGCGAGGTGCTGGACGCCCTGGTCGACCTGGCACCGCCCCCTGGCGAGCGCACGTCGATTCAACGTGTGGTGCACCCCGAAGAACCCAAGTTCACTGGCGTGGTGTTCAAGATCCAGGCCAATATGGACCCCGCCCACCGCGACCGCATTGCCTTCTTGCGCGTGGCCTCGGGCCATTTTGAACGTGGCATGCGGCTGAAGGTGGTGCGCAGTGGCAAAGAGCTGCGGCCCAATACCGTGGTCAGCTTTTTGAGCCAGCGCCGCGAGCTCTTGGATGAAGCATTCGCCGGCGACATCATCGGCATTCCGAACCACGGCGTGCTGCAGTTGGGCGACACCTTGACCGAAGGTGAAAGCCTGCAGTTCACCGGCCTGCCTTTCTTCGCGCCCGAGATGTTTCGCAGTGTTGAAGTGGCCGACCCGCTGCGCACCAAACAGCTCAAGGCCGGGCTGGCCCAGCTCGGCGAAGAAGGCGCCATTCAGGTCTTTCGCCCGGTGGCCGGCACCGTGCTGCTGCTGGGCGCCGTGGGGCAACTGCAGTTCGAGGTGGTGGCCCACCGGCTGGAGCACGAGTACGGCTGCAAGGCGCGCATCATGCCCAGCCGCTTTCAGGTGGCGCGCTGGGTGACCTGCGAAACCGGCGAAGGAGCCGCCGCCGACGAGCGCGAACTCAAGCGTTTTATCGACGGCAATGCCCACCGCGTGGCTTATGACGCGGTGGACGCACCCACCGTGCTGGTGGAGTACGCGCCCGAGCTGCGGGCGATCGAGGCCAACTGGCCGAAGATCAAGTTCCACGCGCTGCGCGAGCACGCGGGGCTGGTGTTCCAGCGACAACTGGAAGGGTGATCAGGCCGCAGGCGGGAGCGCAGCCAACATCGCCCGCAGTTGCGTGAGCAAGGTCGGCACGCTTTCGGAGACGATCAACCAGACAGTGTCAGGCTCTATACCGAGATAGGCGTGGGCCAGTCGGTTGCGCGTGCCGACGATCTGGCGCCAGGCAATCTCGGGGGCGAGATTGCGCATGTCCACGGGCACGCGGGTGGCGGCCTCACCGATCAGCTCCAGGTTTCGCAGCACGGCGTCGTAGCGCATACGGTCCGCCAGGAGCGGGCCTGGTCGTGCCCAGCGCTGCAAGCCGTGACCCGCTCGCAGAACTCCACCATGTCGCGCAGGCAGCGCTTGTCGTCCCGGTCAGGCAATGTTGATGGCGTCACGCTCGACATAGGGCCGCAGTTGCGGGCGCAAGGCCCGTTCCGTCACGAGATCGACGGAGCGGCCCAGCAGGTCCTCCAGGTAGAACTGCACGCCGAAATACCGGTCGGGCGTGACCAGGCCGTCGAACGCGACCAGCACGTCCACATCGCTGTCGTCGCGCGCGGTATCGCGCGCCAAGCTGCCGAAGAGGGCCAGCTTCGTGACGCCAAAGCGCTGCTGGAGCACCGGCTTGTGCTCGCGCAGCATTCGAAGGGCTTCGGTTCGGTCCATGCCGACATCATGCCGCAAGGCGCTCTGCCCGTGCGCAGCTCAGACAGTTCCGCCGTCCGCCGGCGGCGACAGATCGAGCGATTGTTGTGCGGCTGCGGTCGCTGGCACATGACCCTCGGGGAAGTACACGCGCTCAGCGCGAAGCGCGCCCTCGGTGATCAACGGCCCGGCGCAGATGCGCTCCAACAGATTCGCGGCCTGCGGCTCCAGGTCGACCAGAAGGCCAAGCACGTTGAGCATGTTGAGTAACTCGGTCGTGTACTCGGCCGGCCAGGACTCGGGCTGGATGTCGCCCAGCGGCGAGGGCTCGCGGCGATCACCGATCTGAGGCTTTTCCCGCATCTTTTTGCGGTTGTTGAACCATTGCAAGAGCACTTGCTTGCCCGAAACGCGGTAGTCCCACATCGCAAACGGAACAGGCGTAACGTAACCAGCACCCACGAGCAGCCGCTCCTTGCTCGCGTCGTAGCCCATCGTGTTGGGCATGCTCTCGGGGCCGGATGAAATCGCCCCGTCCGTTGGGATCTGCGGGCGTCTCGTTGGCGACAGGCGCGGCGGTCCCCGCGGCCGGCCCTTGGATGCGTCGACGAAGCGGTCGCCAAAGGTGTGCAGCCAAGCCACGCGTCGGCCGAGTTCCGCGGTTTCGCGGAAAAGTTCCAGGCTTGCCGTGAGCGGGATTCGAAGGCCGGGACTCGCGAGGTCCTCGTCGAAACGCGCCGTAAATCCCGGATGTCCGGCAACTGCGGCTATGTAGGCGAGTACCGCTTCTGCTTCGACCGATGTGCCAAGCACCTGGGTCAGATAAGCCAACAGTGCGGGGCGAATGTTGTGGCGACTTGCGTCCGCCTCCAGCCACAACGGAAACGCCTTGCCGCCAAATGACCCTTTGAAATGATGCTTGTCGGGAGGCAACCCGGTGAAGCTGATTGCGGGTCCGATACCGGGATGTCGATCGTGCAGCGCGGTCAGGTAGACCTGACCCTCGGACCAACTCTGCCAAAGGATGGCGTTCGGCTGCGTAATCACACGGACGTCCGGAATGATCCACTGCCGATCGAATGATCGCGCTCCGTAGCGCACCGGCGACGGACAGGCTCCAGCCTCCTTGGCCATTGGAGTCAGGCTGCCCGCAAAACCCGGGAGCGGCGAGCGCAGCACGGAATCGATGTGTCGATCCGCCGGCACCCCGCCACGCAGGGTTGGGTGAAAGAGATGCTGCTTGCGGTCTGCCGGTGCCTCGACGAGGGCTTTCCAGCGCCTTTTCAGCGAATCCGCGTCGGGCGCGATCACCCAAACGCGCATCGGTTGAACGCCCGAGCCACCGTAGACGAAGAAGTCTTCTAAGGCCGGGAAGTCCGCCCACGCATTGCTGGCCGCAGGTAAGAACGGTGCTCTTCCCTCGACGTCCTCCGCGCAGTTCTGCCACCCCGAGTCGTCCAGCCGAATCGCCTTCAACGCATCGAACTTTTCGCCGCGAGAGCCTGTGGGTAGCGCCCGCCAGCGGACCCGTGCCAGACCACCCGCCGGCGCATTGCGCCATCGCGCGGCAAGCACGATGCATATCGGCTGCTGGACGGCCTGGAAGATGCGCGTGCTTGTCGCGGGCTGGTGCCCCTCCGGCGAGCAATCGATCACCCAGATTTCCTGGCAGCGCTGGCGTAGACCCTGGCGCATGCGCTCGAACCCCGGGCCTGCCAAGAAACCGGCCACGGTGATGAAAGCCACAATGCCGCTGCCACCGCCCTCGGCCTGGCCTGGGATGTCCTCGAACACCTTGCGCGCCGCCCAACGCCAGAAGTACACGTACAGATTGCGCAGGTGCTTGGCATGCGCGCCGAGGTGCCAAGCCGCCAGCGGCTGCCAGTCGTCCAGCGGCGCGTAGTCGCCGACCTTGCGGGCCGCGCCTTCCACCCAGCCGCCTTGCCCCTTGGCCTTGTCCTTGTAGGGCGGGTTGCCGATGACCACCGTGATGGGCTGCTCGCGCTTCACGCGGTTGGCGGCCTTGCGCTGCTGGCCGATGGCGGCGGTAAAGCCAGGGAAGCTGCCACCGTCGTCGTTGGGGTTGCTCAGAGTGTCGGTAACGTACATGCGTGGTGCCACCTGCGGTATTGCCCCCGTCAAGGCCACCACCTCGGCCAGCAGCCGCAACTGCGCCACGGCGAACGGGCCCAGCTGGAGCTCGAATGCCACCACACGCCGCAGCGCGGCCTGCACGGCGGCAGGTACCGCGCCAGGCCCTTCGTCGTCTCGCACGCGCGCCGCCAGATGGCGCAACACGCCTAGCACGAAGGTGCCGGTCCCCGTGGCGGGGTCGGCCACGGTGACGCTATCGGTCGCCAGACCGCGGTTCAGCGCAAAACCCGGTCGGCGCAGCGCCTCGTCCACCAGCGAAACCATCGCCGCCACGACTTCGGGCGGCGTGTAGTACGAGCCGGTCTGCTTGCGCAGGTCGTTGTCGTAGACCTCCAGAAACTCTTCGTAGAAGTACAGCCAGGCGTCGGCCTTGCCCTTGCTCACCTCGGGCCAGTCCACGGCATCCAGCACCCTTTCCAGCGTGCGCAACGAGGTGGCCAGGGCCAGGCGCGTTTCCTTGTTGTCGGTCAGCAGTTGCAGCGCAGCGCCGATGAGGGAAGCCGTCTCCTTAAGCTCCTCGGCTACCCGGTGCAGATCGGTACCGATGGCAATGCCGCGCGCCCGCGCCATCAGCAGGCCGAAGGTCACCGCCTGCGCGTAGCCATCGGCAAACTGGGCATCGGTGGCCAGCGGAAACAACAGGCCGCGCCAGTCTGCCGCCAGGGTGGTTAGCGCATCGGTCTTGTGTGCCAGGGCCTCGATCACCTCGTCACGCAACAGGCGGCACAGTCGCGCGCTGACCTCTGCCAGCTCTTTCGGCGTTCGAGGCGCAATGGGCTCCCAGCGAAAGAAGAACTCGAAAAGCGCTTGAAGTCCATGACCCGGTGCCAGCTTGTCACCCGAGGTCTCGATATCACCGTCCAGGCGAATCAGCGGCGATGCGAGTGCGCCATTGCGCCACAGGCTGAATTCGTTGCCGTCGGCGTAGAGCAGGTTGGGCAAAGACTGGAGGCGCTGCCACTGGGCTTTGTCGTGCGCACCCTTCATTCGGCGAGGGTCCGCACCTTTGCCTGGAGCCTTGAGTTCGACAAACCCGACCAATGCGCCATTCACCGTGATCGCATAGTCCGGCCGAATGTGCAGAGTCGAAAGCGATGTTTCGCCCACAGCCACCACAGCGCGCGGGGCAAAGCCGCAAAGTGCTGCCAAATCGCCAACGAGCTGCTCGAACGGCGCGCGAAGCTGATCTTCGGGTTCGCCTGCGGCCGACGGATTGCGGAGTTTGGCCTTGGCGCTCTTTCCGAACCTCGAAATCGCATCAACCAGCGTTGGTTTCAAGCTCACTCCCATTGCCGTCGGCTGACCATCGGTTCAGCGGTTGGTCTGGCGAGCATATCGGACATCCTCACGAGCGGCCGGCCACGTTGGGCGGCCGGTGTGCGTTGCAGGTGCGCGTTGCCCGCGCCGATCGGCTCACTCCCCCTGCTGCTCGGCCAGCACATCGGTCGACCGGTCTCCCATCAAGAAACGCGCCCCGCTGCCACGCCGCCGTGCCGCATCGCCCGGGTTGTACAGCGCACAACTGCGCAGCGACAGGCAGCCGCAGCCGATGCAGGAACTCAATTGGTCGCGCAGCGCCACCAGGGCCTGGATGCGCTGGTCCAGCAGCGGCCGCCACGATTGCGACA
>JANNDW010000150.1:0-3758 GCA_031378125.1 Methylibium sp. | reverse complement strand
GGCCTTGGGCGCCACGGCGCTCATGTCGGCGTCCCAGCCGAAGGCGTACTTGCCGGTCTTCTCGGCCGTTTGCAGCACGGCCGACGAGTCGGTGTTCTGGAGCAGCACGTCGGCGCCGCCGTTGATCAGGCTCTGCGCGGCGTCGCCTTCTTTCGGCGGGTCGAACCAGCTGCTGACCCAGACCACCTTGGTCTTGATCTGGGGGTTGACCGATTGCGCGCCCAGCGTGAAGGCGTTGATGTTACGCAGCACTTCGGGAATGGGGAACGAGCCAACGAAGCCGAGCGTGCCGGTCTTGCTCATCTTGCCGGCGATGATGCCGGCCAGGTACGCGTCTTCATAGAACTTGGCGTCGTAGACGCGCATGTTTGGGCCCATCTTGTAGCCGGTGGCGTGCTCGAACTTCACGTTCGGGTATTCGGCTGCCACTTTGAGCATCGGCTCCATGTAGCCGAACGAGGTGGCGAAGATGATCTTGTTGCCCTGCTCGGCCAGGTCGCGGATCACGCGCTCTGCGTCGGCGCTTTCGGGCACCTTCTCGACGAAGGTGGTCTTGACCTTGTCGCCGAACTCGGCCTCGACGGCCTTGCGGCCCTGGTCGTGCGCGAAGGTCCAGCCGGCGTCGCCCACCGGGCCCAGGTAGACCCAGGCGGCCTTGAACGGTGCGGCGGGGGCCGCAGCCACCGGCGCTGTGGTTGCAGCCGGTGTTGCAGCCGCAGGCGCAGCGTCTTCTTTCTTGCCGCAACCCACCAGCGCCGCCGTGGCGGCCAGCGAGGACAAAGCCAGCGCTTTCAGCAGGCTGCGTTTGCTCAGAATGGTCATGCTATCTCCTAGAGTTTTGTCGACTGGCTTCAAGACCCGGCCCATGCTCATGAACCAGGATGGAACGGTTTGCCCAACGACGCGGGCATGTTAATGCGAATCCAAACGGGGTTACGCGAAATCAGTGCCAGCACCACGATGGTGGCGATGTAGGGCAGCATGGCCAGCAACTGGCTGGAGATGTCCACGCCCGCGCCCTGCAAAGCAAACTGAAGCATCGTCACACCGCCGAACAGGTAAGCGCCCAGAAGCACTCGCATCGGGCGCCAGGTGGCGAACGTGGTGAGGGCCAGCGCGATCCAGCCGCGCCCCGCAACGAGGCCTTCGACCCACAACGGTGCGTACACCACCGACAGGAAGGCCCCCGCCACGCCACACAGCGCGCCGCCGGCCACCACCGCCAGCAGCCGCAGCCGGCGCACCGGGTAGCCCAACGCATGCGCCGACTCCGGCGACTCGCCCACCGCTCGCAGCACCAGGCCGGCGCGGCTGCGATACAGAAACCACGCCATCAGCGCCATCAACCCGATCGCCACATAGACCATCGGGTGCTGCTTGAACAGCGCCGGGCCGATGAACGGAATGTCGGCCAGCAGCGGCACCTCGAACGGCGTGCGGTCGGACAACTTCTTGCCCACCAGCCCCACGCCCACGAAGGCCGAGAAGCCGGCGCCGAACAGGCTCAGCGCCAGGCCGGTGGCGTACTGGTTGGTGTTGAGCCAGATGACCAGCACACCGAACACCAGCGCCAGCGCGGCGCCGGCCGCAGCGCCCGCAGCAAAGGCCAGCAGGTCGCTGCCAGTGTAAAAGGCGGCAGCAAAACCGGCGATGGCAGCCACCAGCATCATGCCTTCGGCGCCGAGGTTCAGCACCCCGGCTTTCTCATTCAAGAGCAGGCCCAGCCCGGCGATGGCCAGCGGCGTGCCCGTGGCCAGCGTGGCGGCGAGCAGCAATGCAAGTTCGTTCATTTGGCAACCTCCGTGCTGCGCACTGCGGTATTCGACAAGGACCCAGAGGTGCTTCTTCGTGGCCGATGGCGGCCCAGCGTTCTCATGCGGCCTCCTTCAGTTGAGCCGTGGGCGTTTTGGCCGGCGCGCGCGGCGCACCCTTCCAGCGCACGCGGTAGTGAATCAGCGTGTCGCTGGCCAGCAGCAAGAACAGCAGCAGCCCCTGGAACACCCCCGTCAGCGCATTCGGCAGGCCCAGGCGCGACTGGCCCAGCTCGCCGCCGATCAGCAGCATCGACAGCAGCACACCCGAGAACACGATGCCCACCAGGTGCAGCCGCCCGACAAAGCACACGATGATGGCCGTGAAGCCGTAGCCGGTGGACAGGTGCGGCGTGAGCTGGCGCTGCGGGCCCGCGGCCTCCATCGCTCCGGCCAGCCCGGCCATGCCGCCCGACACCAGCAGCGCCGTCCACAACGAGGCGCGCGCCGAGAAGCCGGCATAACGCGCCGCCGCCGGTGCCAGCCCGCCCACCTGCAACTGGTAGCCGCGCCACGAGCGGAACAAGAAGGCCCAGAAGCCCGCCACCAGCACCAGCGCCACGACAAAGCCCCAATGCAAGCGACCCTGCAAGGCCGGCAACCAGGTCGATGGGTCGAAGGTCTTGGTCTGCGGGAAGTTGAAGCCCAGCGGGTCTTTCCACGGCCCGAACACCAGGTAGTTGAGCAACTGCTGCGACACGTACACCAGCATCAAGCTGACAAGAATTTCACTCGCGTTGAAGCTGTCGCGCAGCCACGCGGTGATGGCCGCCCACGCCATGCCGCCCAGCACGCCGCCCAGCAACACCAGCGGGCTGTAGATGCCGCGCGCGCCCGTGATGCCGTGGGTGGTGAGCCACAGCGCCACACCGCCGCCGGCAATGGCGCCCAGCACAAACTGGCCTTCGGCACCGATGTTCCACACATTGGAGCGGTAGCACACCGCCAAACCCAGCGCAATCAGGATCAGCGGTGTGGCCTTGAGCAGCACCTCGGACACACCGCGCAGGCCGTTCAGCGGCTCGATGAAAAAGATGGACAGCCCGCGCACCGGGTCTTTGCCCAACGCTATGAACAACAGGCCGGCCAGCACCACCGTCAGCCCCAGGGCGATCAGCGGTGAGGCAAACGACATCAACTTCGAGGCCTGCGGCCGTGCTTCGAGCTTAAACATGGGCCGCCTCCCTGGACGCCGAAGCATCGCCTTGAGGCCCCACCCGCGGCCACAGCCCCGACATCCATTCGCCGATGGTCTCGATGGTCGCCTCAGCGGTGGGCACGCTCGGGCTGAGCTTGCCTTGCGCAATGACGACCAGCCGGTCGCACACCTCGAACAGCTCGTCCAGCTCTTCGCTCACCACCAGCAGCGCGCAGCCCTTGTCGCGCAGCGCCAGCAACGCGCCGCGGATCTGCGCCGCCGCGCCCACGTCCACACCCCAGGTGGGTTGCGAAACGATCAGCAGCTTGGGGTCGGCGTCGATCTCGCGCCCGACGATGAACTTTTGCAGGTTGCCACCCGACAGCGACTTGGCCGCCGCGTCCGGCCCACCGGCCTTCACGTTGTAGCGGCTGATCAAATGCGCCGCCAGCGCCTGCACTTCGCCCACCCGAATCCAGCCGGCCTTGGACACCGCCTCGGTGCGCGTGAGCAGCGTGTTGGCGGCCAGCGACATGGTGGGCACCGCACCGCGGCCCAGGCGCTCTTCCGGCACAAAGTGCAAGCCCTCCTTGCGTCGTCGCCCGGGCGAGTGGTGGGCGATCGGCTTGTCGAACAGGCGGATCGAATCGGCGGGCGCACGGATGTCCTCGCCCGACAGTGCGGCCATCAGCTCCTGCTGGCCGTTGCCCGACACGCCGGCGATGCCGACAATCTCTCCGGCCCGCACCTGCAGGCTGATGTCGCTGAGCGCCATGCCGAACTGGTCTTGCTTGGGCAGGCTCAAGGCC
>JANNDW010000144.1:0-10291 GCA_031378125.1 Methylibium sp. | reverse complement strand
GCGCTACCTGTTCATCGACGGCGCCTGGCGCGACCACCGCTTGTTCGAACTGGTCAACCCGGGCTTCGTGCAGCCGGCCGACTGGTAGGCAACGCCCCCGGCAGCTCAGCGCGACGCGGGCATGCCGCCGGCCACACCCTGCACCAGCCAGTCCATGCGGCTGATGGCGGCATCATCGAGTGCACCGCTGGCCAGGCGCACACGGCCGGCGTTGTCCACCAGCGGCGCGGCAAACGGCTGCAGGCGGCCGGCCAGCAGGGCTTGCTGGCGCTGCGCCAGCTCGGCCTTCAAGGCAGGCGGCAGCCGGGCATGCAGTGCCGACAGCTGCACCAGGCCGTCCTGCATGCCACCCCACACCGGCTCATTGCGCCAGCGGCCGTCCAGCACCGACTGGGCCACCCGGGTGTAGTGGCCACCCCAGTGGTGGGTGACGGCAGCGAGCTGCGCCGTGGGCGCAAACCGCGCCATGTCGCTCTGGTAGGCCAGCAGCAGCACGCCCTTCTCCTCGGCCACCTGCGGCACGGCCGGCGAGCCGCTGTGGTTGGTCAGCACATCGGCGCCCTGGTTGACCAGGGTCAGCGCGGCCTCGCGCTCACGCGGCGGGTCAAACCAGGCGTTCAGCCACACCACGCGCACCTCGGCCCGCGGGTTGGCCGCCCGCATGCCCAGGGTGAAGGCGTTGATGCCCTGCACCACCTCGGGCACCGGGAAGCCCGCCACATAACCGGCGATGCCGCTTTGGCTGCTCTTGCCCGCCAGCAGACCGGCAAGGTAGCGGGCCTCGTAATAGCGCGCGTTGTAGGTGTTCACGTTGGCGGCGGTCTTGTAGCCGCCGGCTTGCTCGAACTTCACGTTCGGAAACTCCGCTGCGACGCGCAGCACCGGGTCCATGTAGCCGAAGCTGGCCGCAAAGATGAGCTGATGGCCTTGCAAGGCCAGGTCGCGAATCACCCGCTCGGAATCCGCCCCTTCGGCCACGGCTTCGACAAACGTGGTCTTGACCTGGCCGCCCAGCGCCGCCTCCATGGCCAGCCGGCCCAGGTTGTGCTGGTAGCTCCAACCCGCTTGCCCGATCGGGCTGGGGAATACGAAACCCACCTTCAGCGGAGCCGCGGCCTTGGCCTGGGCTCGCGCCAGGCCGGGTGCGCTGATGATCAATGAAGCGGCCAATGCCGCGAACATCGCAGGCACATGCCTGCGGGCGAGGTTTTTGCGCATGGTGTTCCTCTACATGGCTCCGTGGATGGGAAGCAGCCTCGGCAGGGAGCACCGCCGCGGCGAGCCCGGATTCTCACAGGTTTGGCGACCCGGATTCGACGCGCCTGTGCATTGCAGGCCGCGACACACAGGCTCGATACCCGGGTTTCTAATGCGAATGGTTCTTATTTGCGATATGATCGTGGCGAACCCATGGCCACGGCTGGAGAACGAGATGTCCGACTGCACCAACGAAGAGCATGAACTCCCCCAGGTAGAAGCCGTGCTGGCTGGCACGTTGGCACTTATGACCGGCTACAGCCAGGCCCTGCAGGCCGAACTGCACCCCGAACACCGGGTGCTGATGGGCCGAAAGATCGGCAACAACCTGGCGCTGCTGGCCGAGCACCCGCAGCTGTCTGCGCCGTTCCAGACCGTGCTCGGCGGCCTGCTGCGGCGCTGGGCGTTGATGGCAAGTTGCACAGCCGAGGCTGCGCCGCCATGCCATGCGGTCTGCCCGGGACAGCCACCGCTGGCATGCCAGCCACCCGACAGCCGGCAACAACCCGGCCAGCCACCGCCAGTTGTCTGCGAAGCGCCACGGCGCCTGCAGTGAACCCGCCGCTCAAGCCGTCTTCTTCTGCGCCGCCGAATGGATGGCCGCGCGAATCCGCGGGTAGGTGCCGCAGCGGCACAGGTTGCCCGCCATCGCCTGGTCGATGTCGGCGTCGGTGGGCTGGGGAGTCTTGGTGAGCAAGGCGCAGGCCGACATCACCTGGCCGCTTTGGCAGTAGCCGCACTGCACCACATCGAGCTCGGCCCAGGCGGCGCGCACGGCACTGGCCTCGCGGCCCCGCAGCCCCTCGATGGTGGTGACCTGGCGCGTGCCCACGGCCGACAGCGGTGTGATGCACGAGCGCACCGGCTCGCCGTCCAGGTGCACGGTGCAAGCGCCGCACAGCGCCATGCCGCAGCCGAACTTGGTGCCGGTCAGCTTGAGTTCGCCGCGCAGCACCCACAGCAGCGGGGTGTCGGCTTCGGCGCTGACGGAAAGCGCTTTGCCGTTGACGTTGATGCTGGCCATCGAAGATCCTCTTCCAGGTTCAGTTCAGTTCAGGCCAGCGTGAGCGGCAGCTCGCGCAGGCGCTGGCCGGTCAGCGCAAACAAGGCGTTGGCCAGCGCCGGTGCGATGGGCGGCGTGCCCGGCTCGCCCACACCCTCGGGGTGCTCGGTGCTGGCGATGATGTCGGTCTCGATCACCGGGCACTCGGCGATACGCAAGGCCGGCACGTCGTGATAGTTGCTCTGCTGCACCTGGCCTTTTTCGATCGTGATGCGCCCGTACAGCGCCGCGCTCAAACCGAACACGATGCCGCTTTCCATTTGCTGGCGGATCAGGTTCGGGTTGACCGCCAGGCCGCAGTCGATGACGCACACCACGCGGTGCACACGAATGCGCTTGTCCGCACTCACCGACACCTCGGCCGCCTGCGCCACCACCGAGCCGAAGGACTGGTGCAGCGCGATCCCGCGCGCCTTCTTGGCGCCGTCGGCGGCGGGGGCCAACGGTGTGCCCCAGCCGGCCAGTTGCGCACAACGGTTCAGCACCGTCAGGTGGCGCGGGTGCTTTTGCAGCAACGATGCGCGAAACGCCACCGCGTCCTGGCCCACCGCATGCGCCGCTTCGTCGATGAAGCCCTCCTTGAAAAACGCCTGATGCGAATGGCCCACCGCACGCCAGAAGCCGATCGGCACCGGCAGGTCCACGACGGCGTGGCCGACGCGCGCATTGGCAAATTCGTAAGGCTGGTCGAACGCACCTTCCGATGTGGTCTTGTCCGGCCCCATGCCAGGGAGGCCGAACACGCGCCCCAGCACCTGGGGCACGATGGCCTGGCCGGCCGAACTGTTGTGCCACGCGGTCAACTTGCCCTGGGCGTCGAAACCGGCCCTGAAACGCGACACGCAAGCGGGCCGGTAAAAGTCGTGCTTCACATCTTCTTCGCGCGACCAGATCGTCTGCACCGGCGCGCCCTCGGCCGCGCGTGCAATCGCAGCCGCCTGGGCGATGAAGTCCACATCGAGCCGCCGCCCGAAGCCGCCGCCCAGCAGTTGCACCTGCACGTCGACCTTGTCTTCATCGATGCCCAGCACCTTGGCCGCCGCGCGCCGCGCAAGACCGGGCACCTGGGTCGAGGCCCAGACCGTGGCCGCGCCGTCCTTGAACCGCACCGTGCAGTTGATCGGCTCCATCGGCGCGTGTGCCAGGTAGGGCGCGCGGTATTCGGCGCTCAGGGTCTTGGCGGCGGTCTTCAGCGCAGCGTCCACATCACCCTGCTTGTAGTAGCCGAAGCCTTGTTCGGTGTCGAGCACCTTGGCCAACTGCCGCATCACGCCGTCCGACGACAGCTCGGCCATCGGGCCGGCAGCCCAGCTCACGTTGACGGCTTTGATGGCCTTCATCGCCTGGAACGGCAGCTCGGCAATCACCGCCACGCCGGCCGTGCCGCCGTTGTGGCCATCGAACTGCAACACCTTCTTCACGCCCGGAAGTTTGGACGCTGCCGCTCCATCGAACGAGGCCACGGTGCCGCCGAGCGTTGGGCACATGGCCACGCTGGCGTACAGCAAGCCGGGTGGCAGCACATCGATGCCGAAGGTGGCCGAACCGTCGGTCGTCGCACGCGCATCGAGCCGCTTGAGCGACTTGCCGATCAGCTTGAACGCTGCGGGGTCCTTCAGCTTCACATCCCCAGGCAGCGCACGCCGCGACGCCGCGGCCGCCAGTTCGCCAAACGTGGCGGACTTGTCGCTGCCGTGCAGCACGCGGCCGGCCTCGGTGCGGCAATCAACGGCGCTCACTTTCCACTGCTCCGCCGCCGTGGCCACCAGCATCGCGCGCGCGCTGGCACCGGCTTGTCGCATCGGCAACCACAGGTCCTTCACGCTGGACGAGCCGCCGGTCATCATCACGCCGATCTCGCGCATGGTCTTGGCCACCATCCACCCGGCCACGCGCTTGACCGCACCGTCATCGTCCGGATGAAACGGCAGGCCGTCGACCAGGGTGACGATGTTGTTGTATATCGCATCGATGGGCGAGGCCTCGATCTTGACAAGCGGCCAGTCGGCGTCCAGCTCCTCGGCCAGCAACATCGCCAGGCCGGTGTGCACGCCCTGCCCCATCTCCGACTTGGGCATGACCACCGTGACGGTGTTGTCCGCGCTGATCTTCACCCAGCCGTTCAACGCGGTTTGCCCCGTGGCCACGCTCAGCGGTTTGGACGTGCTCAGCCGCTGGCGCGGTGGCAGCAAAGACCAGCCCACGATCACGGCACCCAAGGCGCCCACGGTTCCCAATACAAAGTGGCGGCGTTTGACCATCAGGTCACTCCAGGGCGATCAATGCGTTTGAAGAAGGCATGCCGGCAAGCCACCGCATCATGCGCGCTGCGAGTTCGCAAGGCGCACCGTCTTGGCGGCGGGCGCGTGACACCGGCGGCCGCGGACAAGGCCCCGGTGGTGAGCGCGGCGCGGGGCGCTTCGGCCAGGGTCGGAGGGGCGCTGGGAGCGGGCATGATCGGTGTCTCCAAAAGGAGAGCCTAAACCCGGTACTTGGTGCCAGGTCAAGGCCCATGAATTTTGCCCATGAATTTGGGCGTCGGATGGCAGCCCTGGTGAATGGCCGCACGGGCAGCCGCCCGCTTGTTCAACCTGCCTCCTTACAACCAGCGTCTTACTACCAGCGTCTTACACAACCAGCGTCTTGATAAGACTCAGCCGCTCGTGCTTCAATGCCAGCGGTGCCAAACCACGCCGTGCGGGCGAGGACCGCGCCGCGACAACAACCCGTTGAGGAGCCAAACCATGGATCAAATCACTTCCGTGTTGCTGCGCCGCGGCCTGCGCACCGCGCTGGTGGCCATTGCGGTGACCGGCGCGTGGGCGGCCCTCGCGCACGAGCCCGTCAAGACCCCCGGCACGCCGCCGGGCATTTTGCTGCCGCCCACCGCCGAGGTGGTACCTCCGGCGCCCGCCTGGGACGGCGTGGCTTACAAGGGGGGTGTGGTGTCGGTGTCGCACCCGCTCGCGGCGCAAGCCGGGGCGGATGTGCTGGCGCGCGGCGGCAACGCCGTCGACGCGGCGGCGGCGATCCAGTTCATGCTCAACGTGGTGGAGCCGCAGTTCTCCGGCATCGGCGGCGGCGGTTTCATGATGGTGCACCTGGCCCGCCACAACCGCACGTTCGCGATCGACGCGCGCGAGAAGGCCCCCGCTGCCGCCACCCCCACGCAGTTCGTGATGCCCAGCGTGCCGGCGGCGCAGCGCTTCACGATCGCCTCCACCAGCGGGCTGGCGGTGGGCGTGCCCGGAACGCTGGCCGCGCTCGACGCGGCCCTGCACCGCTGGGGCAGCATCAGCTTGCGCGACGCGATCGCGCCCGCGATCAACGTGGCCGAGCAGGGTTTTCGCATCAACCGTTTCCTGGCGGCCAACATCGCGGGCGATGGCGGGCGCACCTCGTTCCAGCCCGAGACCGCGGCCCTGTTTCGGCCCGGCGGCGTGGCGTTGAAAGAAGGTGACCTGCTGGTGCAGCCCGACCTGGGCAAGACCTTGCGCCTGATCGCAAAACACGGCCCCGAGGTGTTCTACAAAGGCGAGGTGGGGCAGGCCATCGTGGCCGCCCAGCAGCGCAGCCGCACACCGGTACCGGCCGAGGGCGTGGGCCGCATGACGCTGCGGGACCTGGCCAACTACAGGATAGTGATCCGCGAGCCGGTGCAGGTCGACTACCGCGGCTGGACCGTGGCAGCGATGTCGCCGCCGTCCTCGGGCGGGCTCACGGTGGGGCAGATGCTGCTGATGCTGCAGGGCTTCCCGATCGGCGACGCGTCGCAGGGTTACGGCTTCGGCGGCCCCAACACGCTGCACGTGATGACCGAGGCCATGCGCCTGGCGTTTGCCGACCGCGCGGTGTGGATGGGTGACGAAGACTTCGTGCCCGTGCCCAAGCTGGGCCTGCTGAACCCGGACTACGTGGCCACGCGCTCGGTGATGATCAGTCCCACCGCCCGCATGGCCACGCCGGCCGCCGGCAACCCGTTGCCGTACGACACAGCGGCCAGCGGTGACAAGAACACGCGTTTCTCACCGCATCACGGCGAAGAGGAGAACCGCCCCTCGCACACCACCCACTTCTCGGTGGTGGACAAATGGGGCAACGTGGTGAGTTACACCACCACGATCGAATCCACCTGGGGCACCGGCATCACCGTGCCGGGCTACGGCTTCTTGCTCAACAACGAGCTGACCGACTTCAACTTCGACCCGACGCTGAACCCCGCCACCGGCAACCCCGGCGCCAACGACGTGGCCGCCAACAAGCGCCCGCGCAGCTCGATGGCGCCGGCCATCGTGTTCAAGGGCCGCGAACCCGTGGCTGCCTACGGCTCGCCCGGCGGGTCGACGATCATCAACTCGGTGCTCAACGTCACGCTCAACCTCATCGACCACGGCATGTCGATTCAACAGGCCATCAACGCACCGCGCCTGTCGGCCACCAGCGCGCTGGGCACCGTCTCGTGCGAGGGCGTCGAGGCTTTCCAGCAACCCAAGTTCAGCATCGCCACGCAAGACTACCTGCGCGGCCTGGGCCACCTGCTGCCCGGCGCCAGCGGCACCAACGGGTGCACCGCGGCCATCGGCTCGGTGCAGGGCGTGGTGATCGATCTGCGCAGTGGCCGCCAGTACGGCGGCGCCGACCCGCGCCGCGAAGGCACGGTGATCGGCCTCAAGCCGCGCAAGGCCAAGGAGCCGAAGGAAGACGGCGACGATTGAGCCGGCATGGGGCCGCCGGCCCTTCTTCGCCGGCGTGGGCGACGAGCCGCGGCTCGAGCAGTTCGGGTAACTCCGGGTCGGCGCGATGCGGTCCACGACCTATATTGCGGCTGGTAGCACGCTAACCATTAGCGTGTTAATCAATCTGCGCCAGGGGGAACAACGGTGAATCAGCACCCCCGTTCAACCGGGCCCGATTCCGGATTCATGTTTGCCAAGCGTCTTCAGATCATCGTCTTGGTCGGCTGCGCTTGCGCGGACTTGTGGGAGTGAAAGCATGAAGGATTGGTTTTGCAATGCATCGTCGGTTCGCGCTGCGACGATGGCGCTTGCGTGGGTGATGCTGCTCGCGGTTGGCGGCGGCTTGCTGGGTGGCGTTGCTCGGGCAGCCGCCCCCGAGGTCAATGCTCAGCCGCTGTTTGCCGCCAGCTTCAAGGACTTCGATCGAAAGCAGCAGTCCCTCGCCCAGTTCAAGGGCAAGCCGATGTTGGTCTACTTTTGGGCCACGTGGTGCAAGTCGTGCAAGCAAGAAGTGCCGGAGCTGATCGCGCTGCACAACAAGTACGGCAGCAAGCTCAACGTCATCGGCATCGCGATCGACAACACCGACAAAGTGCTTGAGTTCGCGCGCCAGAACAAGATCAACTACACGCTGCTGCTGGGCAGCAATGATGCGATCGCCTTGTCCAAGCAACTGGGCAACAGCGTCGGCGGTCTTCCGTTTGCGGTAGTGGTCGATGCAAAAGGCAACATCGTCCAGACCCTGCTGGGCGAGACGCCGCCCGGCAAATTCGAGGAACTGGTTCGACCGTTGCTCAGTTGAGCGGCGGCCAGTGAAGTGTGGCAGTTCGATATCAACTCAGGAGACGATCACGATGAAATTTTCCACCCGTCCAGTCTCCGCATCGCGCTTGAAACAGCGCCTGCGGACGATGGCGATGGCGCTCGCGTTGGGGGCCTCGGCGGCCGCGGCATCCGCTGCGACGCCGGTCATCCACGTGGTCGATCCATCGCCAGTGAACTGGCTGTCCATCACCTGGAACACCATGGAAGAACTGGTGCGGGTGGACAAGGACGGCCGCACCATTCCCACCCTGGCCGAAAGCTACCGCTGGGTCAACGACACCACGATGGAGTTCAAGCTGCGCAAGGGCGTGAGCTTCCAGGACGGCGAGCCGTTGACTGCGAAGGTGTTCCGCCGCAGTTTCGACGAAGTGCAGAAGTTGGAGAACCCGCATCCGCCGGGCGCCTTCTTGAACTTCCCGAAAACCACCAAGCTGGAGGTGATCGACGACCACACCGTGCGCTTCGTGTTCCCGAGCACGGACAGTGCCGCGATCATGAAGTTCCGCGGCATGCACGTGGCCAGCACGAAGTTCTGGGAAGCGAACGGCTTCAAGAACAAAAAAGCCGGCAACGCCGAAGGCAACTGGTGAGTGATCGACGAACCGGGTCCGTGGGGGACTGGTCCGTTTGTGCTCAAGGAAGGTGCTTCTGTTCTCGACAAGCGTTCGCCAACGCTGACGCTTGAACCGAACCCGAACTACTGGAACAAGGCCCGCATGCCGAAGGCAACGTTCGTCTTCGACAACGTCATCTCCAAGGCCGAGGCACTCGAAGAAGTGGCCAAGGGCGGCAAGGTCGACATCGTGACCGAGCTGACGCCCGCCGAAGCGGTGGCGATGAAGAAGAGCAGCAAAGCCAAAGTGGTCGAAAGCAAGTCCAAGACCGTTCTCGCCGGGGTGTTGAACCGCAACGCGCCGAACACGAAGTGGAACGATCCGAAGCTGCGCCAGGCCTTGAACATGGCGGTCGATCGTGCCGCGGTGGTCAAGGACGGTGCGATGGGTTACGGGACGGTCATGGCGTCGATGATCATGCCCGGCCAGTTCGGCCATGAAGCGTCGTTGAAGCCCTATGCCTACGATCCGGCCAAAGCCGGCAAGACGCTCGCGGCCGCGGGAGTCAGCAGCGTGACGGTGGTCGCGGGTGAAGGCCACAAAGGCGTGGTGGAGGCAATGACCAAAAGCCTGGCCAAGGCCGGGGTCAAGGTCGTGGCCGACTACACAGGCGCACCGAAGGGCGACAACTGGGACGTGTGGCTGGTCGAACATTTCGACTGGTCGCCCGAGTACCCGCAAGGCGTCGTCTTCCGGGAGTTCTTTGGCAAGGATGGGGGTTTCCGCAAGATGCCCGAGGATGCCGGGTTCGCCGCGTTGAGCAGCAAGATCCTGGCCGAAAAGGACAAGGGCAAACTGGAAAAGCTGACGGCGGAGATGAACCGCTACATCCATGACCAGGCCAATGTCGTGTTTCTGTACGCGCCGTCGAAGCTGTACGCGGTGAGCAACCGGGTCAACTTCGTGCCGTACAAAACGTGGATGCTGGAACTGGCGGAAACGACGATGAAGAAGTAAGCCATCCGCGGCGCGGCCATGCCGCGCCGCTTCAATGGTCGGCCAGGGGCCCGCGGTGACGCGGGCCCCTGGCGTTCAAAAGGCAGGTCGAACGCAACATCATGATCGTCGGCACCGCGGGTCACATCGACCATGGCAAGACCTCGCTGGTCAAGGCGCTGACCGGCGTCGATGCCGACCGCCTGAAGGAAGAGAAGGCGCGCGGCATCACGATCGATCTGGGCTACGCCTACGAGCCGCTGGCCGGCGGCGAGGTGCTCGGGTTCATCGATGTGCCGGGGCACGAAAAGTTCATCCACAACATGCTCGCGGGCGCGACCGGCATCGACCATGTGCTGCTCGCCATCGCCGCCGACGACGGCCCGATGCCGCAGACCCTGGAGCACCTGGCCATTCTCGACCTGCTCGGGCTGCGGCGCGGTGTGGTCGCGCTGACCAAGGTCGACAGGGTCGACGCGCCGCGCCGCGAGGCCGCCACGGCCGAAGTGCGCCGGCTGCTGGCGGGGCGCGCGCAGGCGGACTTCCCCATCCTTGCGGTCTCGTCGGTCAGCGGCGAGGGTGTGGCCGAACTGCGTGCGCATTTGCATGCGGCGGCGGCCTTCATCGCTGCCAACGCTTCCATCGCAGGGCAACGCGGCGGCGCGATGTTCCGCCTGGCGATCGACCGCTCGTTCACGCTGGACGGCATCGGCACGGTCGTCACCGGCACGGTGTTCGACGGCACGGTCAAGGTGGGCGACCGGCTGGTGGTTTCGCCGCTCGGCCTGGAGGTGCGCGTGCGCGGCCTGCACGCGCAAAACCGCAAGGCCGACAGCGGCTCGATCGGCCAACGCTGCGCG
>JANNDW010000114.1:0-9431 GCA_031378125.1 Methylibium sp. | reverse complement strand
ATGCTGTCGATTGCTTTCCTGTACGGCTCGACGCTGTTGTTCGCGATGCACGGCGCCACCATCCTGGCGGTCAGCCGCTTCGGTGGCGAGCGCGAGATCGAGCAGATCGTCGACCGCGGCACCGCCAGCGAACGCGCCGCGCTGTTCTGGCGCTGGACGATGGGCTTCAACGCGACGATGGAGTCGATCCACCGCTGGGCCTGGTGGTTTGCGGTGCTGTGCCCGTTGACCGGCGGCATCGGCATCCTGCTCACCGGCACGGTGGTCGACAACTGGTACCTGTGGGCCGTCAAGCACCACGTGGCGCCGCTCTACCCCGCCGCCTGGCCGGCCACGATCGACCCCGCCACCCTGACGCTGGGAGTCAAGCCATGATGTCGCTGAGAACCTTTGTCTGGCTGCTGGCGGCCAGCGCCGCCGCCCTGCTGGCGGGCTGCGAGCGCCCGCCGGTGGACTCGGTGCAGCGCGGCTTCCGCGGCACCGGCATGGAGCAGGTGTACAACCCGCGCAGCGTGGCCTTGCAGGCCGACAACAACAAGCCTCCCGAGGCGATTGCCGCGGCATCGACCGACGGCCCCAAGGCCAAGGATGTCTACAAGAACGTCAAGGTGCTTGGCGAGTTGAGCATTGGCGAATTCACCCGCCTGATGCTGGCCATGACCAGCTGGGTGGCGCCCGAGCAGGGCTGCGGCTACTGCCATAACCTGCAGAACCTGGCGGACGACAGCAAGTACACCAAGGTCGTCGCTCGGAAAATGACGCAGATGACCCAGCACGTCAATGCCGACTGGAAGACTCACGTGGGCGCCACCGGTGTGACCTGCTACACCTGCCACCGCGGCAAGAACGTGCCGGAGAACATCTGGTTCGCACCCGAGCCGAACAAGCGCAACGCCGGCATGGTCGGCGACGACGCGGGCCAAAACAAGGCGTCCGCCAGCGTGGGCCTGGCTTCGTTGCCCTACGACCCGTTCACACCGTACATCACCAAAACCAGCGCCGACATCCGCGTCATCGGCAGCACCGCGCTGCCCACCGGCAACCGTCAATCCGTCAAGCAGACCGAACACACCTACGGCTTGATGATGCACATCTCCAAATCGCTGGGCGTGAACTGCACCTACTGCCACAACACCCGTTCGTTTGCCGAATGGAACGCGAGCCCGCCTCAACGCGCGACGGCCTGGTACGGCCTGCGCATGGTGGGCGACCTGAACAGCGCCTACATGCAGCCGCTGACCGCCGCCTTCCCGGCCCACCGGCTCGGGCCGACCGGCGACGTGGCCAAAACCAATTGCGCCACCTGCCACCAGGGCGCCTACAAGCCGCTGTATGGCGCCGCCATGCTGAAGGACTACCCCGAACTGGCCGGGCCCCGCCTGGGCGCAGCCGCGGCGATCGCGGCGAAGTCCACCGCCGAGGGCGGCGTGGTGTACTTCGGCGTCGGCTCTGCCGCCTTGCCCGCCGGCGCCGAAGCCGGCTTGCAGACCCTGCTGGACGCGCTGAAGACGAACACCAATTCGAAGCTCGTCATTTCCGGCTTCCACTCGGCCAGCGGCGAATTGACGGCCAACCAGGAGCTGGCCAAACAGCGCGCCTTTGCGGTGCGCGATGTGTTGAAGCGCGGAGCGGGCGTCAATGAAGATCGGGTGGTGCTTGAAAAGCCCCAACTGACGAAAGCTAATCTGGCCGGCGAAGACCCCGAGGCTCGACGCGTCGAAGTGCTCGTCAAATAGGGCTTGCGCAAGCCAGTTGACGTTGACTCGTCTGCCGCGCTGAAGACAGTGTCAGCGCGCTTGAAGCGGGCTCATTCACTCACTCACACCCCGCCCGTTGATTCAAGACAATGGCTTCGGGTCGAGCGCCTTTGCGGACAGTCGTGAACGGGATCTCAGGCCCCAATTCCACAGCGCTTCAAAAGGCAATGGCAGGACGAGGAACCAGTGCTCCAGCACCGCCAGGCTCAGCAGACCCGCGCTGAGGCTGAGCGAGGTCGATTGGAAAGCGCTGGCCGCGCTGGCCGATGCGGCCTGCCACAAGGCCACGGCGAGCAGCGTGGAGACGGTCACCGAAACCGGAAACAGGGCGTTGATGGGCCGGCGCGTGAAGTAAGTCTGCAGGTACTTCAGATGGTCCGGCAAGAAGCCTTCGTTGAGATTGCGAACGCCCAGAAAGACATTCAGCTTGGCGCTCTGGCGCATTGCCCACAGGATCAGGTAAGTCCACAGGCCGGTCTGGTTCACGCCGCCCCAGGTGGCTGCGACCACGGCGACGCCCAAAACGATCAGTGCCAGCTCGTGGTGCAGCACCGCCTGCAATGCGTAGCGCGCACGCCGCCAGCCGATGGCGCCCGGCGGGCAGGGCGTGCGGCGCGGGCCGGTCACAAAGCCCAGCAAGAACGCCACCTCCTGCCAGGCCCAGACCAGCAAGCCGCAGGTGAAGGCGCAATAAGCGCCGGACTCGGTGGCGTCTGTCTTGCTGGCCGAGAGGCCCGCCAGTGCCAGCCCCAGCAGGACGGTGAAGGCCAGCATCGTCCACTTGAAGGTGTGGCGTGGCAGGCCGTCCAGGTACAGGATCACACCGGTGCTGAACCACCAGATGAACAGCGTGAACAGCACGGGCAGGCCGTATTGCAGCATGGGTCTTGAGCCTTGTGCGCAATGTCTGGCGACGGCGTCAGCGGCTGCAACACCGCGTCGCCGTCACCACGCCGGCGCCACGCGCGGGTTGTCCGGCAGCGCGTTGGGCTGCGCCGGCAGGCAGTACAGCCGCACGAAGGTGGCGCCCGCCGCCAGGCCGCAGCCGACGCGCTTGATGCCGCCCATCAGCCCGCCCTGCACGCGCGCGGCGTCGCTGGCCAGCGAGATGCGGCGCATGCGCTCCAGCCCGGCGCGGAAACGTGGGTCGTCGATGTTGAGCGTCAGCGGAAACACCTGCTTGGTGATCTCCGACGTGATGCGAAACACCTGGTAGTCGTACTCGGTCGGGTCCATGCCCATCGCCGAATGCATCTCCGGGCGGGTGTGGTCGCGCACGTACATCGTGGCGTACACGGCCAGCACGAAGAACCGGATCCACAAGGTGTTCATGCCCCTGAGCAAATGCGGGTGGGCGCGCAGCAGCAGCGCAAACGCCTCACCGTGGCGAAATTCGTCGTTGCACCATTTTTCGAACCACTTGAAGATCGGGTGAAAACACAGTTCGGGATGCTTCTCGACTTGCCGATAGATCGCGATGTAGCGCGCGTAGCCGATCTTTTCCGACAGGTAAGTCGCGTAAAAAATGAACTTGGGCCGGAAGTAGGTGTACTTCTTGGCGCGCGCCAGAAAGCCCAGGTCGACACCGATGCCGAAGTCCTTCAGCCACTGGTTGATGAAGCCCGCATGGCGGCTTTCATCGCGCGCCATGTAGCCAAACAGCTCTTTCATGTCGGGGTTCTGCACGCGCTTCTTGATCTCCGCGTACAGCACACAGCCGGAGAACTCGGACGTGACGGAGCTGATGAGAAAGTCCTTGAATTCCTTGTACAGCGGCGGCGGCAAGTCGGCCTGGTTGGCCATCAGCTCGGGCGGTCGCTGGAAGTGGTCGGTGTTGGTGTCGGCGCGGAACTCCGCCATCAGCGCGTCCCATTGCGGCCGGATCGAATCAATGTCGATCCGGTCCATCGCCTTGTAGTCGGTGGTGTAAAAGCGCGGGGTCAACACCGTGTCCTGCAACGCCATCTGGGTCGCTTCGTTGGTGGCAGGGGCCGTGCTGCTCAGCGTGCTCATGTTTCGCTCCTGGAATTGGTCGGTGCCGCGGCGACTAGTTCGGGCTCGGTGCGCCAGCCGTCAAAAGGCGCGAGAAGACAGCGGCGTTGGCCGGCCCGAAAGACTCCAGGTCGACCCGCTGCCCGGTGGCGGGGTCGGCGAGCGTGAGGCGCCCGTCGGCCCGGCCGATCAGTTGAAACGGCTGCTCCGGCCCCAGGCCCATGCGGCGCCGCTCGCGGGCCAGGCCGCGCAATGTGCCGCGGAAGAAGCCGGCCTCGCCGGCCACCGTTTCGACCACCGCGTTGCTGCCAGCGTCGATCACCGCAACGCTGCCGTCGGGCCGGTCCTCGAAGCGCAACTCGCGCGTGAGCGACGCGGACGCGTCTGGCGCGCGAATGTCCGCGCCGGTCAGGCGAACCGTGGCCACACCCGCCAGCGCCACCAGCAGCAACGCGCCGACCGCCAGCAGCGCCTTGCGCGGGAACGGGCCTGTGGTCACGGCGTGGCTCACTTCAGACTCCGCCGATCAGGCGTGCGCCGGCTGGCCCGCGCCGCGCCCATCGGCCCGGCCGTGGCCGCGCTCTTGGCCAGCCACGGGAAGCGCGGGATTCGTGCGCGCTGCCCGCTCGGCAGGCGCCGGTCTCGCCGCGGCCAAGCCGGTGGCGTTGGCCCACGCATCGGCCAGCAGCGCCGACACCTCGGCCGCGTTGGGGACACAACGAAGCATGGGCTCGGGTTTGGCAACCCGCCAGGGCCGGGCATGCGGCCACAGGTGCAAGTAGGCGATGGTGTCGGTGCCGGACAGCGTGAGCGCAATATCGCCGGTGCCGTCGGCGCGCACGCGCAAGCCGGCGGTCGCCAGGCGCTGCAGCGGCAGGTTGAAGGTCAAGCTCAGCACGATGCCGATGCGCATCACCACACGCTTGTCGGTCAGCGTGTAGACGGTGGTGCGGCTGGACAGCCAGGCCATGCTCGCAGCAATGGCGATGGCCGCCAGCGCCAGCGGCAACAGCATGGCGACGGCCTTGACGGCTTCGGGCGCCGTGCCGCCCGACGCGGCCACGGTGGCCACGCGCAGCGCCAGAATCACGCCGAAATACGCCCCCAGCGTGCGCACATGGAATGCACCGCGGGCCAGCATGCGCCAGTCCGGAGCGCCCTGCCACAGGATGCGCTCGTCGGCCGGCAACGGCTCGGGCAAGCCGAGTTCCGGTTCGAACTCGTGTTCGTGACCGTCGTGCTGGATGGTCATGCCAACGCCTTCCATGAGAGGGCCAACACAGCTGGTTTCATACCAGCGGCTCCTGCCGGTCGGGCGACGCGTAGAGCGTGCCGCCGCCGTAATAGGCCATCACCTTTTCTTCTTCCAGCAAGGTCACCTGCTCGGCGTTGCGCAGGCCGGGCACCTGGGCGAACTGGTGGCCGAGAATGGACTGCACCCGAACGTCGTCACGGGTCACGCGCGCAAAGTTCATCGGCAGCAGCACCTGGCGCCATGCGTTGCCGACCGGCACGGTGAGTTCGAGGTAGCGGAAGATCATTTCCGCCTTGTCGATCCACAGGTCGGACACCGTGCCGCCCACCTCGCCGTCGGCGCCGATCACTTTCATGCCACGCGGATCCGGGTCCTTGCCGGCCACGCCATAACCATGCGCCACCCGCAACGGCACGATCGTCGCGCCGCCGTCGAGCATGCGGTCGGGCACATCGGCGCGGTCTGCGTACGAGCCGGGGCCGACGCCATCGAGCATCGGGTTGCCGGTGGGCTCCAGCGGGGCGCCGAGCCAGCGGTGGTTCGGCTTGGCATGCAGCTGCTGCGCCGTGCGCCTGGCATTGGGCACCGTCACGGGCTCGCCGTGCGCGGGGTAAAAGGTCTTGGGGCTGGGCATGCCCACGAAACCAGGCGTGAAGCGCGTTTCGCCCGAAGGCAAGTCGGTCTCCAGCGGGAAACCTTCGCGTTTGCTTTCTTTCTGCAGGTAGTAGACCAAGCCCGCGAAGAACGCCCAGAACACATAAAGCACGATCTGTGCGACATCGATGTAGCCGGTGATGGCTCCGGTACCAGTACTCATGGTGTTTCCTCTTCTGGCAAGACAAGGACTCAGTTCGGGTGCTCGGCCAACCCGAACTTGGATGACGACTTCTGCGTCGCCGGCGCGGCATTGCGAACCAGCGGCCCGATCGCCACCAAGGTGGCGAACAACAAATACAACTCGATGTGATAGACAAAGCTGTAGCCCGTGGCCGGGCTCATCAGCGCGGTTCCAAGCCAGCCCTGAGATGCGAGGCCGGAGACGATGTCGCGCAGCGCGCCACCGAGCAGCACCGCGGTGCCGGCGCAGGTGGCCTGCACGGCCCCCCAGGCGCCCAGCGCCAAGCCGTTGAGGCCGTTGTTCTCCAGCCCCATCGCGGCGGTCAGCGTGCCCACCGCGAACAGGCCGCCGCCAAAGCCGATCAGCGTCGCACCCGCCCGAAACAGATTCGGCGACTCCAACGGCTCGGCAAAGATGACGGCGGCAAACGCCACCAGCCCGGCCAGCAGACCCAGGGCCGCCACGCGGTACGGGTCGGCGCCACGCTGCAGCCAGCGCGCGGCCAGCGCGAAAGCGGCCAGGGCACCGATGGCCGTCATCGCGGTGATGAGGGTGGTGGCGCTGACGGACAGTTTCAGGATCTCGCCGCCATAGGGCTCAAGAATGATGTCCTGCATGTTGAATGCCGCGCTGCCCAGGCCCACGGCTACCAGGAATCGCCGCGCCTTGCCGTTCTTGGCAAACTGCCGCCAGGTCGACTTGAAGTTCGGCTGCGGTTCGTGGGTGTTGCGTTGACGGGGCCGGCGCGGCTCCTGTTTCCACAACGCCACCAGGTTGAGCAGCATCGCGACCACGGCCGAACCTTGCACCACCTGAATCAGGCGGGTGGGGCTGAAGTTGGCCAGCAAGGCCCCGAACACCAGGCTGGTCCCCACCATGCCGACCAGCAGCATCACGTACATCAAGGCCACCACACGCGGGCGCGACTCGGCCGGCGCCAGGTCGGTGGCCAGCGCCAGCCCGGCCGTCTGCGTGGTTTGCATGCCGGCGCCCACCAGCAAGAAGGCCAGCGCCGCGCTGACTTGCCCGACCCAGAAGGGCGAGCGCGACTCCGCGGACAGCAGCAACAGCGAAAACGGCATGATGGCCAGGCCACCGAACATCAGCCAGCTGCCGAGCCAGATGTAGGGCACCCGCTTCCAACCCAGCACCGAGCGATGGGTGTCCGATTTGAAACCGACCAGCGCTCGAAACGGCGCAAACAAGCAGGGCAATGCGACCATGGCCGACACCAGCCAGGCCGCCACGCCCAGCTCGACGATCATCACCCGATTCAGCGTGCCCACCAGCATCACCGAGGCCATGCCCACCGCCACCTGGAACAGCGACAGCCTGAGCAGGCGGCCGAGCGGGAACGCGGCGGACGCGGCGTCCGCGAACGGCAGAAAGCGTGGCGCCACATCGAGCCACGCCTTCACACGGAACAGTGAGAGAACGGTTTTCACTTCCGCACCAGCTCCAGCGCCTGCGAGGTGTAAAAGCCGCTGGAGATGCGCCGGGTTCGCGCGGCGGCCCAATCCCGCAGTTGTGCGTCCGTGCTCAACAGGCGATGCAGTTTTTTCTCGCCCACCGGCACGATGGCAGGCGAGCGATCACCGCGCGGAAACAGCTTGCCGACCGCCTTGAACACCTCCAGCGCCGGGTTGCTGGGCGCAAAGGTGAAGATCAGCGCGGTGGAGGTGCGCTGCGCCAGACCGGCCAGCACCTTCACAGCGTCGGGAGCCTGGTAGTGGATCAGCGAGTCCATGCCCACCACGTAGTCGAACTGGCCCAGCGCAGCGTCCAGCATGTCGCCGGAGCGGAAGTCGATGGAGCCAGCGCCGTCGATGGCGGGCGTGCGATCACGCGCCAGGCCCACCAGCGTGGGGGACAGGTCGATGGCCAGCACCTGCGCGCCGCGTCGCGCCGCTTCCACCGCCAGCGCGCCGGTGCCACAGCCCGCATCGAGCAGCCGCTTGCCGGTCATGTCGGCCGGCAACCACGCCAGCAGTTGCGCGCGCATGCGGTCGCGCCCGGCCCGAACGGTGGCGCGGATGCGGCCCACGGGCGCGTCTGAGGTCAGCCGGGCCCAGGCCTGAACGGCGGTGCGATCGAAATAGGTTTCGATCTGGCCGCGGCGCTCTTGGTACGTGTTCATTGCATCACTTCTCAATCAAGGTCCATTCAATCAAACCCAAGCAGGTCGAAGATGTCGCGGTCCTTCATCGGCACGGCATTCAGCGGCTCGGTGCCCAGCCACATCGACGCGGCCAGGCGCATGTATTCCTTCTGCACTGCTTCGAGCTCGGGCGAATACTCCATCTCGAACAAGGTGGACTTCTTCAAGCGGCTGCGACGGATCACGTCCAGGTCGGGGAAGTGCGCTGCGAGCTTCAACCCGATCTTGTTGTTGTATTTGTCGATCTGGTCGGTGGCCGCGCTGCGGTTGGCAATGACGCCGCCCAAGCGCACGTTGTAGTTCTTCGCCTTGGCGCCGATGGCCTGCACGATGCGGTTCATCGCGAAGATTGAATCGAAGTCGTTGGCGGTGACGATCATCGCGCGGTCGGCGTGCTGCAGCGGCGCGGCAAAACCACCGCAGACCACATCCCCCAGCACGTCGAAGATCACCACGTCGGTGTCTTCGAGCAGGTGGTGCTCCTTGAGCAGCTTGACGGTCTGGCCGACCACATAACCACCACAGCCGGTGCCGGCGGGCGGGCCACCGGCTTCCACGCACATCACACCGTTGTAGCCTTCGAACACGAAGTCTTCGACTCTCAGTTCTTCGGCGTGGAAGTCGACCGTCTCGAGCACGTCGATCACGGTGGGCAGCATCTTCTTGGTGAGCGTGAAGGTGCTGTCGTGCTTCGGGTCGCAGCCGATCTGCAGCACACGCTTGCCCATCTTGGAAAACGCCGCCGACAGGTTGCTTGACGTGGTGCTCTTGCCGATGCCGCCCTTGCCGTAGATCGCAAACACTTTCGCGTTGCCGATCTTCACGTTCGGGTCGAGTTGCACCTGCAGGCTGCCCTCGCCATCGAGCCGCAGGTTCTTGCGAATGCCGGGACTCTTGATGTCGGGGATGGGAATCGTCGTCGTGCTCATCAGTAGACCTCCGTGCTTTGCACTGCGGTATTCGTCTTGGGGCGGCCCGGCGAGCTCATGCGGGAGCGCCTTCACGGGTATCAGCAAACACACCTTCGAGCCGGTCTTCCAGCTCCTCACCGGCTCGGCGCAATGCGGCGAGCATGGTGGCGTCGGGCGTCCAGAATTTGCGGTCCGAGGCTTCGAGCAGCCGGTTGGCCACGCGCGCGGACGCGGTTGGATTCAACTTCGCCAGGCGCTCGCGCATCTCGGGGTCGAGCATGAAGGTCTGGCTCAGCTGCTCGTAGACCCAGGGCTGCACCTGGCCGGTGGTGGCCGACCACCCCATCGTGTTGGTCACGTGCACCTCGATCTGGCGCACGCCTTCGTAGCCGTGCTTGAGCATGCCTTCGTACCACTTCGGGTTGAGCATGCGGGTGCGGGTTTCCAGCGCCACCTGCTCGGTGAGCGTGCGCACCGTGCCACCGCCGTTGCTGTCGCGTGTCTGGTCGCCGATGTAGAC
>JANNDW010000064.1:0-2320 GCA_031378125.1 Methylibium sp. | reverse complement strand
CCGTTCGCACCGGCGATGGCGATCAGTTCGGCGCCATCGGCCAGCCGCTCAAAGTCCAGCGTCAAGCCATCCAGGCCCAGACCGTCGCGAATGCCACAGAAACCTTTGAGGGTGAGGGAAAGGGGTTGCATGTTCGTGTTCCGGATGAGGACGACGCCAGTCTCGCGCCCCGGCGGCGTCGCGCAAGTCCACCGCTCACGCCGAGACGCATCAGTACATCGGCATCGACTCGACGCGCGCCGCTGCGGATGAATGCCGCGCGCGCAGGTCTGGCGCGTCGCCGACACCGGACACGCCGTCGCCGCGAAGAACACCCGCGGCAATCAGGTCGGGGGTTTGGGTCGACAGCGCGTGCAGACAGTTCAGCAGAGGCTCCGGCCTGGCCTCCGTCACCTGCGCCCAAATGCGCACCTTGTCTGCCAGACCGGCGAGTTGAGAGATTCCCGCCGCCCGCGTGCGCACTACCGGCACGATGCGCCCTTCCAGCTTGGATTCGGCGGCCCCCTCGAGCACTCGCAGGATCGATGCTCGATCCACCTCGTGCCGGTCTTCCTCCGCGATGGTCCAACGTACCCGAACGAAAGCCCCGGCCACCTCTTGATCCGCAGCTGCAGCCCGCAACGCTTCCAGATCGGGCTTGCCATCGAACACGATATCGATGGTGCGGCGTGCCGGTGTCGGCTCCAGCGTGAACTTGGCTCCGTCGGCATCGACGTCCCACAGCAGGAAACCCTTGGCGCCTTCCTCACCATAGTGGAAGCGCCCGATGGAGCCGGCGTAGGCAACGCACTGGCGCCCTGCCTCACCTTCAATTTCCCAGGCCTGATGTCGGTGGATGTGCCCGAGCATGAAGGCCTGCGTGCCGGCGCTGAACAATGCACCCGTGGTGAACTCGTGGTCGAAACCCGCCATCGGCACGCCGTGCTCGCTAAGGCAGCCGAAGACGGTGCCGTGCGACACGCCGATGGTCGGTACACCTTGGGTGCAGGCCACCCGGTTTCCCGGGGCAAAGCTGGCCAGCAAGATGGCCAGATGCTCCCCGACGGCTTCGGCCGCTGTGTTGGCGCCGACCGTCGCCGCGACGGTGGCCTTATTGACCGTTGGCACGCACGAGAACAAGGCCCTCAGTCCCCCAGGCAATGACTCGAAGCGCCAGCCGTCGGACGCAAGCCAATCGCCGCTGGCCGTCAAACCGACTTGCCCGAGGCGATCCGCCACCTGAATGCGGTGGCGCCCGCCCAAGAACCGGAAGATCGACAACGTCCCCGGCGGCTCGTGCGAATAGGTGCCTTGCAGAATCAACATCGGGCAATGGTCAGCGAGCCGCCGCACCTGCGCCACCAAGCGTTCGGCGGCCGGCGAGTGCAGGTCCAGCGCGTGGTCGGTGGCGTCGCCGGACAGGACGGCCGCCTGCACGCCTGCCTCGACGGCGCGGTCGATGGCGGCACCGAAGCAGCGGTCGGCTTCGACGAGATTCTTTGTGCCGTAGTGCAGGTCGGAAAAATGGGCGATGCGGATCATGGCTTCCTCCCGGACGACACCGATTGCGGTTCGCTCTCGACCTTGTCGACGTAGCCCTGCGGGTCGTTTCGATATCGCTCCAGTTCGTCCCAAGCGCGGCGACGGCCCTGCCGGTTGAGCCTCCAGCCGCTGCCCCATCGACGGTCGGTGTAGGCCAGGTACACATCTGCGCTCAGGCCGATCGCGCCAGCGCAAGCGATCACCTTGTCGAGCGTCGGTTCCCCGCCATCACCGGTCGACGCAGGCTCCGAGTCCGCCAGGCGGTCGGCGACCCCTGAGGCGTGAACTACCGACTGGCCGCTTTCGAGCACCTGGCTCGCCAACTCGCCCTGCACGATGGCGGCATCGTCGTCCTCCGGGCCGCGCAGCAACGCCGACACATCGACCGGCGCTTCCAGCTCGATGATCCATTGCGGCACGCGCACTGCCTTGCCCTGTTCGTCGATGTGGCTGACCTCCATCAGCCGCTTGCTCAGGTAGAACGGCGTGCGCTGCCGATCGAGGAAGCCGGAGATTCGTCCGCCGCGCAGGAAGCCGATGGTCTCGAACTTCTGGATCGCGGCATTCATCGCGTAGAAACTGTTGGTGTGCAGCTCGAAGGCGCTGATCGAGCGGATGCCGGGCACGAAGAACAGGAAACGACCGCTCAGGTTGCACTGCTTCGTCTGGTACTCGTGGCAGGTTTCCGGCTCGCACATGCCGCCGTTCTCCTGCCGCAGCATCGTCTTGCGGCCGCCGAACAACCGGATGGCACGCTTGCCGTTGTCGACCAGCGGCACCGGCGTATGGCAGTGACAGT
>JANNDW010000061.1:0-14132 GCA_031378125.1 Methylibium sp. | reverse complement strand
GCATGCAACGCCAACTGCACTTCGGAGCCGGTGGCGATGATCACCGCCTGGGCTTTTTTGCGCAGCCCCACCTCGCCGGGCTCGGCCAGCACATAGGCGCCTTTGGCAATGCCGTCCAGCGCGCTCATGGGCGATGAATTGTCGAACCCGCCCTTCGGCGCATAGGGCAGGTTCTGGCGCGACAGCAACAGCGCGGTGGGCCGCGCCTTGTTGTCGATGGCGCAGGCCCAGGCCACCACGGTCTCGGCGGTGTCGCACGGGCGCCAGACATCGAGCCCGGGAATCAGCCGCAGCGAGGCGGCATGCTCGATGCTCTGGTGCGTGGGCCCGTCTTCGCCCAGGCCGATGCTGTCGTGCGTGAACACATGGATCACGCGCAGCTTCATCAGCGCGGCCATGCGAATGGCGTTGCGGCTGTAGTCGCTGAACGTGAGGAAGGTGCCGCCGTAGGGAATCAAGCCGCCGTGCAGCGAGAGGCCATTCATCACCGCGGCCATGCCGAATTCGCGCACGCCATAGTTGATGTGGCGCCCCCCGTTGGAGGCTCCGTCAGCGTCCATTCGAAGCGCGGGCGTGCTGGCGGTGTTGGTCAGGTTCGAGCCGGTCAGGTCGGCGCTGCCGCCCAGCAGCTCGGGCAAGGTTTTCGTGAAAGCCTCCAGCGCGAGCTGGCTGGCCTTGCGGCTGGCCACGGTCTCGCACCGGGTGTGGGCGGCCACCGCGGCGTCGACCGCGGACTGCGCCCAGCCGGCCGGCAACTCGCCGCGCATGCGGCGCGCGAACTCGGCCGCCAGTTCCGGGTGCGCGGCCTTGTACAACGCGAACCTGGCGTCCCATTGCGCCTCAATCGCCATGCCGCCGGCCTTGGCGTCCCAGTGCGTGTACGCGTCTTCGGGAATCACGAACGGCTCGTGGTGCCAGCCGAGCGCGTCGCGCGTGAGCTTGATCTCGTCGGCCCCGAGCGCCTCGCCATGCGCCTTGGCGGTGCCGGCGCGATTCGGCGAGCCTTTGCCGATGGTGGTTTTGCAGGCGATGAAGGTCGGCTTGTCGGACCGCTTGGCCCGCGCGATCGCGGCATCCACCGCGTCCACGTCATGCCCGTCCACCGCCGCAATCACGTTCCAGCCGTAGGCCTCGAAGCGCTTGGGCGTGTCGTCGATGAACCAGGGGCCCACCTTGCCGTCAATGCTGATGCCGTTGTCGTCATACAGCGCGATGAGCTTGTTCAGGCGCCAGGCGCCGGCCAGCGCGCAGGCCTCGTGGCTGATGCCCTCCATCAGGCAACCGTCGCCCAGGAAGACGTAGGTGTGGTGGTCGACGATCGAATGCCCGTCGCGGTTGAATTCCTTGGCCAGCAGCTTCTCGGCCAGCGCCATGCCCGCGGCGTTGCTGATGCCCTGGCCGAGAGGCCCGGTGGTGGTCTCCACACCCGGGGTCAGGCCGCGTTCAGGGTGGCCCGGCGTTTTGCTGTGCAGCTGGCGGAAATTGCGCAGCTCGCTCATCGGCAGGTCGTAGCCGGTGAGGTGCAGCAGCGCGTACAGCAGCATGGAGGCGTGGCCGTTGGACAGCACAAAGCGGTCGCGGTCGTCCCAGTGCGGGTTGGCCGGGTTGTGGCGCAGGTGGCGGCCCCACAGCGCCACCGCGATCTCGGCCATGCCCATCGGCGCGCCGGGGTGGCCGGAGTTGGCCTGTTGCACGGCGTCCATTGCCAGCGCACGGATGGCATTGGCCATCAGCGCGGTCTGGCCCGGTGAAGCGAGGGAGGTGGGTGCGGTGGCGGACATGCGGGTCCCGGTGGGGTTGCGAAAGGCAGGGCGAGGCGGCATTTTACGGGGCGAATGCGGCCAGCCCCGACCGGATAATCACCGTCATGCAAGGCTTGCACCTCACCGCCGACCTGCACGGCTGCCCCGCCGACCGCCCGTTGATGACCGACACCGATGTGCTGCGCTCGCTGTGCCTGGCGACCATTGATGCCGCGGGCCTGCAACCGGTGGGTGAGTTGTTCCATCGCTTTGCGCCGGTGGCGGGTGGCAGCGCCGACGCGCCGGTGAGGATTGCCCATGAGGGCATGGACACACCGGTGGGGAGCACCGGCGAGGGCATGCACACACCGGTGGGGATCACCGGTGTGGTGTTGCTGGCCGAGTCGCATCTGGCGGTGCACACCTGGCCGGAGATTGCTTCGGTCACGCTCGATGTCTACGTGTGCAACCTCGGCGCCGACAACTCGGCGCGCGCGCACACGCTGATGGCCGGGTTGGTCGCCGCCTTCGAGCCCGCGCGGGTCGAGCGGCATGCCCTGCGGCGCGGCCAGCCGGGCGGGCCGGCATGAAGGCCCTCTTGCTGGCGGCCGGGCGCGGTGAACGCATGCGGCCGCTGACCGACCATTGCCCCAAACCGCTGCTGAAGGTGCGCGGCAAGGCGCTGATCGAATGGCATCTGCAAGCGCTGGCACGCGCGGGGGTTCACGAAGTGGTCGTCAACACGGCATGGCTCGAGGAGCAGATCGTCGCGGCGCTGGGCGATGGCTCGCGCTTCGGGGTGCGCATCAGTTACTCGATGGAAGGCCGCGACCATGGCGGCGCGCTCGAAACAGCCGGCGGGCTGAAGAAGGCGCTGCCGTTGCTGGCCGACTCGGCCGGGGGCGAGGCGAGCAACACCGATGACTGCTTCTGGTCAATCGCGGCCGACGTGTTTGCACCGGAGTTTCGATTCGCCGCGACGGATGCCCAGGCCTTTGCGCGCAGCGGGCAGCTCGCCCAACTGTGGATGGTGCCCAACCCGCCACACCACCCGGCCGGCGACTTCGCCATCCAGGCCGGGCTTGCCACGCACGGTGCGGCGAGTGAGCCGCGCTTCACCTGGAGCGGCATCGCCTTGTTCCGCGCAGCGTTCGTGACCGAACTGATGGCTGACCTTGCTCCGGGCGCCAAGGCGCCGCTTCGTCCTTTTCTGGACCGCGCGATTGTTCAAGGCAGACTCGGCGCAACGCTCTACCGCAGGCCCTGGGCCGATGTCGGCACGCCCGAGCGGCTGGCGACATTGCAGGCGGCTGGCACCCCCTGACGGCACCGGCCGGTCACTCGGCGGCGATGGGCTTGGTCATGGTGAATTTCGCTACCCCCCGGGTGTAGCCGCGCAACTCCAGCGCCACGGAGTAACCGAGCGCTTCGTAGAATGGCCGGGCCTGAAAGCTGAAGGTTTCGAGGGACACCCGCCGGCATCCCCTGTCCACGGCGCGCTGCTCGAATTCGCGAACCAGCCGGGCGCCCAGGCCAGCGCGCCGGTGCGCCGGTGCCACCCACAGCTGCTGCAGCTCACAGCACTCGCCCCAGGTTCGCCCGACCGCGCCGCCGACGACGTGGTTCGACGCGTCACGCGCAAACGCGGCCAGCCCACGAACATCGCGCAACGCCATGGCTTCGTCATTGAAGGCGCCCAAACCGGCGTCGATGACCGCCGCCTCGGCGGGCGGCACGTCATCGTGAACGGTCAAACGAATTGACGGCGCGATGGGCATGCGGGAGAGGTTCGACAACGGTGAGCAAGGATGGCGAGGGTGAACGCCAAGTGCCGGGCCCGCTCGGAGTCAGGCGGCAGGCGCTGCGCTCGCCTGCGGGCAGCGGTTGACCTCCAGCGACACATGCACCAGTTCATCGTGCTGCGCCAGCCGCGCCCGGTACACGGCCGGCGCCAGCGGCACGTCGGCCACCACGCAGGCGATAGCCGCGAACTGCTTGCGGCCGACCCGCCAGACATGCAGGTCGGCAACCTTGGCGTCGCCGTCGGATTCGAGCGCCTCGCGGATGTTCAGCGTCAGCGGGTGGTCCATCTCGCGGTCGAGCAGCACGGTGGCCGAGTCGCGCATCAGGCCGACGGCCCACACGCCGATCACCACCGCACCCAGCACGCCCACCAGCGGGTCCAGCCACCACCAGCCCAGCCACAGCGCGGCGGCCAGCGCGGCGATGGCCAGCACCGAGGTCAGCGCGTCGGCCAGCACATGGGCGTAGGCCGCGCGCAAATTCAAGTCAGCGCCGTGGCCGCGGCCGTGCACGCGGGCAGCGGCTCGGTGAGCGTGCTCATGCGGGTGCTCGTGCGGGTGCTCGTGCCCGTGGGCATGACCGTGACCGTGGTGATGCCCGTTCGCGTCGCCATCGTCATGCCCATGCCCCCCATGCTCCGCACCATGCAACATCCACGCCGACAGCAGGTTGACCAGCAGGCCGACCGCCGCCACCACCAGCGCCGTTTGCGCCGACAGCGGTTCGGCCTTCCACAGCCGCAGGGCCGACTCCAGCAGGATGCCCAGCGCCACGATGCCCAGCACCAGCGCACTGGCGAAACTGCCCAGGACTTCGATCTTCCAGGTGCCGAACGCATAGCGTGTGTCGAGCGCGTGGCGCCGGGCCAGCCAATACGCCAATGCCGCCACGCCCAATGCCAGCGCGTGCGTGCCCATGTGCCAGCCATCGGCCAGCAGCGCCATCGAGCCGGTGAACCAGCCGGCTCCGATCTCCACCACCATCGTCACCAGGGTCAGCGCCAGCACCCAGCGTGTGCGCGCTTCGCCAACGCGGTTGCCGGCATCGAACTGGTGGCTGTGCCGCCAGGGGCTGAGGTCGTGCGCGTGGGTCGACATGTTGTGAACCTCCCTCTTAAGAAACAAACGCCAGGCCGCCGTAAGTGTTTCTCACCCCCTCGGGGGGCGGACGACGTATGTCGTCGGCCTGGGGGCGCTCTCAACCCGCGGTGTTTCAGTCCGCCAGCGGCGCGCTAATCTGGTCGATGCGGGCCATCACCTCGGGCGTCAGTTTGGGCAGCACCTCCACCGCTGCCAGGTTGGCCTGCAGCTGGCTCAGTTTGGACGCCCCGGTGATGACGCTGCTGACGCGTGGGTTCTTGGCCACCCAGGCAATGGCGAGTTGCGCCACGCTGCAACCCAGCTCGGCCGCCATGCCTTCGAGCTGCACCACCGCGGCAGCCTTGGCCTTGTCGGTCAGGCTCTTATGCAGAAAGTCCATGCCTTCCATCGCACCCCGGCTGCCGGCCGGAATGCCGCCCTTGTACTTGCCGGTCAACAGGCCGCTGGCCAGCGGGCTCCAGGTGGTCAGGCCCAGGCCGATGTCGTCATACAAACGCGCGTACTCCTGCTCGACTCTTTTGCGGTGGAACAGGTGGTATTGCGGCTGCTCCATCACCGGCTTGTGCAGGTGGTGCTTGTCGGCAATGTCCCAGGCGGCGCGTACCTCGGCCGCGCTCCATTCGCTGGTGCCCCAGTACTGCGCCTTGCCGCGGGTGATCATGTCGCTCATGGCCCAGACGGTTTCCTCGATCGGCGTGTGCGGGTCGGGGCGGTGGCAGTACACCAGGTCGATGAAGTCCAGCCCCATGCGAGACAAAGAGCCGTCGATGGCCTGCATCAGGTACTTGCGGTTCAGCGTGTCCTTGCGGTTGGTGGCATGGCCGTCACGCTCCAGCCCCCAGAAGAACTTGGTGGAGACGATGTAGTTCAGGCGCGGCCACTTCAGCGCCTTGAACGCCGCACCCATCACCACCTCGCTCTGGCCTTTGGCGTAGACCTCGGCGTTGTCGAAAAAGTTGACGCCGGCGTCCATGGCCACGGCCAGCATCTCCTTGGCGGCGCTCGCGTCGACCTGGTTGTGATAGGTCACCCAGGAACCCAGCGACAGTTCGCTGACCTGAAGGCCGCTGCGGCCAAGACGTCGGTATTGCATGGTGGGGTGCCGGAAGGACGTTCCGAAGGGCTGGGGTGAGCCAGCCATCTTAGCGACAAGCGGCCGGCCGCTCGAACGCCCCGCGGCTGCCATCCAGCCAGGAAATGGGGGTTGTCGATGCCAAAGCCCTTTTCTTCTCGGCAAGCCTTGGCTATCGTATGAAGCGTGAAAGCACTGAGTCTTCTGTTGACGCTGCCGTTCATGCTGGGCCTGGGCCTGGGGCTTCACTGGTTCGTGGCCCGCGCCGCCAAGGCCGTGGCGTGGTCGGTCCAGCCCCTGGCCACCGGCGAAGCCGAGGCGTTTCGCTACGAGCGCGCCATCTATCACACCGCGCGTCCGGAGATGCTGCAGGTCATCGCCTTGGCCTTGTGCGGCGGGCTGCTGTTCTGGTGCGCGCTGCAATGGGGCCCGCGTTGGCTGTGGGTGCCGGGCCTGCTGGTGGTGGCCGCCGCGGTGGCGCTGGACCTGTTGCGCTGGGAGCGGGTCTCGGCCAGCGCCAACTTTCTGTGGTCGCAGCGCGGCTTGGGCGGCGACGTGAAGCAAGTGGCGATCGAGAACATCCATGAACTTTCGGTCGAAGAACGGGACGTGCGCGGGTTCACGTTTCGCCATGGCACGCAGAACCGCCTGTGCCGCCTGCGGGTGCGCCTGGCCGACAACGAAGCCGTCAAGCTGCCGTGGACCGATGCCTACACCGGGCTCGATGACGTGGAAGCGATGGCCAACCACCTGCGCGCGCGCCAGATGATCCGGGGTGACCGGCAGTCGCTGCAGCGCGCGCAGGACCAGGCAAGCGCGGCCGCGCGCGCCGCGGCATTGCAGCCGCCCAGCCGCGACCCCGAGCTGGTGCGCGAGTTGAAGCGGCTTCGCCGGGGCGCGCTGGCGCCCGATGTGCCCAAGGGCGCGCCGCACCAGTAAAGCCCCGCGAGCCTGCTGCCTGGCGTGGGCGACAGGACAATCCGACGATGAACATCGCGCCCCAAGCCTGCGTCCACACCCAACGCCGTTCGCGCCTGGCCCGCGCCATTGCCCAGGCGGGCGGTGGTGTGGCGGTGATTCCGACCGCGCCCGAACGCCAGCGCAACAGAGACAACGACCACCCCTACCGGTACGACAGCCATTTCCACTACCTGACTGGGTTTGACGAGCCCGATTCCTGGTTGCTGCTTGACGGCCACGGGCGCAGCACGCTGCTGTGCCGCGACCGGCACCCCGAGCGCGAGATCTGGGACGGCCGCCGGCTGGGCCCGGAGGCCGCGCCTGCCGCACTCGGCGTGGACGACGCGTTCAGCGTGGGCGCGCTCGACCAGCTGCTGCCCGAGCGGCTGGCCAACCAGGGGGCGGTTTGGTTTCCGTTCGGCGTGCACACCGAGTTGCAAGCGCAGGTGCATCGCTGGCTCGCCACGGTGCGCGGCCGCGAGCGCAGCGGCGCGAGCTGCCCAGCGGCGCAGCGCGATCTGGGCCCGTTGCTGGCCGAGATGCGCCTGCTGAAAGACGCCACCGAACTGGCGACGATGCGCCGCGCCGCGCAGATCTCGGCCGGCGCGCATGCCCGTGCGATGCGGTTTTGCGCCGAACGCTATCGCATCGACCCCCATGCCGCGGTGCGCGAATTCGAGATCGAGGCCGAACTGCTGCACGAGTTTCGCCGCCATGGTGCGCAGGGACCGGCCTACCCCAGCATCGTCGCCGCGGGCGCCAACGCCTGCGTGCTGCACTACGCCGCCGGCGCCACCGAGTTGCGGGCCGGCGAGCTGTGCCTGATCGACGCCGGCTGCGAGCTCGACGGCTACGCCAGCGACGTGACGCGCACCTTCCCCGCCAACGGCCGCTTCACGCCCGCGCAGCGCGAGCTGTACGACATCGTGCATGCGGCGCAAGAGGCGGCTGTTCTGGCCACCCGCCCCGGCGCGCGCCAGCTCGATGCGCACCACGCAGCCGTGCGGGTGCTGGCGCTTGGCATGCTGGACAGTGGGCTGCTGGACCGCGCCGTGGCCGGCGATGTGGACAGCGTGATCGAGTCGGCCGCGTACCGCCAGTTCTACATGCACGGCACCGGCCATTGGCTGGGCCGCGATGTGCACGACGTGGGTGAATACCTGTCGCTGGACGAAGCACCGGTCGAACAACCCGATGGCGCTGGCGGCACGGTGCTCAAGAAACCATCGCGCCTGCTGCAAGCCGGCATGGTGGTGACGATCGAGCCCGGCCTGTACGTGCGGCCGGCCGAAGGCGTGCCCGAGCGCTTCTGGAACATCGGTATCCGCATCGAGGACGATGCGGTGGTCACCGCCGAGGGTTGCGAATTGATCAGCCGCGGTGTGCCCGCGGCAGCCGCCGAGATCGAAAGCCTGATGCGGGGCTGAGTAGGCCCTTTCACAAATACGGGCACGCAATGAGATCGATGGATTTCGCCGCCAGGCTAGGCGCAGACCCGCCGCCGCACTCGACGTGCGGCAAGGGGCTGCAACGACGCATGGCGGAGAAAGACACGGTCTCATGGGGCCGTATTTGTGAAAGGGCCTACTAAGCGTCAGCGGGCGCGTGCAACCCGCTGGCCGGCGGCATGGCCGTGGAAGAATGCCTCCTCGAACACCGAATATCCCGACAGGTCGCTGTGGGCAAAGTGGACTCGGCCCGAGGCCGCGGCGAGCGCGCTCAACGCCGCGCCGCTGCGAAGGCCCGGCACCGGAATGCTCATCGCGTGGCCGTAGCGCATCAGATCCACCTGGGCCACTTTGGCAGCCAGATCGGGGTGCGCAGGCGCCAGGTCCTGCAGGACTGCCTGCGCCCAGGCAGACCAGGGCTCGTTCAGCAGCCGCGCACGCTGCAGCTGCAATTGCTGCGCTGAATCACCCCCCAGCGCCCAGTACGCGGTGAGCACGGTCGGCCCGGCGTGGGGGCGGGTGCTTTGGTGCATGGCGTCGACGTAGCCCAGCGCGGGACTGCTTTGCCCGTCGGCTGGCGCGGGTCCCCGCGCTGTTCCACGCGCTGGTTCAGGCGCAGGTCCACGCTCTGGTCCGTACAACACGTTGTCCCAGGAGGGCGGCGCGCCACCGCGGTCGGTCAGCGGCTGGTCCAGCAGAAGGTTGGCCACCAGCCACGGCGCATGGCGCATCTGCGCCGCCGCCTGGGTCAACGCGGCCGGTGCTGCGACCAGCAAACGCGTGGCGATGAAGAGCGGAACGGCCAGCACCACCCATGGCGCGGTCCAGCGCTCAGCGCGCTGCTGAGTGGCATTCCACAAGTCCACGCTCACCTCATGCCGGCCCTCGTCGACACGCGTGACCAGCATGCCGGTGTGCAAGCGCTCGCGCAACGGCGCGGCCAGACGCCGGCTCAGCCAGGCGTTGCCTTCTGGCCAGGTGAGCACGCCGTCGCGGTCTTCATGCTCGTCACCGGGGGCGTGAAAACCGTGCCGGCTGGCGAAGTAGTGCAATCCGGCCCAGGCAGACACTTGCGCCGCGCCGGCCCCGTAGTCGTCGCGGCAGCAGTAGTCCAGCGTCCAGCGCAGCGCGGGTGCGCGCAGGCCCTGCCCATCGAGCCACTGCGCGAAGGTGACGCCATCGAGCTGGTCAAGCGCCGCGCTCCAGGTCGAACGCGCCGTCGGCATGCTGAACGCGCCGCCTTGGGCTGCGCGAGCCACCGCGACACTGAACCGCCGGTACTGCGCCAGCGTGTCAGCGCGCTGCGCAACCGGCAAGGCCTCGATCGGCGGCAGCAGCCCTTCATGCCACTGGCCGCCAATGAAAAGCCGCTCTTGCGGGCTGTGGCACAGGTGGCGTTCGTCGTAGACCGGCCGGCCGGCGCGCGTGCCGCGCAGGCCCAGTTCTTCGAGCAGGGCGATCACTTCCACCGCACGCTCGCCCGGCAGCGGCAAGTAGTGCGCGCCCAGCGGGCAGGCCATGCCGGCCATCCCATGGCCGCGGCTGTTGCCACCGGCGGCGTCTTCGAGATCGAACACCCGCACATCGTCGACGCCGGCCTGGTTCAACGCCCGCGCCGCCGCCAGGCCGGCAATGCCGGCACCGACGACGATGGCGCCGGTGCGGCGCCGCATCGCGGGCTCGGGCAGCGTGCCCGACTTCGGTTCACGCAGGCGATGGCCACGCTCATGCTGCGCGCCGACCCAGGCACCGGTGTAGCGCGGCGCATCATTGCGCGTGCAAGCGGCCCAGGGCGCGCACGCGGCGGCAGCCAGCACTGTGCGGCGGTTCAGGCCCTGAGTCTGCATCGACAGCAGTGCGCTCACTCGTGCACCTTGCCCCACTCTTCCTCGAAGGTCTGCACCAGCACCTGGTTCGACAAGCGGTTGACCTCGGTGGGCACACGCGCCATGTCGGCCGGGAAGTTGAACAGCGCGGGCAGGCCGGCCAGGTCCAGGAAGCGCAGGCCCTGAGGAAGTTCGGCCGGCAGCTTGTAGGGCCTGCGGCTGGCCAGCATGAAGCCCCATTCGCCGAAGCTCGGCACATGCGCGTGGTAGGGCGTGACGCTCAGGCCGACGGCCTCGATCGTCGTCGCCACGGTCCAAAAACTCTTGCGCGCGATCAACGGCGAGGTGGTCTGCACCACGGCGTACCCGCTGGCGTTCAGGTGCTGGTCCACCAGCTTGTAGAAGCTGCTGGTGTAGAGCTTGCCGATGGCAAAGTTGGTGGGGTCGGGAAAGTCGGCCACGATCACGTCGAAGCGGTCGGTGTTCTGCTCCAGCCACGCAAACGCGTCGGCGTTGACGATGCGCAGCTTGGGCGAATGCAGCGCGTCGGCGTTGAGTTGGCGCAGCAGCGGCTGGGTCGAGAACAGCCGTGTCATGTGCGGGTCCAGCTCGACCAGCGTGACCTGTTCAACCTTGCTGTGTTTGAGCACCTCGCGCACCGCCATGCCGTCGCCGCCGCCCAGCACCAGCACGCGCTTGGGTGCGCCGTGCGCCGCCAGCGCCGGGTGCACCAGGGCCTCGTGGTAGCGGTACTCGTCGCGCGAATGAAACTGCAGGTTGCCGTTCAGAAACAAGCGCACCCCCGCCTTGCCCGAGGTGACCACCACCCTTTGGTACAGGCTGGTTTCGCTGACCAGCACGTTGTCGACGTAGAAGCGGTCTTCGGCCCAGGTGGTGATGCGGTCGGAAAAGGCAAACACCGCCAGCAACACCAGCACGGTCAACGCACAGGCTGCCGCGTGCGCGGCGGCGCGGCGCAACTGGCCGCGAAACAGGACCAGCGCCCACACCGCCACTGCGGCGTTCAGCAGCCCGAAAAACACCCCCGTTCGGATCAGGCCGAGCTGCGGCACCAGCAGCAGCGGGAACGCGATCGACACGACCAGCGCGCCCAGATAGTCGAAGGTCAGCACCTGCGACACCAGGTCTTTCAGCGCGTAGCGTTCGCGGAACTGGTGCTTGAGGATGCGCATCACCAGCGGAATTTCCAGCCCCACCAACACACCCACCAACAGCACGCAGGTGTACAGCCCGAAGCGAAACGAGGGCGTGGCCACCGAGTGCAACGCAAACAGCGCCGCCGGCATCAAGCCCCCCACCAGGCCCACCAGCAGTTCAATGCGCAGGAAGTTGGCGATCAACTGGCGCTCGAAAAATCGCGACAGGTACGAGCCGATGCCCATCGCGAACAGGTAGGCGCCGATGACGGTGGAGAACTGCAGGATCGAGTCGCCCAGCAGGTAGCTCGCCAGCGCGCCGGCCGCCAGTTCATACACCAGCCCGCAGGCGGCAACGACGAAGACCGAGGCGAGCAGCGCCACTTCGGCGGGGCTCACTCGCGTGGCCGGGGGTGGCGTGCCGTCGAGGGTGGCCGCCATTCGAGGCCCGTTCAGCCGACGAGCGGGTTGCGCACCGTCAGGCTCGGAAAGCGGTTGAAGTCGCGGTCGGCCGACCAGAGTTCACGCACGCCATGCTCAAGGCAAATCGCGGCAATGCGAGCGTCATGCACCTGCCCGCCGATCACCTTGCCCGCTTGGAGCAAGGCTTGCAGAGACGTCCAGTGGTCCACTCCCTCGTGCAGCATCACCAACGACGGCGAAGCCAGCCAGGCCGAAATCTGCGCCCCCGCCTCGGTCAGCGTCGAAGGCGGCTTCAAGGCCCGGACGTTGGTCACCACACCCAAGAACTCGTGCAGGCAGGGCCACGGAATGGCCCATGCCGACCCTGACTTGGCGAGCGTGGCAATCGCACGCTGCGCCTTGTCGTGAAAGGGCGATTCGCGACGGTGCGCGTAGACCAGCAGGTTGGTATCGACTGCGATCACTCGCCGCGGCCTTCGTACATCAGCGAGCGCTTTTCTTCCCACGAAAGCGCTTCGTAGGGGAACGGATCGCCCGGCGTTCCCACGCTGGCGTCGCGCAGCTTGAACGGCTTGGCCTTGGCGTTGCGCTCGGCCACCACCTTGCGCAAGCCCTGTTCGACGAGCGAGCGCAGCGTTTCGCCGTCGCGCGCGGCGATTTTGCGGACCTGGTCGAGCAAGGGGTCGGGAATCTCAAGCGTCGTCTTCATCGCAAGCTCCGATATGGGTATCCATATCGTACCACCCCGATGCCCATATCACCCATGAACCGCTGCCGCGACGATCAGCCCGATCGCAATGCACATCGAGCCCACCACGATGGCCAGTGCGATGTTCTTCTTCTCGATGATCTCGGCCCACAGGTCGTAGGGCGTGAGCTTGTCGACGATGACGAAGCAGACCCAGAACACCGCCACGCCGATCAGCGCATAAAGCATCGAGCCGAAGAAGACGGCCGGTTTCAACCATTCGAGTCCCATGATCAGTACCTCCTATGGAGTAGTGTGAATAGTAGGCGGCGCTCGGTGTCCGGCAGGCAAAGCGAAGCGAGCCAACCCTCAAGCCACGACTCACGCCCGGGTTTCCCAGGAGTAGAGCCGGCGCCCCTCGGGGGCAGGAGCGAAGCGACTGGGGGGCTCACTTATGCCCGCCCCCGCTGGAATAACCACCGAACGCACCACCGCCGGTGCGGCCGCCGCTGCGATTGTTGTTGAGGCAACCGCGGTACTCCTGCGACGCGTCGCCGTAGGTGGCGCGCAGGGTGTCGCAGTTGTCGTTGCTGTCGCCGCAACGCGTGATGGCCAGCAGCACCATCAGCACGACGACCACGATCAGCACCTTGACCAGCGTCGACATCGGCCGGCTCGACGTGGGCAGGGCGTCGCGCTGCAACGCCGCGTTCTTCTCGGGCGCGAGGCCGAACGCTTTGGCCACCGCGTCGGCCAACAGTGTTTCGCCGCCCGACCAGACTACCTCGGCCACGTCGCCGGCGCCCGTCTGTTCCCGATTGAGCCGCTTGTTGGCGGAGCCGCCGCTGCCCTGGTAGTCGGTGTTGGCGGTGCTCTGGTCGCGCGCCAGGCTCCAGTAAAACTCGCCGAGCACATACACCACCTTGCCGGTGTAGCTGTAGAGCTTGCGGTACAGCACACCCTGGTACTTGACACTGTCGCCGGCCCGTTCGGGAACGCCGGTGATCGGCGCGGCCCAGCTCCAGCCGTCCTCGGCGTCGACCAGGAACGTGAAGCCTTCGCTGCGGTGGTACAGCAGGTACTCGCGCCAGAACACCTGTTCGTCACCCTCGCTGTCCGGCACCTCGCAGCGCTCGACATAGCCCACCACCTGCCACGGCAGCGCCTCTTTCCTGCCCAGCGCCAGCGTGCCGGTGCTGCCGAGCGGGATTTGCGGCTCTTCGCGGTTGCTCTGTTGCTCGTAGTGCTTCAGCTCGCCGCCGACGCCCTTGGACACATCGACCACCGCATGACACTGGTGGCAAACGATGGCCTGCGTGGTGGCCAGCTTGACTTCCAGCGCCGCGCCGCAACTCGGGCACGCGACGCCGCGCGCCTTCAGCGCCTTCTCGGCGCTGTCGGCCATGCCGGTCATCGCGAGTTCGCTCAACGCGACGGACCGGCCGACCGACCAGCGGGGTTTCAACGGGTCGCTGTAGTCCAGCGTGCCGACCTCGCCGCGTGTGCTGCGCAGGTCGGCGACGACAAAGCCGCGTTCCAGGTTGGGTTGGTTGGGCAGTTCGCCCTGCGCCGCGATCAGCTTGGCGACCGAGATTGAGCCGACGCTCCAGCCCTGCCCATTGACGACCAGCTGCGTCCCCGGTCGCAGCGTTTCCGTCGCGGGCGCCGCGCCGTCCAGCGGCGCCTCGAACGACAGCACGTAACGGCCGTTGTCTTCGCTCAGCCAGCCCGACTTCTGGCCCTCCGGGCCGGTGTCGAACAGCGCGTGCCATTCGTTCCAGGTGCCGTCCTTGGTGCGGTACTGCAGCCGGCCCACCAGCGTGAAGGCCACGCCCTGCGACTTGCCCGCCGCACCAAGTTGCAGCGGCGAGTGGTCGTCGAAGAGTTCGGCGCTTTCGCCGATCTTTCGCAGC
>JANNDW010000051.1:0-21076 GCA_031378125.1 Methylibium sp. | reverse complement strand
GCATGCAAGTAGGCGTCGGGCAGGATCATGCCGGACGATGTTTCGACATGCGGCGCGAACACCATGTCGGGCCGCAGCTCTTTGATGGTGGCCACGACCTCGGCGATCGGCGCCGGCGCAAAGGCGGCCTGCTTGTCCGGCGCGCTGCGGCGGGCCTTGAGCACGGTCGACGATGACGGGATGTTGCCCATCTCGAAAATCTGCGTCCAGCGGTAGCTGAACCAGCCGTTGCGCAGCACCAGGCATTTCTTGCCGGTGCCGAACTGGCGCGCCACCGCTTCCATGCCGAAGGTGCCGCTGCCGGGCACGACGACAGCCGCCTTCGCGGCGTAGACCTTCTTCAGCGTGGCCGAGATGTCTCGCATCACGCCTTGAAAGCTTTGCGACATGTGGTTCAACGAGCGATCGGTGTAGACCACCGAGTACTCGAGCAGGCCATCGGGGTCCACGTTGGGTAACAAGCTTGGCATCGTCAACTCCCGCAAGAAAAAATCCACCGCCCGGATCAGGCAGCGGTGCAACCCGGTGCATGGGTCATGATAGCGACGCGATGCGTTGATCGATGGCGCCGAACACGCTCTGGCCGTCTGCGCCCTTCATCTCGATCCGGATCGTGTCGCCGAACTTCATGAATCCAGTCTTCGGCGCACCGCCTTCGATGGTCTCGATGGCGCGCTTCTCGGCAATGCACGAGTATCCGCGAGTCCAGTCTTTGTTGCTCACCGTGCCGCTTCCGACGATGCTTCCGGCGCGCGCACAACGCGTCTTGCACAAGTGATGGATCAGCTGGCCGAAGTGAAATGTCATCTCCGGCCCGGCATCGCACAAGCCCACGCGCGCGCCGTTCCAGTCGCTCTGCAAGTTCAGGTGCACCCGGCCGCCGCGCCAGGCGGGCCCCAGTTCGTCCGGCGTGGCCGCCACCGGGCTGAAGGCGGTGGCGGGCTTGCTTTGCAGGAAGCCGAAACCCTTGGCCAGTTCAGCGGGAATCAGGTTGCGCAGGCTCACGTCGTTGGCCAGCATCAGCAGCCGCACGCTCTCCAGCGCTTCGTCGGGTGAGGCGCCCATGGCCACGTCGCCGGTGATGGCGGCGACTTCAGCCTCGAAGTCGATGCCGAACGCTTCATCGGCGCAGACCACGTCGTCGCAGGGCCCCAGAAAATCATCGCTGCCGCCCTGGTACATCAACGGGTCGGTGTAAAAGCTCTCGGGCACCTCGGCACCCCGGGCCTTGCGCACCAGCTCCACATGGTTGATGAAGGCCGAGCCGTCGGCCCACTGGTACGCGCGCGGCAGCGGCGCCATGCACATCTTGGGATCGAACGCGAAGGCGTGGCGGGCCTTGCCGTGGTTCAGCGTCTGCGACAGTTCCTGCAGCTGCGGCGACAGAAAGTTCCAGTCGTCCAGCACCTGTTGCATGCGGGTGGCGATGCCGCTGGCATAGTGTGCGCTGCTCAGGTCGCGCGACACGACAATCAGTTGGCCATCGCGCGAACCGTCTTTGTAGGTGGCAAGTTTCATGTAGTCGGGCGGGGTTGCCGGGGGAGCGCTATTGTCAATGCTTGTGGTGGAGCCGCGCCGGCCGGGTGATGCCCGGCGCCGCGGCGTTGCGCTCGCGCTGCTGACCGGCATCGCCTTGCTGTTGCACGCCGGCTTTCTGGGTGGCCTGGACTGGCGGGCCGGTGGCGCCACCGCCGGGCGCTCCGAGCCGGCAGCGCTGAGCGTGCGGGTGCTGGCGTCCACCGCGGCGCCGGCCCCGATGGCTGCGGCCACCGAGCCGGCCCCGCAAGCCGTGCCGCCGGCCCGCGCCGCGCCGGGACCGAAACTGGCCGCCAAACCGGCCGCCAAACCGACCACCAAACCGGCCGCTGCCGCCACCGTCAAGCCGTTGATCCCACCCGTTGCCGCCGAGCCTGTGCTTGCCGAGCCTTTGCCGGCCGAGCCGGCGCCGGTGACAGCGGCTGTGCAGGCAGAGACCGCCGCGCCACCCGCGTCTGAGCCGGTCCCACCGCCCACACTGCCGACAACCGATTCCGATCGTGAATTGCCCGCTTATCGCACCCTCATTCCGCCGGCCGTGACCTTGCGCTACCAGATGCGGCGTGGTTTTCTTCAAGGCACGGGCGAGTTGCAGTGGCGCCCGGACGGCGACCGTTACGAGGCCCGGCTGGAGGCGCGCTTGGGCGGCATCACGGTGCTGACCCAGATCAGCGAGGGCGGTTTCGATGCAGCCGGCGTTGCACCGCTGCGCTTCACCGACCAACGTGTTCGTGGCGGGCTTCGCGCGGCCAATTTCCAGCGCGAGGCGGGCAAGATCAGCTTCTCTGGCCCGAGCGTCGAGTACCCGCTGTTGATCGGTTCACAAGACCGGCTGAGCTGGATGATCCAGCTCGCCGCCGTGCTGGAAGCGCAGCCGCCGCGCCTGCAAGACAGTGGCAAGGTCGTCATCCACGTGGTCGGTGCGCGGGGGGACGCCAAGCTGTGGGTGTTCCGGTTTGTCGGGCTGGAGGCGATCGAGACCGGCGTCGGCGTGGTGCAAGCTGCCAAGTTCGTGCGTGAAGCGGCCGATGTTTACGACACCCGTGTCGAAGTGTGGCTGGATCCGCAGCGACATCACTTGCCCGCCCGCGCCCTGCTGCGCGCGGGGCCGGACGACGAAGGCCTGGAGTTGCTGTTGCAGGACGCGGGCGCCGTGCCACAACCCGCACCCACGCCCGTGCCCGTGCCCAAGCTTGCACCATAGCCCCCCGTATCGAGGGGTCATCGGCATGGGCGTGTCAGCCCCCGGCTTGTAATTCGCGTTACAGCACCCAGCTACCGCGCCAGGAGGACTCTTCATGCACATGCTCTACAACTCTGACAGTTTCGCAGTGGTGCTGTTCGATGCCTTCACCGAGGCAGCGCCCCACCCGGACGCGGCGGCCAGCGATTCGGCCCAGCGCGGCGGCTACGAAATCGTCGACAAGTTCGCGCGCAAGGAAATCTTCATTCAGGGCGCGCTTGCCGAGAGCTTCAAGCTCGGCGTGGAGGCGCTCATCCAGACTCGCCCGTCCGAGGAAGAGATCGACGACTACATCGAGCGTTTTGCGTCGTTGATGCAGCAGCCCGTCGTGTTGCACTGAAACGACTCGCGGGTGCATTCGTGTGGCAATCGTTGCGAGTTCTGTGTTCCTCGCTCACTCGTTCTGCGTTAGCGTGACCTGATTGGTCTCACGGTGAGAGCGACGGGGGGCTTGCCCCGCGGCGCGCACTGCGCCAAGATGGACCCGAAGATCGTCCGCAGGAGGTGTGGCATGTTGAAGACCCCCAGTGAGGCCCGGCTGATTTTGTCGCCGGGGCTGAAAGAAGCTCCGGTGCTGGATCGCATGTGTTCGCAGTTCGTGCTGACCTTGACGATGCGAAACGCCGGGCGCTTTAACCTGCGGCGCGACTGGAACAGCCTGCTGTCGCTGGCCGGCAAGCACCTGGTGTGGCCGGCGGCCGTGCTGGCGCGGGTGCGCGCGTTCCTGAAACTGCGCTGCAAGGGCAACGAACACTGGCGTGGCCACGAACTGCTGAGCGATGACGCCTTCATCACCCGCCACGGCGGCTGGCGCGGCCCGTATGAAGAGGGCACGCTGTTCTTCTACATCGACGAATACATCAAGGACGCACCCAAGGACCTGCTGACGGTGCTGGGCGCCACGGCCGAATGGCTGAACAAGAGCCTGAAGAAAGAATCGACCCTGGTCGAAAAGAACATCGACGCGCTGGCCGGCCTGCTGCAGCTCAACGGCGCCGAACGCGCGCTGCTGCTGTACGGCACGCTGGCGCGCTACCAGCGCGACCTGCGCGGGTTGCTGGTCGAGTTCAAGGTGGCCAATGCGCAAGAGGCGTATGCGGCCATCGCCAGCGTGGCCGGCGTGAGCGCCACCGACGTGGCCGAGGCGCTGCGAGCCGGCTCGCGGCTGGAGCGCATCGGCATGGTCGAGAACCTGATCTCCGAGCACAACATCACCGATCTGGCCGACCTGATGAAGGTCAGCGAACAACTGCCCCCGGTGTTGATGCGCAAGTACGAAGGCCCGTCGGACCTGATGGCGGTGTTCACGAGGCCGGCCAAGCGCAGCACCCTGGCCGCGAGCGACTTCGACTTCGTCGGCGTCGACCAGCAGATGATGACCTCGCTGCTGCGCAACGCGGTGGCGCGCAAGGAACCGGGTGTCAACGTGCTGCTGTACGGGCCGCCGGGCACCGGCAAGACCGAACTGGCCAAGGTGGCCGCGCAAGCGGCGGGGCTGGAGCTGTACGAGGTGGAGTACGCCGACCGCGATGGCAACTCGCTCAGTGGCCGAGACCGCTACCGCTCGCTGCAGATCAGCCAGGTGTTCCTGAAGGGCGGCACCAACGTGGCGCTGCTGTTCGACGAGGTCGAAGATGTGTTCCCGCCGATCTCCACCGAAAGCGCGCAGCTGATGGCGCGGCTGGACACCGGCGACGGGGCGCCCTCCGGCAGCGTCAGCGGCAAGGCGTGGGTGAACCAGATCCTGGAAACCAACCCGGTGCCGGTGATCTGGGTCACCAACCGCATCGAGCAAATCGACCCGGCCTTTCGGCGCCGGTTCCAGTATCACCTGGAGCTCAAGAGCCCGCCGCCGGGTGCGCGCGAATCGCTGGTGTCGCGTGCGCTGGCCGGCGTGGCGGTGGGCGAGGGTTTTGCGGCCAAGCTCGCCGAACGCAAGGGCCTGACGCCGGCGCAGATTCGCACCGCGGTCAAGTTCGCCGGCCTGGCCGGCGACGGCAGCGAAGTCGAAGTATTGATCGAACGCCAGCTGGGCAATGCCGACAAGGCGCTGGGCAACAACACCAAGGAGCGCGGCGCGCGCCGCGTGGTGACGAACTACGACCTGAGCCTGGTGAACACCGAGTCGCGCTTCGAGGTGCCCAAGATCGTCGAGGCGCTGCGCCGCAAGGGTTACGGCACGCTGTGTTTTTACGGCCCCCCGGGCACCGGCAAGACAGCGCTGGCCGAACACATCGCGCGCGAGATCGACAAGCCGCTGATGATCCGCCAGGCCAGCGACCTGGTCAGCAAATACGTGGGCGAAACCGAACAGAACATGGCCAAGATGTTCGACGAGGCACAGACCGAAGAATCGGTGCTGCTGCTCGACGAGGCCGACAGCTACCTGCGCAGCCGCAAGTTGGCCGAACGCAGCTACGAGATCAGCGAAGTGAACGAAATGCTGCAAGGCATGGAGCGCTTCACCGGTGTGTTCATCTGCACGACCAATCTGTTCCAGGAGATCGATGAAGCGGCGTTGCGGCGCTTCACCTTCAAGATCCAGTTCAAGCCGCTGACCGATTTGCAGCGCGAGCGCATGTTTGTCGCCGAAGCGCTGCAGGGCTTTGCGGCCCGCCTGACCGAAGAGCAGCGCCACCGCCTGCGCCAGCTCGAAGCGCTGGCGCCGGGCGACTTTGCCTCGGTCAAGCGCCAGGTTGACGTGCTCGGCGAGGTGTTCGAACCCGACGAATTTTTGTCGCAGCTGGAGGCCGAGCACCGCATCAAGCCGGAAGTGCGGCAGCGGCGCAGCATCGGCTTCGTTCACTGAGTCCGGCGCCGGGCCGCCCCAAGCCGGACACGCCCCTCGGGGGCAGGAGCGCAGCGACTGGGGGGCCCAGTCCCGCGCCGGGCCGTCCCAAGCGGAACAATTCCCCCGGGGGGCGCAACGATTCCGTTGCGCTGTGGCTCTGCCACCCCACGCCCGGGGCATTTCCGTGAGCTTTCCCTCAGGTCTGGCAAACGGATGTCGACAACAGTCGAGTGACCGATACCCTTGCTCTTGACCGCGCTGCCGTGCGGTTTGATGGCCCTCCTCGTTGACCGAGTCCCTGATGGAACCCCTCCCCGACGCCTTCGCGCTCTGGACGGCGCCAATGATGCTGGCGTGGCTGGTGGCGTTGCTGGCCGCTTTCGTGGCGCTGGACCTGGTGGGTCGCGCGCGCCGCGCCAAGCGCACGGGCGCGGCCGGCTGGCTGATGGGCGCGGCACTCGGTCTGGGGACGGGCATCTGGTCGGTTCATGTCATCAGCCTGGCCGCCCGAGCGCTGCCCTTCGAACTGGCCTTTCGGCCGTGGGGCGCGTTGGGTGCCTGGATGGCCGCCGTCGTGGTGGGCCTGGCGGGGCTCGGCTGGGCCGCTGCCCGCGTCGCTCCCGCCGGCACGGTCGTGATCGGCACGGCCGTGCTGGGCCTGGGTGTCGTTTCCGCCCAGGTGATGGCGCTGCTGACCCTGGGCCTGAGGCCGGGCATCGACTGGCGCCTCGGGGCACTCGGGCTTGCACTGCTGGTGGCTTGGTTAGGCGGCGGGCTTGCGATGGGTCTGGAGCACCGGCGCGCCAAGCTCGGACGCTACGGGCTGCTGGCGCAGCAGGCTCTGGCGGCCCTCCTGTTGGGGGCGTCGGTGGTGCTCAGTCAGCACATCGTGACGGGCGCTGCCGGGCTGCCGCTGCGGACCCTGCCGGCCGATGCGGGCCGAATCCCGGCGGCCGCGCTGAGCTTGCTCGCCACAGTGGGCTCGATCTCGTTGTTGTTGGCGATGTTGCTGTCGTCGCTGGTCGCGGCGCGAATGCAGGCCTCGCTGCGGCGGGCCCAAGGCGAGTTGCACAAACACTCGCTGCGCGACCCGATGACGCGGCTTCCGAACCGGTTGATGTTCGAGGGCACGCTGACCCAGGCGGTGCAACGGGCAGACGCCACATCGGGCCGGCTCGCCTTGCTGTTCATCGGGATCGACGGTTTCAAGCATGTCAACCAGTCCTTCGGCCACCGCGGCGGCGACCTGCTGCTGCGTGTTATGACCACCCGTTTGCGCTCGCTGGCGATGCCGCACATGGTCGCTCGCGTCGGCGGCGACGAGTTCGTGATGCTGCTCGCGGGCAACCCCAGCGATGACGACGCATCGAGACTCGCGACGCGGGTCCATGAAGCGCTGGGCCGGCCGGTTACGCTGAAAGGGCAGGAGACCTCGGTGGCCTGTTCGATCGGCATGGCGATGTACCCCGAGCATGGCGCCGTGTCGGCCTTGATCGCGCACGCGGACGCCGCGATGCGCGAGGCCAAGGGCACCGGCGGCGCGAGCTACTGCTTCTTCGAAGCACGCATGGTCAGCGGAGCGCGCGACCAGGCCGCGCTGTTGCGCGACCTGCGGCGCGCCATGGCGCGTGGCCAGTTCGAGCTGTTCTACCAACCCAAGATCGATGCGCCGAGCGGCGAAATCACCGGCGCCGAGGCCTTGATCCGATGGCACCATCCCAGGCGCGGCCTGATCAGCCCGGAGGTGTTCATCCCGATGGCCGAGCGTTTCGGCCTGATCGGCGCGCTCGGGCTTTGGGTGATCGATGAAGCGTGCCGGCAGGCCAGGCTGTGGCGCGACCAAGGTCTGCGAATGCGGGTGGCCATCAACCTGTCGCCGTACCAGCTGCGCGACCCTGACCTGGCCGGACACATCGCCGCCGCGTTGAAAAAACACCAGATCAATCCGAAGCTGCTGACCTGCGAGATCACCGAGTCGGTGGCGATGCAAGACTCGGAAAACACGATGAAATTCTTCGCCGCGCTGGCGGCCGTGGGCGTGCACATCTCCATCGACGATTTCGGCACCGGATACTCCAGCCTGTCCTACCTTCGCAAGCTGCCGGCCGAAGAACTCAAGATCGACCGCAGTTTTGTGCTCGACCTCGAAACCAGCAGCGATGCCCGCGCGGTGGTCGGCGCGGTGGTCAAGCTGGGCCAGGCGCTGCACCTCAAGGTGGTGGCCGAGGGCGTGGAAACCGAAGGGCAGAACCAGATCCTGCGCTCGCTGGGCTGCAACGAACTGCAGGGCTACTTGTTCGCCAAGCCCATGTCGGCCAAGGCGCTGGCGCTGTGGGCCATCAGCGACGTGGGGCCGAGGTCGCTCGAGTTCCGCGCATCGTTGTTTCAGGCGACTGCTTCGGCCGCGGTGCACTGACCGAGGTTGCGGGCCGCCGGGGCTTGACAGGTTTTCTACAATGGCCAGATGACCAGCACCCAGTACACCCGCGCCGCGGCGCTACCTCAGATTCTTCAACAGCGCATCGTCATCCTCGACGGTGCGATGGGCACCATGATCCAGCGTTACAAGCTGAGCGAAGCCGACTACCGCGGTGAACGTTTCAAGGACCATGGCAAGGACCTGAAGGGCAACAACGACCTGCTGCAGATCAGCAAGCCCGAGGTCATCAGCGAGATTCACGAACAGTACCTCGCCGCCGGCGCCGACATCGTCGAGACCAACACCTTCAGCGCCACCCGCGTGGCGCAAGACGACTATGGCCTGGGCGGCGCGGCGCGCGAAATCAATCTGGCCGCGGCCCGCCTGGCGCGCCAGGCCTGCGACAAGTACAGCAGCGCCGACAAGCCGCGCTTCGTGGCCGGCGCGCTCGGCCCCACGCCGCGCACCGCCAGCATCAGCCCCGACGTGAACGACCCGGCGGCGCGCAATGTGAGCTTCGACGAGCTCAAGGCGGCCTACCAGGAGCAGGCGCTGGCCTTGCTGGAAGGCGGCTGCGACCTGTTTTTGGTCGAGACGATCTTCGACACGCTCAACGCCAAGGCGGCCATCTTTGCGCTCGATGAACTGATGGAACAAACCGGCGAGCGCTTGCCGGTGATCATTTCCGGCACGGTGACCGATGCGTCGGGCCGCATCCTGTCGGGGCAGACCGTGAGCGCCTTCTGGAACAGCGTGCGGCATGCGCGGCCGCTGGCCGTCGGCCTGAACTGCGCGCTGGGTGCCACGCTGATGCGCCCGTACATCGAAGAACTGGCCAAGGTGGCCGGCGACACCTTTGTGAGCTGCTACCCGAATGCCGGCTTGCCCAACCCGATGAGCGAAACCGGCTTCGACGAGACGCCGCACATCACCGGCAGCCTGCTGGAAGAGTTTGCCAAGGCCGGCTTCCTGAACATTGCCGGCGGCTGCTGCGGCACCACCCCGGAGCACATCGCCGAGATCGCCCAACGGGTTGGCCGCTACCAGCCGCGCTGCCGCCACGACGGTGCGTTCTCATCGTTGCTGGCGGCCTGAGCCAGCGCGTGACGCCGTGGCTTCCTACTTCGGTGCCCGCTCACCGATCAAGATGTCGAGCCGGCGCTGATCAGCTGCCGCCGCGCGCCCATTGCGGGCGGCCACGCCGATACGCTGAGGCGGCACGCCACGAGCCACCATCCAATCGCGTGCGCTGGCGGCACGGTCCAGCGCCAGCACGCGGGCGCTGTTCTCGCTGCCAGTCGCGTCCGAATCGCTGACGATTTGCACCTCGGCGCGTGGCAGCTCGCGCAGCGCAGCGGCCACTTGGTCCAGCCAGCCGGTGGCCGGCGCCTTGACCGCCGCGCGGCCCGCGGCGAAGGCCATTTCGGCGGGCAGGCTGACCCACAGCCGCTGGTCGGTGGTCTGCGAGACCGCCACGTTGTTGCCCTGCAAGCCGCTGCGCAGCCGCTGCGCCGAGGCACTCAGCTTGTCCGACCACAGGTAGGCAGCGCCTGTGGCGCGCAGCGTGCCGCCGGGCGCCACCGTGGGGGCCTCGATCGTGGCGGGCGGGGGCGGAGCCACCACCGGCGGTGCAGCGCAGCCGGCCAGCCAGGCGGCAAGCGCCCAGCAAGCATGGCGCCATCTTGGTGTAAGAATCTGTGTCATGGGCCGCATTGCACGCGAAGGTGGCGCTGCTTGCAAGCGGCATCGCGTGAGCGGTGGTAACCGTACAATTCCGGCCAGCCCCAAGGAGCGTTGCGACAGCCCGGACCCGAGTCCGCGGTTGCCAGGCTTGGGCTCTGCATTGGTGTTGTGGCCTGTGCCGCTGCAACGGCGCTCACCCGACCAGATTTCTGAGCCGCGGTGGGTCGCGCGGCCGCGGGAATCGGAAAAACAAACGAGTTGCCGCCCATGCATGCCATTGCCGTTCCCGTGCCCCCCATGAAGCTTTCCGGCCTGGAGCCGGTGTCGATCGGCGAAGGCACGCTGTTTGTCAACATCGGTGAGCGCACCAATGTCACCGGCTCCAAGGCTTTCGCGCGGCTGATCCTCAACGGCGAGTTCGAGGCCGCGCTCAGCGTGGCGCGCCAGCAGGTCGAGAACGGCGCGCAGATCATCGACATCAACATGGACGAGGCCATGCTCGACAGCCAGGCCGCGATGGTGCGCTTCTTGAACCTGATTGCCGGCGAGCCCGAGATCGCGCGCGTGCCGATCATGATCGACAGCTCCAAGTGGAGCGTCATCGAGGCCGGCCTGAAGTGCATCCAGGGCAAGGGCATCGTCAACTCGATCTCGCTGAAGGAAGGGGTGGATGCCTTCAAGCACCAGGCCAAGCTGGTGCGGCGCTACGGCGCCGCCGCCGTGGTGATGGCCTTCGACGAAAAAGGCCAGGCCGACACCTACCAGCGCAAGATCGAGATCTGCGAACGCGCCTACCGGATCCTGGTCGACGAGGTCGGCTTCCCGCCGGAAGACATCATTTTCGACCCGAACATCTTCGCCATTGCCACCGGCATCGAAGAGCACAACAACTACGCGGTCGACTTCATCAACGCGACGCGCTGGATCAAGCAGAACCTGCCCGGCGCCAAGGTCAGCGGCGGCGTGTCCAACGTGAGCTTCAGCTTCCGCGGCAACGACCCGGTGCGCGAGGCCATCCACACCGTGTTCCTGTACCACGCGATCCAGGCGGGCATGGACATGGGCATCGTCAACGCCGGCATGGTGGGGGTGTACGACGAGCTCGAGCCCAGCTTGCGCGAGCGTGTCGAAGACGTGGTGCTGAACCGCCGAGACGACGCAGGCGAGCGCCTGGTCGAAGTGGCCGAAACCGCCAAGGGCGCCGCCAAGGACGACAGCGCGCGTCTGGCCTGGCGCGCCAAGCCGGTGCAGGAGCGCTTGAGCCACGCGCTGGTGCATGGCATCAACGACTTCATCAATGAAGACACTGAAGCCGTTTACCAGATCATTCTGGCCAAGGGCGGGCGCCCGCTGCACGTGATTGAAGGCCCGCTGATGGACGGCATGAACATCGTCGGCGACCTGTTCGGCCAGGGCAAGATGTTCCTGCCGCAAGTGGTCAAAAGCGCGCGCGTGATGAAGCAGGCGGTGGCACACCTGTTGCCTTACATCGAGGCCGAGAAAAAGGCCATGGTGGATGCCGGCGGCGAGGCCCGCGCCAAGGGCAAGATCGTCATCGCCACCGTCAAGGGAGACGTGCACGACATTGGCAAGAACATCGTCACCGTCGTGCTCCAGTGCAACAACTTTGAAGTGGTCAACATGGGTGTGATGGTGGCCTGCCAGGACATCCTGGCCAAGGCCAAGGTCGAGGGCGCCGACATCATCGGCCTGAGCGGCCTGATCACCCCCAGCCTGGAAGAGATGCAGCATGTGGCCGCCGAGATGCAGCGCGACGACTACTTCCGCATCAAGAAGATCCCGCTGCTGATCGGTGGCGCCACCACCAGCCGGGTGCACACCGCCGTCAAGATTTCACCGCACTACGAAGGCCCGGTGGTCTACGTGCCGGACGCCAGCCGGTCGGTCAGCGTGTGCAGCGATCTGCTCAGCGACGACCGGGCCTCGGCCTACATCGCCGGGCTGAACGCCGACTATGTTCGGGTCCGCGAACAGCATGCCAACAAAAAGGCTACGCCGCTGGTGAGCCTGGCCCAGGCGCGTGCGAACAAGACGGCCATCGATTGGGCCGCGTACGACGCGCCGCAGCCGAAGTTCACCGGCCGGCGGGTGTTCCGCAACCAGGACCTGGCCGAGATCGCCGCCTGCATCGACTGGGCGCCGTTCTTCCAGACCTGGGACCTGGCCGGCCCCTACCCCGCGATCCTCACCGACGACATCGTCGGCGAATCGGCGCGCCGTGTGCACAGCGATGGCCAGCGCATGCTCAAGCGCCTGATCGATGGCCGCTGGCTCAGCGCCAATGGCGTGATCGGCTTGTACCCGGCCAACACCGTGAATGACGACGATATCGAGATCTATTCAGACGCTTCGCGCAGCGAGGTGCTGATGACCTGGCGCGGCTTGCGCATGCAAACCGTGCGGCCGGTGGTCGACGGTGTGAAGCGGCCCAACCGCTGCCTGGCCGACTTCATCGCGCCCAAGAACTCGGGTGTGGCCGACCACATCGGGCTGTTCGCGGTGACCGCCGGCATTGGCGTCGAGAAAAAGGAAAAGCAGTTCATGGACGACCATGACGACTACAGCGCGATCATGCTCAAGGCGCTCGCCGACCGGTTGGCCGAGGCTTTTGCCGAGCGCATGCACCAGCGCGTGCGCACCGAGTTCTGGGGCTACACCTCGGACGAGGGCTTGAGCAACGCCGACCTGATCGCCGAGAAGTACCACGGCATTCGGCCCGCCCCGGGCTACCCGGCCTGCCCCGATCACACCGTCAAGGCCGACATGTTCCGGGTGCTCAACTGCACCGACATCGGCATGGCGCTGACCCAAAGCATGGCGATGACGCCTGCCGCCAGCGTCAGCGGCTTCTACCTGGCCCACCCGCGGGCCGCCTACTTCAACGTCGGCAAGGTCGGCGACGACCAACTGCAAGACTGGGCAAGCCGCAGCGGTCAAGCGGTGGCTCAGGTGCGCCGTTCGCTGGCCGCTTTGACCTGAGCCGCAGGAACTGCGCGGACGCTGCGGTCAGATCCGGCCCGCCACGCGAGGTGTTTCCGGAGTCCTTCCAAACGACGCTTGTGCTTACACAAGCGTCAGCCCGTGGCAGCTTCCAAGACCCCGGCGTGGGCACCAGTTGCATCCGCGTGTAAGACCTCCGTCGATAGCAAACAGTTGACCCCATCAGAGGCATCGCGCGAGAACAATGTGGCATTGGCCTTCGGCATGTCATCGGCATTCAGAAGCGCGGAACACACAATCATCGAGGATGGGGCCTGTCATGAAATCAAGCCGTTGCGCAAAGGGCGCGGAGGATTCGAAATGAAATCGATGCTCGAGACTTTGACACTGACCGACTGGGTCGCACGCGGCGTCCGTCTGGCCGCTTGTGGCTTGCTGGCCGGTGTGTTGGCGGCATGCGGCAGTGGAAGCAGCAGCAGCGCGGGCGATGTGGACACGCAAGGCCAGGCCCTGCCACCGCCCACGCAAGCCGAAGCGACGCGCTTCCTGGCGCAGGCGACGATGGGGCCGACCGAGGCAGAAGCCACCGGCCTCGTCCAGCAGGGCTACGCGGCCTGGCTGGCCGACCAGTCCGCCCGGCCGCAAACGCCGCACCGCACCTACATGGAGGCGCAGGCGGTCGCGCTGGCGGCCAACAACGGAACGCTGAGCCCGAACAACTTCTACGAGTCCTGGTGGGCGCAGGCCGTGACCGGCCCCGACCAGTTGCGCCAGCGCGTCGCGTTTGCGTTGTCACAGGTCTTCGTGGTCTCCTTCGTCGACCCCAACCTGAGCAACCGGCCGCTGGGCGTGGCGACCTACTACGACATGTTGGCCAGGAATGCCTTTGGCAACTACCGGACCTTGCTTGAAGAGGTGAGCCTGCACCCGATGATGGGCAACTACCTGACGATGTTGCGCAACCAGAAGGAAAGCGCCACCCGCGTGCCCGACGAGAACTACGCCCGCGAGATCATGCAGCTGTTCTCGATCGGCCTGTTCCAGCTGAATGCCGACGGCACACCGAAGACCGACGCGGCTGGCGTTCCGCTGGAAACCTACACCCACGACGACATCGTCGGGCTGGCCAAGGTGTTCACCGGTTGGAGCTGGTACGCCGGCCCCAACCTGACCGACCGCACCAGCTCGCGCTTCGGGGGTGGCAACGCCAATGCGGAGCGCGACTGGCAACCGATGCAGGCCTACAACCGCTACACGGCCAACACCGACTACCACTCGATCAGCGCCAAGAACTTCTTGGGTGTGACGATTGCGGCCCAGACCACGCCCGACCCTGAGGGCGACCTGAAAACCGCGCTGGACACCTTGTTCAACCACCCCAACACCGGGCCCTACATCTCCAAGCTGTTGATCCAGCGCCTGGTGACCAGCAATCCGAGCCCGGCTTACGTGGGCCGGGTGGCTGCCCGGTTCAACGACAACGGCAGCGCTGTGCGCGGCGACCTGAAGGCCGTGATCAGCGCGGTTCTGCTGGACCGCGAGGCGCGCACTTACAGCGCCTCGGACACCAGCTTCGGCAAATTGCGTGAGCCCGTGCTGCGCCTCGCCCATTTCATGCGCGCGTTCAAAAGCAGCTCCACCAGCGGGCGCTTCCTGGGCATCGACAACACGGACGACCCGGCCTCCCGCCTGGGCCAGACCCCGATGCGCTCGCCCACGGTGTTCAACTTTTTCCGCACCGGCTACACGCCGCCCAACACCAGCCTGGCCTCGGCTGGGCTGACGGCCCCCGAGCTGCAGCTGGTTCACGAAGTGTCGGTGGCCGGCTACCTGAACTACATGCGCGGTTGGGTCACGCCCAGCGCCACGCGCGATGTGCAGCAGAACTACACCGCCGAGCTGGCGGTGGCCGACAACCCAGACGCGCTGGTGGATCGCATGAACATGCTGCTGATGTCCGGACAGATGTCGGACACGCTGCGAGCCCAGCTCGTTGCCGCCGTGGCGGGCCGGTCCATTCCCGCACCGGTGCTGAACAACGGCGTGGTCAGCAACCAGGCTGCCATTGACACCGCCAAGCGCGACCGCGCCAGCATCGCGGTGTTCCTGACGCTGGCCGCGCCCGACTACTTGACCCAGAAGTGACCCGGAGCACCGACATGTCTCATAACTTTGCTTCTCGGCGCGAGTTTCTGCGCAAGGCCACCATCCTGTCGGGTTCGATGGGTGCGGCCGGCGTGCCCTTGGCCTTCAACCTGGCGGCCATGAACAACGCCGTTGCCCAGACCACCAACTACAAAGCCATCGTTTGCCTTTTCCTGTACGGCGGCAACGACTCGGCCAACATGGTGCTGCCCACCGACACCGCTTCGTGGACGGCTTACACCACGGTGCGCAACACCGCGCCGGACCCGATTGCGCTGCTGGCGCCGGGAACCGCACCCAACGCCGCGGCGACGGCGGCGACGCCCGCCGCGCTGGGCGGTGTGTTGCCGATCGTGCCGAACTTCACCGCATTCGCGGAGAACAACGTGCGCAGCTTCGCGCTGCACCCGAGCATGACGGACGCTCAAGCCCTGTTCACCCAGGGGCGTCTGGCCGTCCTGGCCAACACCGGTCCGTTGATCGCGCCGCTGACCAAAGCCGAGTACCAGGCCAACAGCAGCGCCAAGCCGCGGCCGCCCAAGCTGTTCTCGCACAACGACCAGCAATCGGTCTGGCAGGCACTGGCGCCCGAGGGCGCCCGCGTCGGCTGGGGAGGGCGGTTCGGCGACCTCGTGGCCGCCAGCAACACCAACACGGCGTTCACCAATATTTCGGCGTCCGGCAATGCGGTGTTCATGTCGGGACGGACGGTGTTCCAGTACCAGGTGGGTGGCGCAGGCGCCGTCTCCATCGGCGGCTTGACCGGCAACCTGTTCGGTTCGAGTGCTGCCGCTGGCAACTTTCGCTCCATCATCACCGCCGACAACCAGCACCTGTTCGCCAAGGAACACGCGCTGATCGTGAAACGCTCGGTCGATGCGCAAGCCACCTTCCAGACCGCCTTCAATGCGTCAACCGTCACCGCGCCGACCCAGTACCTGCAGCCTTCGACCCGTGCCAACGCCAACAACGGCCTGGCCACCCAGTTGCAGACCGTGGCGCGCATCATCGGGGCGCGCGCCAGCCTGGGTGTCCAGCGCCAGGTCTTCTTTGTCAGCATGGGCGGCTTCGACACCCACGACGGCCAGAACCGCAACCACGCGGACCTGATGGCGCGGTTGTCGCATGCGTTGGGCTACTTCGATGCGACGATCAACGCGATGGGCATGCGCGACTCGGTGACGCTGTTCACGGGTTCCGATTTCGGCCGCACCTTCACCAGCAATGGCGACGGCACCGACCACGGCTGGGGCGCGCACCACTTGGTGTTGGGCGGCGCCGCGGTCAAGGGCAAGGAAATCTACGGTCGTTTCCCGACCGTGGGCCTGAACCACAGCGACGAGGTGGGCTCGGGCAGCTTCTTGCCGGTGAACTCGGTCGACCAGGTCGGAGCCGGCCTGGGCAAGTGGTTCGGCCTCAGCGACGCCAACCTGGACACCGTCTTCCCGAATCTGAAAAACTTCCAGCGCGACCTCGGCTTCATCACCGCCTGAGCCGCTGCGGCGATATCGCCAGCGCAAGCTTTTCTGAGCGCCCCAAGGACGCCGCCTCGCGGCGCCCGCCCCCCACGGGGATCAAAGAACGTGGCAAAGCCACATTTCCTGGAGAGCGCCCCCAGGCCGACGACCTACGTCGTCCGCCCCCGAGGGGGTCAAGGAAACTTCGGGCGGCCGTGCGTTTTCTTGTGAGATCGTGTGTGCCCGCTACCTTTGCGGGCCCTTGTGAGAATTGACGTTCAGTTACCACTGATCCACTGCCGCTGACACGAAGGCGGCGTTTCTCGCGCTCTAATCCTGCCCTCGCGCGCTGCTGTCCCACGACGGCGCGCCCAACTGCGAAAACTTTGGAGAATCAGTCATGGCCATCAACACCTCACCGGGCGCCGTCGGCAACGGCAAACCATCCACCGCCTGGATCGTCGGGGGCGTACTGGGATTGGTGTCGATCGCCACCGCCGCAGCCATCGCCTTGCGGCCCAGCGCCGCACCCGCGCCGCAGGCGCTGGCGCAAGCGCCTGCCGCGCTGACCGCCGCGAAGGCGACCGAGGCTGAACGGGCCGAACCGAAAGCGGTGGTTCAGCCGCAAGCGGCGCATCCTGCCCCGGCGCGCCAGGCCAAGGGGCCGGTCGCCGAGCGCGCTGCCACCCGGGTCGCATCGGCTTGCGCTCACTGCGGCGTCGTCGAATCGGTGCTGGCCGTGAACCGAAAGGGCGAGGGCACTGGCCTGGGCGCCGTGGCGGGCGGCGTTTTGGGTGCCGTGGTCGGCCACCAGATGGGCAACGGCAATGGCAACAAAGCGATGACCGTGATCGGCGCCGTCGGCGGCGGTGTGGCCGGCAATGAAGTCGAGAAGCGCGCCCGTGGCGAGACGGTCTACCGGGTGCGCGTGCGCATGGACGACAACACCGAGCGCACCATTGAGCAGACCCAGGCTCCGCACGTCGGCGCCCGCGTCGAAGTGCAGGGCAACGCGCTGAAGGCGCTGCGCACCGCCGGCTGAGCCCGCGCATGGGGCAGCGCCTGCGTGTTGACCCCGGGCTGAGCCGCTGGCGCCCCGCGGCCGCTCAATGCGCCCTCAGCACCCGCCGGCACTGGATGGCTTCGGCCAAGTGGGCCAGCTGGATCGCGTCGCTGTCGGCCAGGTCGGCAATCGAGCGGGCAATTCGGAGCACCCGGTGAAAGCTGCGCGCCGACCACCCCAGTCTGGCCGCGGCGGCCTGCAAGAACTTGGACGCACCGGTGTCCAGCGCGCCATGCAGGTCGAGCGCATCGCCTGACAGCGCCGCGTTGGTACAGCCCTGGCGCTGCATCGCGCGTTCACGAGCCACGGCAACCCGGGTTGCGATGACCGCGCTCGGCTCGCCGTCGGGTGCGGCTGCCAAGGCTTGCGCCGGCACCGCTGGCACCTCTACTTGCACATCAATCCGGTCCAGCAACGGGCCGCTGATGCGCCCCTGGTAACGCGCCACCGCGTCCGGCGTGCAGCGGCAGGCCCGCAGCGGGCTGCCCAGGTGCCCGCACGGGCAGGGGTTCATCGCGGCGACAAGTTGAAAGCGCGCCGGGAACTCGGCCTGGCGCGCGGCGCGCGAAATCACGATCCGGCCGGTCTCAAGTGGCTCGCGCAGGGCCTCCAACGCGGCCCTGGGAAACTCCGGCAGCTCATCGAGAAACAGCACACCGTGATGGCTCAGCGAAATTTCCCCCGGCCGCGGCGGTGAGCCACCACCCACCAGCGCCACCGGCGAGGCGGTGTGGTGCGGCGCGCGCAGCACGCGCTGCCCCCAGCGCTGGTGCGAGAAGGCGCCGGTCAGGCTGAGCACCGCGGCCGACTCCAGCGCCTCGTCGTGCGTCAGCGCCGGCAGCAAGCCGGCAAAGCGCTGGGCCAGCATCGACTTGCCGGTGCCGGGCGGGCCCATCATCAAGACGCTGTGGTTTCCAGTGGCGGCGATTTCCAGGGCGCGCTTGGCGGCGGATTGACCCTTCACCTCGCGCATGTCGGGCATGGGGGCGGGCGCATCGCGCGGCGGGGCTTGCGTCAGCGGCAGCGGTTGGGACAAGCTCGCATCGCCGGGAAGCAGGGCGCGGACCACTTCGAGCAAATGGCCGGCGCCATGAATGGTCAATCCTTCGACCAGGGCGGCCTCTTGCGCGCTGACCTGGGGCAGCACCAGGCCGCGCCCGGTCAGCCCTCCGCCGCGGCGCAACGCCAGCGCCATCGCGAGCGCGCCACGCACCGGCCGCAACTCACCCGACAACGACAGCTCCCCGGCAAACTCGAACTGCGCCAGGCGCGCGGCATCGAGTTGGCCGCTGGCGGCCAGGATGCCCAGCGCAATCGGCAAATCGAAGCGGCCCGATTCCTTCGGCAAATCGGCGGGTGCCAGGTTGACGGTGATGCGCTTGTTGTTTGGAAACTCCAAGCCGCTGTTCTGCAGCGCCGCCCGCACCCGCTCGCGCGCTTCTTTCACCTCGGTGTCGGCCAGGCCGACCAGTGTAAAGCTGGGCAGGCCATTGGCCAGGTGCACCTCGACGGTGACCTCGGGCGCCACCAGCGCGTCCAGCGCACGGCTGTGTACCACCGCCAGCGACATGTGCTCTCCCTGAACTCTTCTTTCCGAGCGGCCCGCCCGCCATCAGAGTCTGAGGGGGCGTCGAATGTCTGCGCAGCGCCGCAATGCGGTGTGGCAGACGGCCGATTGTGCCCGCGCGGTGCGCGCCGAGATGCCCCTATCGGCAATGCACCAAGTTAACGCATCGACCTTAAATGGTGCGTTTCGGCACGCTGGCGAGCGAACGATGGGCCGAGTTGGGGCGCAATCGTTGATCCCGGCCATGGCACAAAAACTGCGGGTGGTGATTGACCTTTTTTCTTGACTGACTCTGGAGTACTCGACATGAAAAGAACCGTCCTCGTTGCGGCCGCCGTCCTGGGCGCCATCACGCTGCCCGCCATCTCGCATGCTGAAGACAACCCCCTGAGCTTCAACGTGAGCCTGACCTCCGACTACCGCTATCGCGGCATTTCTCAGTCCCGCCTCAGGCCCGCCCTGCAGGGGGGTGTTGACTATGCGTTGCCTGCCGGCTTCTACGTGGGCGCCTGGGCCTCGACCATCAAGTGGATCAAGGACATCCCCGGCGGCGGTGGCGGCGTGGAGATCGACCTGTACGGCGGTTTGAAAGGCGAGATCACCAAGGAGCTGACCTATGACGTGGGCCTGCTCACCTACCAATACCCCAGCAACAAGCTCACCCCCAGCGCCAACACCACCGAGTTGTACGGCGCACTGAGCTTCGGCCCGGCGACCGTCAAGTATTCGCATGCCGTGACCAACACCTTTGCCAACGCCGACAGCAAGAACAGCTTCTACCTTGAAGCGGTCGCGTCGTTCGACGTGGGGGGTGGCGTGACGCTGGCGCCGCATGTGGGCTACCAGAAGATCAAGGGCCCGAATCAGACGGTCGGCAGCTACACCGACTACTCGCTGACCGCGTCCGTCGACCTGAGTGGCTTCATCGTCAGCGCTGCGATCGTCGGCACCAACGCCGACAAGGTCTTTTACTCATCGCCGGTCAATGGCAAGGAACTGGGCAAGCCAGGTCTTGTGCTGGCCGTCAAGAAAACCTTCTAAACCCGACTGGAGAACCCCATGAAGATGGTGACTGCGATTATCAAGCCGTTCAAGCTTGATGAAGTGCGTGAGGCCCTCAGCGCCATCGGCGTGCAAGGCGTCACGGTGACCGAGGTCAAGGGCTTCGGCCGCCAAAAGGGCCACACCGAGCTGTACCGCGGCGCGGAGTACGTGGTCGACTTCCTGCCCAAGGTCAAGATCGAAGCGGCGGTGGACGACGCCATCGTCGACCGTGTCATCGAAGCCGTCGAGGCCGCCGCCCGCACCGGCAAGATCGGTGACGGCAAGGTCTTCGTGACCACCCTGGAGCAGGTGGTTCGCATCCGCACCGGCGAGACGGGCAAAGACGCCCTTTGATGCTCACCCGACGCCCACACAAGAGACAACCAACATGAAAAGATTCATTGCGATAGTGGCCCTGGGACTCGCGTCCCTCGGTTTTTCGGGCCTGACACCGGCCCAGGACAAGCCAGCCTCGGCCCCCGCCGCCGCGGCGTCCATGGCCGCTGCTCCCGCCGCGGCCCCGGCCGCTGCGGCCCCCGCGCCCGCCGAGGCAGCCTCGGCCGCGCCCGCACCCGTTGCCAACAAGGGTGATGTGGCCTGGATGATCGTGGCCACGCTGCTGGTCATCATGATGACCGTGCCCGGCCTGGCGCTGTTCTATGGCGGCCTGGTGCGGGCCAAGAACATGCTGTCGGTGCTGATGCAGGTGTTCGTTACGTTTTCGATGATCGTCGTGCTGTGGTTCGTCTACGGCTACAGCCTGGCCTTTACCGAGGGCAATGCCTATGTCGGCGGCTTCGACCGGCTGTTCATGAAGGGCCTGTTCGATCCGATGGCCGGCAGCTTCGCGATGGCCGCCACCTTCAGCAAGGGTGTCTACATTCCCGAGCTGTTGTTCGCCGCGTTCCAGGCCACCTTTGCCGGCATCACCTGCTGCCTGATCGTCGGCGCCTTCGCCGAGCGCATCAAGTTCAGCGCCGTGCTGCTCTTCATGGCCTTGTGGTTCACCTTCAGCTATGCGCCGATTGCGCACATGGTCTGGTTCTGGATGGGCCCGGACGCTTACGCCAGCAAGGAAGTGGTCGACGCGATGAACGGCAAGGCCGGCCTGGTCTGGCAATGGGGTGCGCTCGACTTCGCGGGCGGCACGGTGGTGCACATCAACGC